>JALVPF010000177.1 GCA_027031935.1 Myxococcales bacterium | reverse complement strand
TTGGGATACCACCGAAAATGGTTAATAAACATTCTGGCTGATCATGAACTTGTTTCAAGTTCTTGCTCAGCCAGAAATTTTCTCCCAATACATTTAACGCTTTGTTAACCTGCGGGCCAAGCTGGCGCAGGCCGTGCGCAAGCACGGACTGTGACAGATTGGAGCGTCAGGTTCAACAGCTTGATACTCATTGAGGCCTCCTCCGCAGCCTTACCCTACGGTATGCTATGAGGCGAGGCTAATCACTCTCAAAAGGAGGAGACCCAATGAGATTTTTCACAGAGAACCACATGAACTATTGCGGTATCGACCTACACGCAAGATCAATGTACCTCTGCATCCAAAACCAGGAAGGAAAAGTTGTTCTGCATCGGAACGTGGAAGCAAGGCCGGAACAATTCCTAAAAGCCATAAAACCATTCAAAGAAGATGTCGTCGTCGGTGTCGAATGTATCTTCACCTGGTACTGGCTGGCCGACCTCTGCGCCGAACACAAAATCCCTTTCATCCTCGGACATGCATTATACATGAAAGCCATCCATGGTGGGAAGGCAAAGAACGACCGCATTGATTCACGCAAAATTGCCGCCCTGATGCGTGGCGGTACTTTCCCCATGGCTTACGTCTATCCCGCCAGAATGAGAGCAACGCGGGATCTGCTTAGAAGGCGTAATCATCTGACCAGGAAGCGGGCCGATCTGCTTTCCCACATCCAAAATACCAACAGCCAGTACAATATGGAGCCATTCGAGAAAAACATCTCCTACAAGCAGAACCGAGCCGGCATCTTGGAACAGTTCACCGATCCAGATGTCAGGATGAGCATGGAAGCGGATCTTGAACTGATCGTCCAGCTGGAAAAACAAAGAAGCAAGCTGGAACTTTACATCACCAAGAATGCCAAGAGCCATGATCCACAGGCTCTGTACCGTTTGCGCAGTATACCTGGCATTGGGCCCATTCTTTCGCTGGTCATCCTGTATGAGATCGGAGATATCAACCGGTTCCCTCGGGTACAAGATTTTGCCTCGTACGCACGGCTTGTAAAATGTGCCAGGGAATCGGGAGGAAAGCGCAGTGGAACCAGTGGCAAAAAAATCGGCAATGCTCATTTGAAGTGGGCGTTTTCGGAAGCGGCGGTGTTGTTTTTGAAGGGTAATCCGGAAGGAATGAAGTACAAAAAACGACTGGTGAAAAAGCATGGAAAAGGGAAAGCCTTGTCGATACTGGCTCACAAATTAGGTCGCGCCGTTTATTTCATCCTGAAAAGAGACCATGCTTTTGACCAGGAAAAATTCCTGAACTCGTGACTGGGAGGGAGCGGCCAAGCAAGATGTCTAACTGGGGCCGAAAACAGGTAGAACCGAATTGCGTCTCGAAAATATTGTGGGAAAACCATGACCCGACGAGATGCATGGACAAGACCTTGGCAACCCGCGTTTTTTGATTAGATGGCCGCTCTGCTCCTCAAGAAAAGAACATGCAATGGCACAGATGTCCTGCTCCTTACCCGAACCCGCGTACCAACTGGTGGACGATTTATTTGTTCAACCAATCTTTTGAATGGGACGGCACAAGGGCACGAATTTGTTTCTAGGTCGCTGGGTGTAGGCCCGGCAGGTTCATCAACGATGAGCTGTGAACCTCGATAGGTGTTTGGTGCAGGGCACTGGCCTGGCACCAGAAATCTGAAACCAAGCCAGGGTGTCGTCGTTGTATGTTGGTGTTGTCAAATCGGTTATTCAGTGCCGGCAATGGATAGGAATATCCTATTGACAAGAGGAGTCCTCATAAGTGTTAGCGAATGTCGTCCCACCCAACG
>JALVPF010000176.1 GCA_027031935.1 Myxococcales bacterium | reverse complement strand
CCGTACACTGGCAAAGTTGAAATCCACCTACCTGGATGTGCTTCCACAGATGGTCCTCGCCGAAACCGGAAGGATTCATTCGAGCTTCAACCAGGCGGTGACTGCCACGGGCCGATTGAGTTCGTCTGATCCGAATTTGCAAAACATCCCCATTCGTACCGATTTGGGAAAGCGGGTGAGGGAGGCTTTTGTGGCCCCAGACGGGCATGTGCTCCTGTCTGCCGATTACAGCCAGGTGGAATTGCGAATCCTGGCGCACATGAGCAAGGACGAGAACCTGGTACAGGCATTCGTGGAAGGCGAGGATGTACACGCGCACACGGCCTCGAAGATTTTTTCGGTCCCCATAGAAAGCGTGACAAAACAGATGCGCTATGGAGCAAAAGCCGTGAATTTTGGAATAATATACGGCCAGGGACCTTACAACTTGGCCCGGCAATTGGGCATAAGCCGAAGGGAAGCGAAGGAGATCATAGATTCATATCTCGAACGCCACCCTGGAGTTGCCAAGTGGGTGGAAAGCATACATGAACAGGCAAGAAAAGACAGGTTTGTGACGACCTTGTTCGGCAGACGGAGATTTCTTCCGGATATAAATTCACGCAATCACAATGTTCGAACAAATGCAGAACGCATGGCCCAGAACACGCCTGTGCAGGGAAGTGCTGCTGACATAATTAAGCTGGCCATGATAAGTGTTCACAGGGAGTTGAAAAGACTTGGTGAACCTGCTCGAATAGTCCTTCAGGTGCACGATGAGCGTGTGTTGGAAGTGGATGAAGAAAAGGTCGATGTGGTAGAGCAGATGGTTAAGCAGAAGATGGAAGGAGCGGCAAAGCTGGATGTTCCATTGACCGTGGATATATCCACGGGAAATAGTTGGGCTCAGGCCCATTGAAATCGATCCGGCGAAGCTAGGGATTGTCATGGCCGATTCACAGTTGCCTGCAGAGAGGTCTCAACAGGATTCCTTGAGGCGTGCCGAGGAGCGGGTCGCTGCAATGATGCGGGTAGGACGGAGCCTTACGGCCGTTCATGACCTGGATGAGTTGCTTGGCCTTGTGGTAGATCAGGTTACTGTTGCCATGGATTCGGAACGTTCGACGATTTTTCTGGTGGACGAAGATAGTGGCGAGATTTGGTCAAAGGTCGCCCAGGGAGATGATGTAAAACCGATTCGGATGCCCATAGGCACCGGTTTGGCAGGTTGGGTTGCCGAAACGGGCAGGAGTGTAAATCTCAAAAATGCATACGAAGACGATCGCTTCAATCCGGAAGTGGACAAACTTACAGGTTTCAAGACAAACTCCATGCTGGTAGTGCCTCTGCGAGGAAAGCAGGGTGAGATTCTTGGGGTCATTCAGACACTGAACAAACGTGGTGATCATTTTTCAACCGAGGACGAACAGTTACTCGACGCCTTGTGTTCCCCCATAGCGGTAGCAATAGAAAACGCCAAGTTGGTGTTGTCGGTGCTTTCCAAAAATATTGAGTTGATGGAAACCCAACAGGCGTTGGCTCAAAAAGTCGAAGAACTGGATGTATTGTTTCGCATAGAGAGCGAAGTATCGTGTGCCATAAGAACAGATGAAATCCTTACTCGCCTGCTTCACCAATCTGTTGAGATGCTGGATTGTGAGGCTGGGTCTTTTTTGCTTGTCTCCGACGAGACGGGTGAGTTGACATTCTCAAACGCGGTGGGTGACAAACAGGATGAGGTCAAGAGGCTGAGGATACCTGCTGGAGCAGGTGTTGCCGGTTGGGTTGCAAAGCACGGCGAACCTGCCCTGGTCGCAGATCCTGCTGCCGACGAACGCCACCTGAAGCA
>JALVPF010000175.1 GCA_027031935.1 Myxococcales bacterium | reverse complement strand
CTTATTCGGTATTGGTGGTTGGGTTTTTCATATTGTTGTTACGGATTTGTTTTGATGCCGCGCTGGGTGATGGTGGCCGGCCGGAAGGGTAGGTTTCTCAAGCGCCTCTTTTTTTCCATGACAGCAGGACCTATGGCCATGTCGTTTACTGGTCTCATGCGAGAAGAGGGTCTGGAGATCGAATTGCAGGCCGGGGGCAAACGCTCCAAAAAGCTTCTCTACATGGATGAAGCCCCGGTACTGGATATCACCGTACCATTCGTTCTTGCGCATCAGGAGCTTTATCCAGGTGCCAGATTTCAGGTTGAGGTATTTGACCCAAAATCCATGCGCAATACAACTTCGTATATCGAGGTACTGGGATCCGAGGCGCTTAGCCTGAATGGAAAACTTGTGGCCGCAACCCACATTAGACGAAGTTCCGGCCAGGTCGAGCTCGATACCTGGTTTGACAAGCAAGGGCGGGTGTTGAAGGAAGAGGCACAGGGTGGGCTGTTGCTGCTGAGGCAGGGCAAGCAACAGGCCTTGTCGGACGAGCAGGGGGCGAGTTTTCCATCCGATGATATAAAGGACTGGCAAAAAATGCTCACCCCCGGAGGTATGGGAGAGAGCGAGGAAAAATAGGCGTGATACATATCGAGTCTTTGGGAAAAAAATTCGGTTCCTTCTGGGCGCTCAGGGGCTTGGATCTTCATGTGGAACAAGGTGAGGTATTTGGTTTTCTGGGGCCGAATGGAGCGGGAAAGACCACCACCATGCGCATGCTGGTGGGACTCATTCGTCCAACGGAGGGCAGACTTTCCGTTGCAGGAATAGATGTTGTGTCAGAACCCATAAGAGTCCGACAAATCATAGGATATATTCCGGACAGGCCTTATCTTTACGAAAAACTCACAGCCCGGGAATTCATGCTTTTTACCGCCGGAATCTACGGCCTGTCACCAAAGCGCCAGGAGCAAAGGACTCATGAGCTTCTGGAACTCTTCGGCCTGGAAGACTGGAGCAACGAGCTTGTGGAGAGCTTCTCCCACGGGATGAAACAGAGATTGATCATGGCCGCCTCTATCATTCATCAGCCACAACTGTTGGTGGTGGACGAGCCAATGGTCGGCCTGGACCCAAGGGGAGCTGTCCTGGTCAAGGAGTTGTTCAAGAGACTCGTCAGGGATGGAGCCGGGACGGTTTTTTTATCCACCCACACTCTGGAGGTGGCCGAGGAACTGTGCGACAGGGTTGCGATACTCAACAAGGGGAAAATAGTCGCCATGGGCGACGTGGAGTCCATCAGGAAACAGGTCGGTGTCAAAGGTGATGAAAAACTTGAGTCCCTCTTCCTGAGACTTACTGGCGGGCCAGATGTGGTCGAGAGCCTGGAGAAGGCACGCCTGTGATACAGCCTGTCCGAGATCTGTGGATGTTGATGTGGCCCAAGCGATTGGGTTTGTACCGCATGTTTCGCACAGGTGCCACCAACCACAAGTTCAAAGCCGTGGCTCTCGGATTTTTGGGCCTGGTGTTTGCTTATGGAATTTTTGCCGGTTCGGCCTGGTTTTTGCGCCAGGTGCTGGACGTGGAATTGATCGGTGAACTGATACCGCAAAAACTCATGTCCTTGGTGCTGCTCATCCTCCTTTCCGTTCTGCTCATCTCCACCACCATCAGCTCGTTTTCCATATTTTTTCTGTCCGATGATCTTGTCTTGCTGGTGTCTTCACCTGTGCCCGTGGGCCCCCTGTACTTCGCTCGATTCATAGAGATGGTCATACACTCATCATGGATGGTGCTGTTTTTCGGGCTCCCGGTCCTGATGGCTTTCGGCGCTGCATATTCTGCTTCATGGGACTACTACCTCGCTATAGTCTCGCTGTTTCCCGCCTTGATTTTCATCCCTGCCGCCCTTGGTTCCATGATAGCCACGATCATGACCAGGCTGTTTTCAGCCCGCCGTTCCAGGGACTTGCTCGTTGTATTGGTGGTGCTTGCATTTGTAGCGGTTTACCTGCTCGTAAGAACCATGCAGCCGGAGAAATTGCTGGATGGAGACTCCTTCGGGACCATGATGGAATTTTTGAACATGTTTCAGACACCCGAGTCCGAGGTCTTGCCTTCACAGTGGATGACTTCATTTCTTTTTCCTCTCCTGCAGGGAAAAGGTGTGTTGAACCCTCTGCCAGCATTGGCGATCTGGTCAAGTTCCCTTGGATTGGTCAGCCTCAACTGCTGGCTGGGTGCCTGGCTCTATCTTCCATCCTTCGACCGAGCACAGACCGGGCGGGTAAGGAACAAGCCCGGGCGCATGGGATCGAGGGTGCTTCTGGGAGGATGGCTGGATGCCATCAGCAAACATTCCAAGGGTCTGACAGGTGCTCTGTTGGTAAAGGATTTGCGGGTCTTTCTTCGTGATACGAACCAGTGGTTGCAGCTGTTGCTACTTGGTGCTCTTGCTGCGGTGTATGTACTGAACTTTACCTACCTCAAGCTGGCCGAGTTTTCCTGGTTCACCCTCTACATCATCAATCATGCCATGGTGGGACTGGTTTTGGCTGGAGTGGCGGTAAGATTCGTCTTTCCGGCGGTCAGCCTGGAAGGTCGTGCATGGTGGATTGTGCGTACTGCTCCCATCAGTCTGCAACAACTTTTGCATTCCAAGCTCATCATACACTTTTTCCCCTTGGCTCTGCTGGGGGTGATCCTGAGCATATTGAGCTGTATCGTGATCGATGTTCCCCTGGCTTTTGGAGTCATTTCGGTGGGACTGGTGCTCTTGGTGGCCCTGTGTGTGAGCGCCATAGGCGTTGGACTGGGGGCGGTCTTTCCCAAGTTTGCTGCTGAAAATCCTGCAAAGATACCCACCGGAGTTGGAGGGGTGGTGTTCATGATAAGCTCCATGTCCTTCGTGATGGTGTTTTTGTTCACGAGCATATATCCTGCCTATACTCTTTACCGTTGGCCCCTGAGAGCAGGTCATGCCATAGTGAGACCAATCTGGTTTTTTGCCTCCCTGGGTGCAATGGTCATGCTTGCGATACTTGGAGCCTGGTTGCCCATGTGGTTGGGAAACAGGTACTTGCGCGCAAGGGAAGACTGAGAGCCCGGATTTCCCACCTTGCTTGCGATCTGGAAAATCTGATTCAATACTTTGGGAGATTTGGTGAGATCGTGGTCAGGCAGGGCTAGGTCATCTCTCAGTCAGCCAGCGGCCGAGCATGAGAAAAACAAGGAGCAGATAAACATCGCTGCCTGCATGTCCCGTGTTGCATCCACAACCTGAGTCGCTATCGCAAATGTATGACCCTTGTATGCATACTCCTCCTGAGCATGCTTCATCTTTGGTGCAGGAGTCTCCATCGTCACATGGTGTACCGTCTGCTACTGGTGTGGGCCGGCACTGCCCGGATGATGGATCGCATGCTCCTTGGTTGCACTGATCATCGAGCCATGAGCAGTCTATGGGCAGCCCATGACACTCGGCTGCCGAGCAAACATCAGGTGATGTACATGCATCGTTGTCATCGCATGGATTGGTGTTGTGCAGGAAAGAGCAGGTGCCATCGGGCCGACAGATGTCGTCGGTGCATGGATTTTGATCATCACAGGAAAAAGGTGTCCCATGGCATTGGCCGTTTGTGTCACATGTGTCTGCGCTGGTACAGTCGTCGTGATCATCACAGGCTGCCCCCTCTGGTTCGCACACTCCGGGACCGCCACCCGGAGTGCCGAGAAAAAGATAGGCTGCGCCTGTGTCTGTCCCCCCGGAATCCATCAGGTAGGCCCCCACAAGGAAATCCGCTGCGCCATCGTTGTTCACGTCGCCGGCAGCAGCCACAGCACCGCCGAATCCTGCCCCGGTTTGCTCGTCGCCCAGACTGGTAAAGGATGCTGGTTGCAGAGGGCCGGCAGGAGATCCGTCAAAGAGCCAGATTTTCCCGGCTCCGTTGCCTGCAGTGGAATCACCCGGGGCACCTGCCAGAACTTCACCGTAGCCATCATCGTTTACGTCCCCGGCAACAGCCACACTCCAGCCGAACTGTGCACCGGTATGGCCATCCCCAGAATTGACCCACCAGTAAGATGGCGAAAGCCCGGTGTTGATGTCCCCACCTCTGTATGCGTAGACTCTACCAGCCGATGCTGCGGGAGCATCATGGCCTGGTGCACCCACCAGCAGGTCGCTGTATCCATCCGCGTCTATGGAACCTGCGGATATGCTCCATCCGAACTGTGCTCCCTTCTGTACATCCCCCGACTCGGCCCACAGGGCAGAACTGCCTGGAGATGACTGTGAGCCGGTATAAAGAAACACCCTTCCCGTGTCTGTATATGTCATGTCGTAAAGGCTGGCCCCTATGGCCAGATCGTCATAGCCATCGGCGTTTACGTCTCCTGCACCGGCCACGCTCCATCCAAAACCTGAACCGGCCTGACCATCTCCTGACGATGTCCATGCCGGAGACGAGGATAGACCGGACGGTGATCCATAGAACAAGAAAGCTTTTCCCGGAAGCGAGGATGCACCACCTGAAATGCTGGCAGCAGGGGCTCCCACCAGCAGATCGTCAAAGCCGTCACCGTTGATGTCGCCGGCGGACGAGATGGATGTACCAAAGAATGTTCCCTGTTGGGCATCTCCTGAAGATGTCCAGGCGGGGGGCAGAGGTCCGTTGAAGGATCCCGGGAACATGAAGGCCTTTCCAACCGTGTCACCCGTGTCGGCTCTCGACGGGGCGCCAACGGCCAGATCAGAGTACCCGTCACCGTTGAAGTCTCCAGAGCTGACCGCCCAGCCAAAAAGAGCCCGGTTGGAGCCATCACCCGAAGAACTCCATGCAGGTGTGTCCGATAGCCCTTGTGAATTTCCATAATAGAGATAAATTTTTCCGGCCGATTGATTGCCAGTATTGAAGAAGGGGGCAGAGACCACCACATCGTCGAATCCATCTTTGTTGATGTCACCGGCAGCTTCGACCTTCCATCCGAACCATGACGATTGTGAGCCCTGTCCTGTCGCTTGCCATGCCGGGTCTATGAACACAGGATAATGTCGTACGTCCCTTACAGAAATTGTCAGCCTGTCTCCCATGCGACCAAAACTTGCCGGGATCTCAAGACCATGGCTGTCAAAGGCCTTCGGAGCGGTGGCTGTCAGTACCACTTTGTTGTCCTTGAGGGCATATAAACCGTGCGAATCCACGTGCCAGTCCAGGTCGGTCTTAAGCCATATGCGAAGCTGGAATTCGGAGCCCATGTCCTCGAATATTTCGAAATCCTGTTCGAGAGCATAGCGGCCGTTTGTCCATGTCTGGGTCATGGTGCCTGTGGCATGCAGCGAGATTGCCTTGCCTGTTGCGTTTATTTCATCGAACTTCACCCGATGCGACTGGCCATGGCCCACCAGCTGCGGCTCTGCCATGGCAAGCTGCCACGAGCTTCCAAGTTGTAAAGCAGGGCCAGTTTCACTTCGCAATTCCATGGACTCTTTGCTAATGACTGCCCTGATGCTTTTACGGTTCAGGACCCAAGCCTTGGCATCTTCAAGGTAATAAGCTCTTCTGGCGTCCTCCATGATGTAATGGGCTACAGCCTTGTGCCATTCTGCAAGGTGTCTTACGCGGCGGTAGTCCGGTTTTTCGGAAGAGATCGGTTTTGGGCCAACGGACGATGGGTCCATGCATCCTGTCAGAGAGATCAAAGCCAGAAACAATATCATGGCTATGGATTTACGGCTTTGCATTCCGGCACTCTCGGCTTCATGCAGATGGCTTTTGAGAGAGCAGGGCTTGATTTTCAACCTGCCCTTATGTTGACACGAAGAACGTGGTTGGAGATGTTGAACTCTTCGCCCCCGC
>JALVPF010000174.1 GCA_027031935.1 Myxococcales bacterium | reverse complement strand
TGGTGGGGGCAGGGCGGATGCCGATGGAGCGAGCGCTACCGACATGGATGGCGGTACGGTCGATGAGTCAGGCGATCAACAGCATATGGATTGCGTTCCGGGAGAGGTCCAAACGGCAGCTTGCACGGTGGGGACGAGCTATGGCGTTCAGACAAGGGACTGTTCGCAGGATGGATCGTGGAACCCTTGGGGCGAGTGTGAGTTGGATTCGGATGCTCCGCCCATTACACAAAACCTTCGCTATGTCTCCATCAGTGGGCCCAACCGGGCAAACGACGCCAGTCATGGCCTGGATGCAGCGCCATGGGCAACACTGAGTTATGCCGTCGCCCAGCTAAACCCCGGCGACACCCTCATGGTCAGGCAGGGATACTATGGCGGCACCATCACCCTTGGCAACAGCGGAACCAGCCAGGATCCCATAGTGATTCGTTCCGAGGTGCCATATGGTGCGAAAATATACGGCGGACTGGTGGTCAATGCAGACCATGTCATAATCTACGGATTTGACATCGAGCAGCCTGACTCTGGTGTAGGAATCACTATCAATGATACACAAGGGGTCGAGATACTCGGGAATATCATTCACGATTGTCCTGATGGAGGCATCAGACTGGGTGATGCTGCCCAACACTATCGCATAGCCAACAACGTGATCAGTTATGTGGGTCAAATGGGAATTGGTGTGCGGGGATCATATGGTCTCATAGATCACAATCGGATTCTCGAGGTGGTTGCCTATCATCCAAAACTTGTAACAATCGATGTCTCGAACGGTGATGACGCAGATGGCTTGGTTCTGCGCGGCTCGAACCACACCATCAGCAATAACCTCATCGCCAACTTTGCAGACCCGCTGGATGTTCACAACTACTATCCCCCGGATCCCATACACAATGCCCATTGCGACTGCTTTGATACCAGAGAACTTACCGATACCGTCATAGATGGCAACTATTGCTGGAGCAATTTCCATGTCAGCAAGGGGGTCATTTTCAACGGCAGCTCCAGCGCACGTACGAATATAACCATAAGGAACAATATCTTTGAATATCGCGACATCGGTATTTCTGCCTACGAGTATGAGAACATCAGCGGCCTTTTCATATACGGCAATCTTCTCAAGTCGCGTATAGATGACGTGATAGAGTCATGGTTGCACCCGGGTTCCATGGCAAATATTCCCAACAGCGGAATGCACCTGGGTGATGTGACCAATTACCTCGTGTTCAACAACATCACCGTAGACTGTGACAACAACAATAATCCTGATTTGACCGGAAATCCCATCAGCATCGATGGGGGAAACGGAACAGCCGACTATAACTTTTTCTGGAATTCGGATGGTGCCGCCTTTAGCGGAGCAGACCCGGGCGAGCACGGCAGCATGGAGCTGGACCCCGGCTTCGAAAGCTACGATACCTCGGTTCATGGGCATAACGACTATCGCTTGCAAGCTTCGTCGCCACTGATAGGCCTGGGCATTTGCGAGATGGACGATGCCAACGGCAACACGGTAGAGGCAACGCACGACATGAATGGACAGTCGAGGCCACAGGATTCCAATTGCGAGCCTGGACCGTTCGAGTATGTACCAGCAGGCTCGGGGCCTGCGTCTGCCTCCATATCAGAGCAGGTTCAAAATCCAATACTGGAATTGACTCCCGACAGTTGCCAGGAGCCTGTAAGCGACGTTCACGTGGAGATAGCCAAGTGGCCGGGCAATCGCTCCGGAGCGGTGGTGGTGCGCTTCGATGACAGCACGCCAGGTCATGTGCTCTGTGGTTTCGATGCCTTCCACTCGAGGAACTTGACCGGAACATGGTATGTAAATCCGGGTGGAGAAAATTTCATGGCATACGAGGACAGGTGGGCCCAGGCTCCGCAGATGGGGCAGGAGCTCGCAAACCATACCATGCACCATACTTATGAGACCGAGTACTCCATGTGGCTGCAGGAGGTCGAAGATGCGGCGGATGCCATCTGGCTAATACGTCATGGACCGCCATTGCAGAAAAATGCCTCCTTGATGGGCTTTTGCAACAGCGACAGCGTTGCCTGGGACTGGACTCCCGGCGAGGAGATAAGCATTTTGAACGGATCGAGCAACGTGGAAAGACAGAGCTACCTGGGGCCCGCATATCCATCGAGGATAGCCTTTTCCGTACCGCCCGGCTCCAGCGCAGATGCCATGTATTGTGCAAGCCCGAGCCTGACTAGAAATGCGGCTGGACAGTGTGTAGACAGTGGTGGCTCCCCTGTAAACAGCGGTGTTCCCAGGGCCATGGCTGACGGGATCATCTACAAGGCCGCTTTTCATGGAATCCTGAGTACGGATTCGGACGCATGTGAGGAATACAGCAGCGGTGCCACTGACGGAGGGAACGCAGGGGTACAGTTTAGCGAACTCGAAACCTTTCTGGATTACCTGGTGGCGGTACGTGACCAGGTCTGGATAGCTGGCTATATACAGGTCTACAAATATTCCCAGGAATACCAGCGTGCCGATATTCGCATGGAGCAAGAGTGCTCAGACAGGATCTACTTTGATCTGTACTGTCCTCTGGGCCCTCTTTACGATCAAGCCCTGACCCTGCTTGTGACTGTGCCAAGTGACTGGAGTTCCTGCAGCGCCATGCAGGGTACGGAGGCCAAAGACTGTACCATAGCCCCCGATGGTACTGTGCGTATAGATGCCATTCCCAACCGTGGAAGGATACTGCTATTGAAGACCGGATAGGCTGTTTTCAAACAAAACCCTTCCATTTTTTCCCCGTTGGATGTACTTGGAGCCGATCGGTCATGGAGGAACATTATGAGAGATCCCAAGGACATCCCTGAAGCACTGTTAGACGGTGGCAGCAAACCTGGCACTTGCGGCTTTGTACAGGATCAATGGTACTACGAAGAAGACGGTGGAACGAGCAGGCTGGGGCTGAGAATTACAAAAAAGCTTCACGAGGAACAATCCGGGTACCAGAAGCTTTCCATCTACCAGACCCCGTTTTTCGGAAAGCTCTTTACATTGGATGACGTGATAATGTTCACCGAGCGGGACGAGTTTGTCTATCACGAGATGCTTACCCATCTGCCCCTTTGCACCATGCCGGATCCAAAGGACGTCCTGGTAATAGGCGGTGGTGATTGTGGCTGCATGAGGGAGTTGCTTCGCCATCCTGGAATCCAGCGGGTTGTACAGTGCGACATAGACGAGAGGGTGACGAAAGTCTGCGAGGAGTTTTTCCCCTGGGTGCGCAAGGCACAGTCAGATCCAAGGGCCCAGATCCACTTTGCAGACGGAGTGGAGTATGTGGACAGGTGCAGGGATGAGTTCGATCTCATCATAATCGACAGCACGGATCCAAAGGGTCCGGGGGTGGGGCTCTTTCTTCGAGAGTTTTACGAGAAGGTCTCTCGGGCGCTGAAGCCAGGTGGCGTGATGGTGGCACAGACCGAATCACCCCACTGGGACCCGGAGATGGTGGGCGCCATTTACAGGGAGATTAAATCTGTTTTCAAAAATGTGCATCCTTATGTGGGGCCAGTACCAACCTATCCCAGCGGCTACTGGAGCTGGGCATGGGCGAGCATGGACAGGAAACACGACGATCATTTTTCTGAAAAAAGAGCACAAGAGGTGACACCAGGCTGCATGTATTACAACAAGGAAATTCACAAGGCTGCGTTCGCTTTGCCAAATTTCGTGTTGCGTGCCTTGGGTGGAGATGATCCCTTCGATAAGTTCAGGAAGGAATGAAAGTAGATGTCCCAGCAACACCGGGAGAATGATATATGAGCACAGACAGCATCATGACTGGATATAGAAGGGGTTTTGCCAGGATATATGATCCGGAGTTGGCCGGGCCGGCTCATGGATCAGGTTCGTCCCTGGCAGATGCATTGGAAGAGCTCGATATACTCTATCGAACCCTTGTGGCTGTAATGTTCAATTGCGTACCCAACTCGGGGCACCCGGGAGGTTCCATTTCTTCGGGCAGGATCATGAGTGCGTTGTTTTACAGCACCATGGAATACGACCTGGGAGATCCTGACAGGACCGATGCTGACCAGTTCGTGCTGGCAGCAGGACACAAGGCTCTTGGATTATATGCTGCATTTTCCCTGAGGGACGAAATAGCCCGAGTCTGTCACCCGGAGCTTCTGCCAGATGATGCTCGGTACAGGTTGCGCCTGGAGGACCTCGTGGGCTTCAGGAAGAACCCCACCCGTGGTCTTCCCTTGTTTTCGCGCCTTGGAGCAAAGGCGCTCGATGGGCACCCAACTCCTTCAATACCTTTTGTGCGCCTGGCCACTGGCGCTTCCGGTGTTGGCGTACCAGCAGGCTTCGGTCTGGCCTGGTCCCTGCTGGATCTATATCCTGACGATCCGCCCATGGTTCATCTGCTGGAGGGAGAGGGAGGGCTTACCCCAGGCCGTGTGTCCGAAGCCATGGCCGCAGCATCCACGGCAAATTTACACAACGTAGTCCTGCACGTGGACTGGAACCAGGCTTCCATAGATTCGGAACGCGTATGTGCAGATGGGCAATTGCCCGGAGACTATGTCCAATGGAACCCCATGGAGTTGGCTAGGCTACATGACTTCAACGTCTTGCTGGTGGAAGATGGTCATGACATGAATTCCATCCTAGGGGCGCAAGGATATATCGCGCAACATGACTCAAACCATCAGCCCACCTGCATAGTATATAGAACCACCAAGGGTTGGAAGTACGGCATAGAGGGGAGAAAATCTCACGGGGCAGGGCATGCATGTTGCTCGGATGGCTTTTATGGCTCTTTGTCCGAGTTCGAACGACTTCGTGGTGCTGCCTTGCCTCGTGTGACTCCAGCACCATCGGACGAGAGCCTTGAAAATTACTATTGGGAGATCCTCTCCGCGATCCGGAATTATATAGAGTCACGGCGGGAAAAGTTTAAGGTCTTGGGTGATACGCTGCTGGAGTCAGAAAGACGCCTGACAGACAGACATCGCACGCTGCGCGACGACGCTCCTGTGCCTGGGGCCATATTCGATACTGCTACTGTGGACCTTGGAACTCCACCTGAGTCCTTGCATCTGGTGGCAGGTGAACAGATGGCTCTGCGCCAGGCGCTGGGGATTGCTCTGGGAGAGCTCAACCGTAGATCCCGTGGCGCGCTGGTGGTGGCCTCAGCAGACCTGGCAGGTTCCACCAGCGTCTCTTTGGCCACAGAGGGTTTTGCCAAGGGCTTTTACAATTCTCGGACCAATCCTGCTTCGCGCATGTTGTCCATGGGCGGCATCTGCGAAGACGCCATGGGTGCCTGGATGTCATCTGTGGGGGTAATGGGAAGTCATGTGGGAGTGGGCTCATCCTATGGCGCGTTCATCGCGGCCCTGCAACATGTGCCCTTGCGCTTGCACGCCATCGCCCAGCAGGCGAGGACTGAAGTGTTTGGCGGGCATAGGGCTCCCTATATCATGGTGGCTGCCCACGCTGGTTTGAAGACAGGCGAGGATGGTCCCACCCATGCAGACCCCCAGTGCTTGCAGTTGCTGCAGGAGAATTTTCCCTTGGGCTCCATGATAAGCCTGACCCCATGGGAACCATCTGAGGTGTGGCCGCTGCTGGTGGCAGCTTTGCAAAAAAGACCTGCGGTCGTGGCCATGTTGGTGACCAGGCCTTCAGAGCCCATACCTGATCGAAAAGATCTTGGGTTGCCTTTGGCCGAGATGTCCGTGGATGGAATCTACAGGTTCCATAGCGCGGAGCCTTCGTCGCCCCTGGCCAACGCGACGGTGGTCATACAGGGCTCGGGGGTCATGAGAACATTTGTGCACCAGGTCTTGCCAAGGCTACATAC
>JALVPF010000173.1 GCA_027031935.1 Myxococcales bacterium | reverse complement strand
GACCTTGAAATCAGGCAATATTGCCACAAGTGTTACCGTAACGGCCACAGCGGTGGTGGGCGACGTGGAACTGGAGGCTACATCTCCTGCTCTGGCCATAGTCGGTGCAAAACCCAACGCAAGGGGTATTACCTTCAGTTGCGAACGTTTCAATGTTGGTGGTTTTATTCTGGACGATGTTCATACCAAGTGCACCGTGTTACTTTCGGATCGATATTCCAACAAGGTGGGATTTGCCACTAGTGTCACCTTCATGACCGAAGCCGGCCAAATCACCAGTAACGCAACCACGGCTGATAGCGGAGACAACATGGGCTCGGCCTCTGTCACCATCAGGACCGGTAACCCCAGACCAAAGGACGTGGACCCGCTCAGCGATCCCTTCGAACCATCGGTGGTGGATGGAAACTATGTCAGGAATCCACGGGACGGTTTGCTGATCATCATAGCGGCCACCACGGGTGAAGAGGAATTTACGGATGTAAACGGAAATGGTGATTACGATGAAGGTGAACCTTTCGTGGACATGGGCGAACCATTGATAGACGCTGACGACAATGGAATCTTTACACCAGGAGAACAGTTCCTGGATGCCAATGGGAACTCTGCGTACGATGGTCCCAATGGACAATGGGATGGTGACACCATCATCTGGACCGCCACGTGGATGGTGTGGAGTGGTCACTATCAACCTGGCGCAGCCTGCGGACCATATTCGGCTCTCTGCCCTGACACGTTCAACATCCCCAAAGGGAGCACTCAATCTTTTACATGGAAAGTTACTGACTTCAACCTGAATCCTCTGAACGAGACCCTCAACGTAAGCATGTCTGTAGACGGCAAGGGCTCTCTTGGCAGCACAAACCCTCACCTCCCATACAATGCAAACGACGTTCTCGGAACGGCCATCTCCATGGTCAAGGTCAATAACGTGGATAGCAGAACTCCATGTACAGATTCCGATCCAATCTGCTACGTAGTGCCAATAGTGTCTGGTTTTACAGGAGGATACACAGGAGAAGCCATAGTCGAGGGGGCTTCTGTTACAGACACCAACCCACCAGAGACTGGAACTGTTAGCCTTACGGCCACCTACAAGGAGACACCAGGTGCCGGAAACTCCATATCAGCCGGTGACATCGTGACAGGAACATTCCAGTAAAATTTTTCGGATCAAACAGAATCCTTTGAAATGACATTCGTCTAACAGATCCAAACGGACTAACACCAATGTACCAGGAGGACATTGTCATGAAAAAACTCTCAGCAATTTTTTTGGTTCTCGGAATATCGGGATTTCTCCTGAGCGGATGCATAATATCATCAGGAGGATCCCCTTGCGATGGTATTACCTGTGACAATTTTGGAACATGCATCGAGGTTGGAGGGGATGCAGAGTGTACCTGTGATAACGGCTACAAGAATGATGGGCCCCTTCACTGCGTGGCAGCAGGCTCCAGCATAGACCTGGACTGGTCCTTTGGGCCAGGCGGAAGAAGCTGCGATGACGCTTATGTTGACAAGGTTAGAGTCCAGATGTTCAGTGGAAACACTGAAATTCTAAACCAGGAAGTTGCATGCTCCAATGGTGGTGCCGTGATCGATGCCGTGGAAGACGGTACGTATTCCATCGATCTTACGGGCCTGTCAGCGGCAGGCGACGAATGGTATACCACCACTGAGGACGTCACTGTCAGTGGACAAAATGTTGAGCTCGGTACTGTGATACTGACACCCACTGGTCCAGGTGACATGAAGTTCGTGTGGGAGTTCGGCGCAGGGCTTGACTGTACTGCAGCAGGCGTAAGCAGGGTCAGGGTAGAGGTTTATGATTCCAACTCCAACCTGGAATTCGAGGCAGATCCCGTACCACACTGCGACGAGCTAGGTGCCAGTATTACAAACTTTGCATTGGGAACCTGGAACCTGGTTCTGGAGGGGATCTGCGATAGCGATCTCTCGGTTGGTTACAAACTCGATGCCAACCTGGTTATCGCCCATCCGGATGACAACGACTATGGTACCGTCACCCTCGAAGACGTAGGTGGCTGCCAGTAGCATTATTTGCCTGGTAGGGGCACGGCGCGCCGTGCCCCTGCAATCACAATCGCGTGCCCCCTACGTGTTGACATCCCTGCGGATCAATTGCATGTTCTAGCCCATGAACATGCTCGACCCACGACCCATTGGCGTTTTCGATTCTGGAATTGGTGGACTTACGGTTCTTGCTGCCATACACAAGCTCATGCCCTGGGAAAACACCATCTACCTTGGTGACACGGCAAGGGTTCCCTATGGAACGAAATCACCTGAAGTGGTTACCCGATATGCATTGAACAATGCATCGTTTCTTGCGCAAAAAGGCATCAAGCTTCTCGTGGTGGCATGTAATACCGCTTCGTCCGTGGCACTGCCTGCGTTGGAAAAAGTCCTCCATATTCCGGTTATTGGTGTCATCGAACCAGGCGCGCGCCGTGCCCTGCAGGTATCGAAAAAGAAAGTAATCGGGGTGCTTGGAACAGAAGGGACCATAGCGTCGCGTGCATACGACAATGCGCTGATTTCTCTAGAGCCAAGGGTGAAAGTGTTTCCAAAGCCTTGTCCTCTGTTTGTTCCTTTGGCAGAGGAAGGCTGGGGAGACCACCCGGTTGCCTTCCAGGTGGCAAACGAATATCTGCGATCCTGGAGCAAAGAAAACCGTCTGGATTCTCTTATCCTCGGCTGTACTCACTATCCGCTTCTCGTACCTGCCATCGCCAAGGCGGTGGGGCCAGGCACACAACTCGTGGACTCGGCTAGCGCAGTAGCAGAGGCTGTTTTAGCACTGTTGAACAAGAGCGAGGAGGGACCAGAGCCAAACCCTTTACCCAGAGGTACTCGTGAGTATTTCGTTACAGATGTCCCTGAGCGATTCAGTCACGTGGGGCAGAGATTTCTCGGTGGCCCCTTGGGCGAAATCCACCAGGTGGACCTGATGGTGTAATAACCAGGATCTTGCGATTCTCCCGGAAGCCCTGATAATATCTGCTTTCGAGGGAACAAGGGAAAGGGTTGGTACGTGAGCAACAAGCCTCAGATGGTTACAGGCTTCAACCACAACATCAAGCATGGTGGACAGATTTACCACGTTCAGACAGAGGACAGTGGTGTGACCAACCCACACATCATCACCCACCTTTTCGTAGGCGGAAATATCCTGGCAACAAAAAAGACCAGTTATGCGGATATCGTCAAAGCTGACAACCTGCAGGAAATCGTAAAGGAACTCATGCAGGAACAGCACAAGGCCATGCTGCGAAATCTTATCAATGGAGTCTATGACGACATTGCCTCATCCTCGGCACCCATGACATCACCAGGCCTTCAGGTTGGCACAGAACCTTCAATCCCTGACAAGTTTCCTGCTCCCGCACCACAGAACAAACCACCTTCTACGATTCCATCGCAGCCGGTTGCAGCTACATCCAAACCAGCACAAACGGCTTCGACCTTATTGCCCAAAACAGTACCGATACAAGGGCCAAAGACACAGCCAAAAACTCAATCTGTACGGCCAATGGCCAAATCGCAGCCAGCGCCACCCACATCGCCTCCCTCAGATTCCCGGATTCCGTCGTCCGAGTCACCCACTGTAGTGGTTCCAAGGGCAGGGAGAACACAGCCCCAGGCAACTCAAGTCAAGACCCAGCCGCCACCCGCTGGAAAAGCTCCAGCCACCACCAGTACGACAGGCACCAGGCCTCCTGTCAAGACTACCGGTTCAGCAGGTGGATTTTCCCGCCCGAAGAGCTCTCCAAAAATCTTCGTGCCAAAGGATGATCTGGAAAAAATCCCCTCAAAAAAAGCTCCAAGCCCCAAGGTCGCCATACAGGCCAAGAGCCCGGAAAAAGGCAAAGAAAAAACACAAGAAAAGCCAGCTGCCACAGGCGCTTCATCCTTGCCACCCGAAGTTCTGGCTGCCAGACGTCTTGAAAAAAAACCCAAACCAAAGGATACCAGTGGACCAACTATTTTCGGTGACAACCTCATCTCTGAAAAGAGCCTGGATGAGGTTATCCTTGGATATCTTGCAGGAAATGATGACGACAAGGTCTAGGCAATATATCGAGACCTTGGTGCCGGGTTTCAGATGATACAGATGTACCATGTATACATGTCATATGGGTCAGATAGTCCTGGACTCATCGATGTCAGCTTGCGAATTGAAAAAGCTGAATTCGCTTTCATAACTGGTCCATCCGGTGCGGGAAAGACCAGTCTTTTACGGGTAATAATGCTTGCTGAACGCAGTCAAAACGGCCAAATTCTCCTGTTTGGAAAAAACGTGGCCAACATCAAGGAAAAAGAAAGAACACTGTTCAGGCGCCACATGGGTGTGGTCTTTCAGGATTTCAAACTCTTGCCATCCAGAACGGTGGAACAGAATGTGGCCATCTCCCTGGAAGTTCTTGGCAAGGGACGAGGAGAGATTCGCAAAAAGGTGGGTGAGGTGTTGGAACTGGTGGGATTGGAACACAGGGCTCACAGATTGCCGCCAACTCTATCTGGTGGTGAGCAACAGCGTGTTGCAATCGCAAGGGCCATCGTAAACGATCCTCAGATACTCATGGCAGACGAGCCCACGGGCAACCTCGATCAGGCGCTGAGTGAAGAGATCGGAGTCCTTCTCAACAGGATAAACGCCAGGGGATCCACCGTCGTGGTCGCTACCCATGACACCGCCTGGATACAGAGAACCCAACATCGTGTCATTCATCTCGAGAAAGGTCGTGTGGTTTCCGGCGGAATGCCCTTGGGATAAAACAATGTCAAAAATAGTATACTTTTCCATGCAGGCATTCAGACATATCAGGCGCAATACGGTCGTTGCCGGAGTAACGGTGGGTACTGTTGCCATCGTGTTTTTGTTGCTCTGTGTCTTAGCCCTCGTTGGGTACAATCTGGACCGGCTGGGCGAACGCCTGAAAGCTGGTCTGTATCTGGTTGTCTACCTTGAAGACGAGGCAACAGAGCAAGAAATCCAGGAAATAAAATCGACCCTTGAATCATCCGAGGTCGTAGGCTCCATCCGATTCATAGACAAGAAACAAGCTCTTGAAATTTTCAAGAAGAGGCTGGGGGCCCAGGCGACCTTGCTGAACGAAGTTGGTCCGGACACACTGCCTTCGAGCCTGGAGGTGAAGCTGTCTTCTTCTGAACACAGCACAAAGAGTATAGAAGCTCTTGCACAGAAACTGGTCTCTCATCCCGGAATCGAACAGGTGCAATATGGCCAGGCGTGGTTGGGGCGCTTTTTCAACTTCATGGATTTCAGCAGGCTCATCGCCTTGCTCATAGGTGCTCTGCTGGTATTTGCAACATTGATGATCGTCTCCAACACCATCCGCCTGTCAGTGTACGCCAGGACCGATGAGATACACATTCTGAAGCTGGTGGGTGCTACCGACAATTTCGTCAAGGCACCTTTCTATATCGAAGGAGTTGTGCTCGGCGGACTCGGAGCTCTTCTGGGTATCGGTGGCGCATGGTTACTGTTTATCCTTGCCAGACCCCTGGTGACCATACCCTTGGGTCCAGGTTCCGGTGATCTGAACCTGGAATTTCTTCCCATCTCTTCTGTGGCAATCTCTGCTGCCGGAGGAGCCGTGGTGGGAATGTTTGGAACCTTGGCCAGTCTCGGGAGACACCTACGAATATGACTGGGCGCGGTTTAATTCTTTTTCTTTTTTCATTCATGCTCTGCGTACCCGAAGTATATGCTCAAAAGACCAATCCCATTAAGGACGATCTGAACAAGCTTGGAAAAGACCTGAAAAAAAGCCAAAAGTTGTATAGACGTCTCCTGAGGCAATCCACGTCCTTGCTGGGAGAAATGGGAAAGCTGGATGCAGAACTCGAAGAAGCCAACAAGCAACTCCAGGAGACGCAAGCACGTATGGACGAACTGGAAATGGAACTGGAAAAATCCAGGATTCAGCAACGACAAGCCTCTGTGTCCCTGGATTTGCTAAAGAAAAGACTCAAAAAAAGATTGCGCATTCTCTATATGCAAGGAGATGTAGGCTGGTTGAACCTCATCTTCAGTTCCGAGTCGATTTCAGAAGGATTGCAGCGCTATGATCTCATTGAGCATCTTGCCAAGGCAGATCAGCAACTGTATGAAAACGTCGTCATAAGCCGTGACCGTCTATGGGAAACCCAGAAAAAGATTCGCCAGCAGCGCAAATCCCTGGAACAGACACGACAGCAACTGAAAAAAAAGAAAGAGGCAGCAGAAGCCGCCCGGGAAGAAAAACTCAGCGCACTTGATCTTTTGCATAAAAAAGCGGTACTGCATCACCGAGCGCTGAAAGAACTCCGTCATGCCAGAAAAAGCTTGTTGGAACTTGTTGCCACCATGGAAGGCAAACCCAGCAGTGCAAAGGGCTTTGCCACATGGAAAGGCCGCTTGCCAAGCCCTGTTGATTCACCTGTCCTGGAGGTAGCCTTTGGCAAGCAGATCGACCCAAGGTTCAAAACCGTCACGATTCATACCGGTATAGATCTCCGCGCTCCCATGCACTCACCCGTAAAAGCGGTCTATCCTGGCAAGGTTGTTTTTGCCAAAGTCTTTCAAGGCTATGGACGGCTGGTCATACTAGATCATGGAGGTGGCTATTACACTCTGTATGCACACCTCGATCAACTAGATGTAAGAAAAGGACAAAGAATACAGCAGGGTCAACAGGTGGGAACCGTCGGTGACAGCGGCTCTCTCAAAGGTGCCTACCTGTACTTTGAAGTCAGAAAGGGTGGCAAGGCAGTGGATCCCCTTGCATGGGTAAGGATGAAGCCATCATGACATTGGCAAGGACGGAGAAAACTCATTGAAAGCCCCAAGGCGCCTTTTGCGGATCAGCATCTCATCGGCACTTGTATTCAGTGCTCCAATAATCGTACTAAGCGCATGGTGTGCCTGGACCGCTTACGCAAACCTGGATGCCTATCGTAGAATCGCCTCCCCTCAACGGGATCTCTCCATAGACGACTTTCATATTGCTTTCCACGACATGTTGAGCACTTGGTCAAACAGGTTCTTCGGGTCAAATTCCATCGCTCCTTCGCACCTGCCCCGCTTCAGGATTCACCTGAAAAACCCTCAGCTACATGAACTCATGACCCCTCAGCCGGGAAAGGGAAAATATGTTGATGGAGTTTTAACCAGAGGAGGGAAAAACATATCCATAAGGCTTCGACAGAGGGGCCACAGGCATTGGCACCGTTTAGGGACGCAGAAATCACTTAAGGTCCGTTTTGGCAAGGACGGAGGGGACCGGGGCCTGAAAGCCGTGGCTCTCGTCAATGAACCGACACCATTTATGATTACAAATGCTCTGATAGCACAGATCGCCGGAGACCAGGGATTGCTCAACCCCGAACCGGATTTTGTAAGAGTATGGATCAACGGTGCCGACATGGGGGTATATAGAAGACAGATAATGGCAGACGAGGCCTTGTTACGCAGATCCAACCGCTATCCATGTAGTCTGTATTCCGGAGACATGGACACCGAGGTGCCAGCAGAGACATTGTGGATGACTCCTGGTTCATGGAAAAAGAGTGCCTGGTGCAGTGGAGAAAAAAAATCCAATGATGAGCTGGCATCTTTGCTCAGACACATTTCGTCTGATTCTTTTCAGGATTTTTCCGACTTCGCGCACAACGAGTTGGACCTGAAAAAATTTGCCACCCTGGACGCCCTTGAAATCCTGTTTTCCATTGATCAGAGAGATTGGAGGCAAGGTCACAAACTGGTACATGATTTAGGCTCGGGGAAATGGGAACCCATAGCATGGTCCTTGCGCGGTTTCGATCCAAGTCCTGTTTTCAAACCTTCGAACCATCCCCTCGGGATAAGGCTGGAGATGGTACCTGGTTATTTAACCCTGCGTAACCGAATACTCCACCGCCTGCTTCTTGGCCCTGCGCGACCTTCCAGGCTGAGAACCAAGGGACTGAGATGGTTCAAGAAAGTCCTCCCTGAATTGATGACAGATGCCCATTGGGATGCCTATGAACTCGCACCAGGAGATGATTCATTCCTTTACAAGATGCTCAGACCCATGGACGTAAAAAAACTCTCCCTTGTTTTCGAATCTCTGATGGCATTGTATGCCACACGCTGCGCCTATCTATTATCCGAGCTTGAAAACCCCACCATATCTGCGACTCCAGAAAAATCCACCGATCCGACATCATGGCCTTTTGAAATCACTCTTGGCTCAAGAGTGGGAATCTCTGTGGATTCGATCCGGCTGCAGTTTGCTGACAAGCAACAACATCCATGGTTACTGAAGGTCGCAGGAAGCCTGAAAAGAGCACCTGACGAGCATGGAGTCCTGCTTCTTGCAGAACCAATGAAACTGTTGCCATCTGTCGAGTTGGTGAAAAATCCCAGTGCTCATGAGAAATACAATCCCCTTGTCACAAGGCCGGCACCTGTTTCCTACAAGATGGAAGTCCGGAGCGATTACGAACCTGTCAAGGCCGACATATGGGGAAAAAACCTGGCCACATCTTCCAAGATCGTGCTTCACGTGGATTTTACTGCAAGAAAATCAGGATCGGATACCAGGCATTACAAGCCTATAGGGGCAGATGTGGTTCCATCCATGTTGGCCGGCCAATCCTCGGCACACCCTTGGTCCTACAGAAAGTCTTCTCCCCCCGAAGAGGTAATCCTGGGACCTGGAGATATTCACATGGAAAAATCCATGTTCTTTTCGTCCAGTCAAAAAGTAAAAGTTCAAGCGGGGACAAGGTTTTTGATGGGCAAGGGAGCATCGTTGATCTTTCTGGGACCGGTAAACATCGAGGGAAACCCCAGACAGCCGGTGGTAGTAGAAGCAGATGGAGATGCCATTTTCGGTGGAATTGTGATTCATGGATTCAATACCGCAGGATCCAGGATTCAGTATTTGCACCTGAAAGGAGGCTCGGCTCCTGTCTTGTTTGGGGAGAAACAAAGGGGCACGTTTTCCATAAATGAAACCAGAAACATCCTCCTGGAAAATTGTGCGTTTGAAAACAACCATAACGGTGTTGACATGCTGCACGTATCGAACACCGCAGATCTCAAGCTGCATCAGGTAAGTGTCAAAAAATCGTCTCAAGATGCTGTGGATTTGGAATTTTCCAAGGCAAGCATGGATGGTATCTCCATTTCCGGTTCAGCCGACGAGGCAATAGACCTCATGGGAGCAAAGGTAAGAATACACAACAGCGTATTATACATGTCAGGAGGAAGTCTCATTTCAGCAGGGGAAAGAAGCACTGTGACCATCGAAGACTCGATCCTGAGCAGAGCAAAAATCGGCCTTTTGGTCAAACACGACTCATGGGCCGTGCTTTATTCCGATCTGCTTCATGAATGCCAGACAGGCGTCAAAGTCAAGGCTGCTTCCCGGTACTATCCCAAAGGCTCGCGACTTGACGCACAAGAAACAGCCATCATTGGCTGTGGGAATGGCATAGTGGGCGCAGAGCGCAATTCTCCCAAAAGATCTGCAAAAATAGACCTTTCAAACATATTTTATTCCACGTGCGATAGGCCCTTCATGATGCATCTTCTCAGAGACATCCTGGGAATTCAAAGATGGTCAGAGCTACATGACTCCCTAAAGAACCTGGCGAAAAGAGGAGTCCATCCATGAAGCTCTCAATACCCGGCATGGGCTTTATAATCCTGGTGCTGATATATTTGTTCGCTGCCTTGTTTTTCGCTTGGGGTCTCGCTGAACCTGAACAGGATCGAATCTGGACCATAGCCCAGAAAATGCGTGCTGGAGACCTATCCGGTATAAGCCCCGAAGACCTCTCCTTGTTCCAGAAAAAAATCCGTCACGATGCTCCATTGGCATCATGGTTGCTGGGTGGACGAGCATGGGGCCTGGTCAGCCCAAACTCGCTGGGCTGGATTGACAATGACCGGGTGGTGCTGGCCAGGACCAACCAGCTTCCAAAAAATTGTTCGCTGAATCTACGCCTCCTTGGACCACAGGGGAGTTTTCCGGTCGAAATCACGGTCAAGGGCTTGACCTGGCAAAAGCATGAATTGTTCAAGACCTCGGGGCAATACCTCCTGGACATTCCGGCTATTGAAAACCAGGCGGAGATTATTTTCATACAACAGGCATCGCCACAAAGTGCTTCAGTGAATTTTTACACTGGAATCGTTTGTTCAAGCTCAGCACAGCGACCAGGACAATGACATGAACCAGGCGGGAAGATACGAAATAAAATTCATTCTGCCATTCAGAAAAATGCAGGGCGTTGTTCAATCCATCTCTCAACTGCTGGAGCCGGATGAAAACAACGAGGAATACGGCTACAGGGTTCTAAGCCTGTACTATGACTCGCCAGGGCTGGACTGGTTCTGGGACAAGGTGGAAGGAGAGAGACTTCGTACAAAAATGCGGGTCAGGATTTACCCCAAAGATTCTCAACCCAAACCTGACAAGGCTTACGTGGAAATCAAGGCCAAGACCGGCCACCTGATCAACAAGCAACGAATCCAACTCTCATTGGAACAGGCTCTAGACCTGTGTGAAGGACGAGCGCCGGATACGAGTTGTAAAGAGGAGTTCTTTTGCCAAGAGGTAGAATTGCTGGTAAAAGCCCTTTCCCTCAGGCCTGTTGTAATAACAGACTACAGACGCTTGGCTTTCACTTCTGGACAGACTTTTCCGAAGCTGCGAATCACATTCGATACCATCTGCAGGGGAAGGGTCAACGACCTGGATTTACTCTCGGATGCTCCTCTTTTTTCCTTCCTTCCTCAGGAGATGGGAATAATGGAGTTGAAAACTGAAACATCCATCCCGGTATGGTTGCTGGACATTCTTCAATACCACAAGCTCAGAATAAACAGGATGAGCAAATATTGTACTGCAGTTGCCATGGGCAAGGGCATGAAAGTTATACCCCTGGTATCTGTGCTTACAGGCAAAAGTCGGACAGGAGAACAAAACCATGGATGAGCTTTTCAAGGAGTTGGAACGTTTCAAGGATCTCACAGGAACATTCACGCCGGTTGACATCGCCATGGTCCTTTTTCTCGGCTTCTGCCTTTCCATGGTCATAGCATGGGTTTATCGAAATACGCATCGAGGAATGGGGTATTCACAAAGCTATGTACACACACTGATAATCATGGGCACTGTGGTATCACTGATAATGCTCATAATAGGTTCCAACATTGCCAGGGCCTTTGCTCTGGTGGGAGCACTTTCCATAATAAGATTCAGAAATGCCATGAAAGAGACCAGGGATGTGGGATTTATCTTTCTGGTGATGGCCATAGGCATGGCGGTAGGCACGAGATTCTACATGCTCGCAATATTTGCAAGCGCTGCCCTGAGCGCCATGTTGATCATGCTGGACAAACTGGATCTGTTTGCTCCTTTGGCAAGGGAGCGAATACTCCGCGTTCAGCTTCCTGTGGACTCAAATCCGGAACAAAGCCTTGCAAAAATCCTGGATAAACACCTGTACAAGTGGACCCTCTTGTCTCTTGAAACCATAAGGGCCGGCATTCTTCAGCAGGCAATTTATTCCGTTGAACTGAGGAAGGGTACAGAGCCGGGAATTTTCCTGGATGACATACGAAAGGTCAATGACAACAACAAGGTCTCCCTTGTTTTAGGGGAAAGGCAGGTAGATATTTAACCCCTTTCTCTATAATATATTGCTCTGCTGCTTACGAACAGGAGAACAACATGAAAAACACAGCTTATGGATTTTTCAAATCCACCACGGTAACAGCCTTGCTTTTTTTATTTGTGGCCGGAAGCGCATTTGCTGCGCCGGATGATACGTACAAGAAGCTGGATGTTTTCGCCCAGGTCCTGCAGTACATCCAAAACTCGTACGTGGACAAGGTGGATTCACAAAAAATCATTTATGGGGCCATACGCGGGATGCTCAAAACCCTTGATCCACATTCTTCCTTCATGACACCAGATGAGTTTCGTTCCATGCAGGAAGACACCTCCGGAAATTTCGGTGGTGTGGGAATCGAACTGGAGATGCGAGAAGGAATGCTCGTAGTAGTCTCACCCATAGATGACACTCCAGCTAAAAGAGCCGGCATCCTGGCTGGAGATCAGATTGTGAAAATAGACGGTGCGCCTGTTCGGAAAATGGATGTAATGGCAGCAACAAAACGAATAAAGGGGGTGCCCGGTACAAAGGTCGTATTGACCATCGATCGCGATACCTTTGAAAACCCGAAAGACTTCGTACTTATAAGACAAAGAATCAGAATCAACCCGGTCCAAAGCGATCTGCCGCTGCCCGGCTATGGCTATATAAGGATTCGGGTGTTTACGGAACGTACCGAACACTACATGATGAAGGCACTTAAAGAACTGAAAAAAAGAAACAAGGGCGAACTAAAAGGACTTGTGCTGGACCTGAGAAACAATCCCGGTGGTCTGTTGAAACAAGCCATAAGAGTGGCCGATCGTTTCATCCCGGAGGGACTCATCGTTGAGACCAGGGGCAGAAGCAAAAAACTGGATTATTCCTCGGCACATCGACGTGGCACAGAACCACGTTATCCCATGGTGTGCCTTGTCAATGGTGGCTCTGCTTCGGCATCTGAAATTGTAGCCGGTGCCTTGCAAGACCACAAAAGATCCTTGATCATGGGAGTAAGAACCTTTGGCAAGGGTTCCGTACAGACTGTTGTTGGATTGAAGGATGGATCGGGACTCAAATTGACCATCGCTCGCTATTACACACCAAACCACAGATCCATACAGGAACAGGGAATAATCCCTGACGTGGTGGTGCCACGAAGTGCGCCCATGGGCGATACCGAAATTCATGTTACCAGAGAGTCCGATCTCGATGGCCACCTTCACAGGGAAGGCCACAAGGACGAGACGAGAAAAAAACTGGACAAGATTAGTGATTTCCAGTTACGCACTGCACTCTATTATCTCAGGGCATGGGAAAGATTCGGCGCCACGGCCCCCCAGGAAAAAGGTGCAAGTAAAAATTCTTCAAAGAAATGACCCGCGAGCAAAAAACCAAACTGCTTTTACATGTTTGCTGTGCACCATGTGCCACGGTGCCGGTGGTGAGGCTTTCTTCCCGGTTTGACCTTGTCTTGTACTGGTATGGTCCCAACATCCATCCCCAGGCTGAGCATGACCGACGCCTGGAAGAAGTCCGGCGCCTTGCTAAAATAAAAAACCTTCAAATTATAGAAGAACCATATACGCCAGAACACTGGGAACAAGCAGTTGGACCATACTTACACCAACCGGAAAGCAGTTTTAAAGAACGGTGCCAGACGTGTTATCATCTGAGAATGGAATATACCGCCCGAAAGTCAAGAGAGCTGGGGTTCGATTGGTTTACCACTACTCTCAGCCTGAGTAGACACAAGAATTCTAAAATTCTGGAGGGAATAGGACAACAGGTGGCAAGCGATCATGGCCTCAAGTATTGCAATGAAAGTTTCAAGAAGGCAGCAGGAGAGGCCTTATCGGTAGAGCTTTCAAAAAAATACGGTTTATACAGGCAGGACTATTGTGGTTGCAGATTGAGCCTGGCAGAAGCTGAACAAAGACGAAGAAAAAAGAGTTACTAAAATGACGATTCCAGAATTTCAGCAACTCAGATCGCTATTGGTGCCCCTGGTGGAGTCTTTCGAGATAGATGATCCTGGCCGTGGTTTGCTTGCATGGGTCCCTGTGGTAGGGGGAACCTTCGTACACCCATTGACGAGACAGCCCATCACAAGACTGAAAATCTATGGAGCAGGCAGAGATAAAATAAAAATTATACAGCCCTTGTTCCTGCGCTCTCTCCCTGCCTTCTCCATACTGGGCTTCACCCATCCGTCTCACCTGTGCGAAGCTGTCGCAAAAATGCTCGGCCAAGCCCTCGGTGGTCTCGGGGCTCTGCGCGATGAAATTGCTGCCATGGGCATCACCCTGGATCTGGAGCGCGACATACTTAGACTCAGGGGTAACACAGAGCTTCAGAATATCAAAATAGAGATGGTATCGAAAATGCCAGGCTCCATTTTATTGATATCCCTTGATGGAAGATCCCTTCAGGACATGGATCCAAAAGATAGAACCCTCGTGCTTACCCATGATGCCCGCAAGGACCTGGATGAGTTGGCCAGGCTCACACAAAGCCTTGTCACAAAACAACACGGCGAGAAGGAAGAAAAGCTCCAGGCCAGGGACAGGTTTGCCGAAGGAACATCGGATGTGATGATTCTGACAGAGATGGTCGAAGAATCGCCTCAGTCACAACAGGCACCTCAGCCAGCCCAGCCCATAGAACCGGATCAGCCGACAAAACAAACCCAGGAGCAACATGAGGACATAGCTCCTTTGCGTATTGACTATCTGTTCGAGATGACAGGGTCTGATACGGAGATATGGGCTCACGAAGGCAGGCTCAGGTTGAAAATCCCGTTCAAGGTTGTACAGGGCCAGTACATGTTTTACCTCGAACAGGTCGAGCAAAAATTCTTCAAGGGAGTCCTGATAAGCCCCCATGGAACAAGACATCCCGTTGATGTGGACTTTACTTCAATAATGGATATCAAGGAGGTTTTCGATCGGGTAATGATGGAAAGATGAATTTCAGCTTCCATCGAGTTTTTTGACCCAATCCACCAACAAGAAAAACAGGTAAACGGCTGCTCCTGCCACCAACAAGAGAACGATGACCCTGAGCACGATCCCGAAGACCCAAAATGCCAGATAGATACCGATTACTATCACTGCAATACCGACCAGGCCTTCCAGGATGCCTCTGGCTGATCGATCCGCAAGCTTTGAGATTATTTCGCCCGGCTCCATTTTGTGCCTCCTGACTGGCAAAACATGATACTAAAGAACAATGCTTGTGCAAAGCACAACAATATGCTCAATAATTTATTGAAAACAAATGGCTGAATCCAAATGGAGGATCCAATGTCCAGACGGCCTTACGCACGCAGCATAACAATTGTATTCTCAACCCTCTTGGCTTTCATGGCATGCACTCAAACCGACAAGAGTGCTGCAGCAGACGTGAAACAAAAAAAGAACATGGCTCCTACTACCTTGTCGTCGCACCCTTTGCTATGGAAAATCCAGGGGGATCACCCATCTTATATTTTTGGCACCATTCACATACCAGACGCCAGGGTTCTTGCGTTTCCAAAATCAGTAAGCGACGCCATAGATGGCTGTGATGAGCTTTACACGGAGGTCCCCATGGACATGGCCACGCAGCTTTCAGTAGCTGGCCAGATGTTGCTGCCTGGGGGAAAAACCCTTGAAGATGTTTTACCCAAGAAGCTCTTCAAGAAACTGGAAGGGCTCTTTTCCGCAAAGGGTTTTCCTTTTGCCCCCCTGAACAGAATGAAAATCTGGGCTATTACCGCACAAGTTGTGCTTTTGGATCACCTCATGGAGTTTGCCTCCAAACAACCCCTGGACATGGTGATTTACCTTAGAGCTCAAAAAAAGGGGAAGAAGGTTGGCGGAATAGAGACGGTAAAGGAACAGCTTGACGTTTTCGACAGTCTGACCATGGAAGAACAGATCCGCATGCTGAAACAGACCCTGGAGCAACTGGACGAGTTCCATGCAAAGGGCTCAGACCCCGTAACCGAACTTCTTGAGGCTTACCTGAAAGGCGATGAGAAAAAACTCTACGACACCATGATGGAGACCTACGATCCGAAAAATCCGCTGGATAGAAAAATCATGAAGAGGCTGTTTTTCGATCGCAACACCCACATGGCAGAAAGAATGGCTAAAAAGATTTCGGAAAACAAGGACACGAAGTTTTTCTTCGCCGTTGGCGCTGGCCATCTCCTGGGAGACACTGGTGTAATTTCACAACTGAGAAAAAAAGGCCTGAAGCTGAGCAGAGTCAAGTAAAGACGGGGCCAAAGTCTGACCCCGTCTTTATCTCGTACCTAGTCCTGATTAAAAAGATTCCAGGAACTCATCCCAGGTAGTGTGCAAACTCCAGACCGCACCTGCACCGGTGTACTCGCTATCTGGGCTGGTCCCTCTCTGCGGGAAGTACACGCTCAAGCCATTGGCACCAGGATAATCAGACTGGGCGCGATTGTAGGCTATAGTGATCTGCAGTTGAGCCACCAATGCATTTGCCGCATCTACCAGATCAGAAGGAGCACCGTTCATGGCTGCTACCCGCTCTGCAAAATCCTGCAGATCCCTGAACTCCTCCAGGTAGAAGGACTGAGTGGATCCCCTGACGCTGCTGATGCTGCCATACAGGTCCGGATGGGCCATCAGGACATTGGCAAAGTTCGTGATAGCAGCATTCAGATCATCCATGGTGTCCAGATCGGTTACCGCCAGAGTAGAGTCACCTGCGTCCTCGTTGTAGAAAGCATCAACGATGGACGTGGCCAGCTCCAGCGCGCTCATCTGCCAGTTGGCCACCAGGCCAGGCAGGAATCCATGGTATGCCCATCCGCGACCGGGCTCCGTCTCTGAAGAAGCAACGAGATAATGAGCATAAGGGGCGCTTGCATCTGCAACCTCCCACATGCCCATGAGGCATGCATCGAAGCCAACTATATCCAGCTTGTCACCCAGGTGATCTGTTATTCCGGCCAAGGCTTGTGCATAATCACCGTTGGATACTGAAATCTCGTAAGCGGTACCATGGTCATCGTTGGAAAAGCCCTTGGTTACCGGGCTGTCCACGGGCTTTTTCCAGCCGCCACCATGGTCCCACATGATCATGGCATAATGGCGGGCAGGGTAATTGTCTATGGCCCAGATACCGAAATCTCTCAGGGTCTGCCAATCGCTCATGTCGATCTCGCCTCGCTCTTCCACCACGTCGTAACCGCCCTGGGTAATATAGATGACATTGGCCGGGCCTGCGTATGTATCGAAAAGAGCCACGATGTGAACATATGGAGACGAACCAGCCTGACCCATTTCTGAGACATCCTCATATCCATAGGACTCCAGATTGTTGTCCGCGTTGAGATAGACAATGAAGGCCCATTCGTTGGCATCCGGATCCATGATGCAGGTATCAGGGGCTGCCGGGTCGGGAATATACCCTGTGTTGCATTCGCAATGATAGGCACCTGGCAACTCAGGTATGCACTTGTTCTTGTGTTCCTCGACGCACTCGTTTGGATCACAGGGATCATCCACACAATCGCCATCAAAGGGAAGGGTACCTTCAGGACATACACACTCATAAGAAGTCCAATCGAACGATGCTACACACTCGGGAGTACCAGGACACGGATCCGGATTACAGGGATCTGTCCTGAAAGAATAAGTCAGGTCGTAGTCGCCACCGCTGGACCAGGAATCCGCCCAGAGATAGTATGTACCTGGATCCAGCATCTCGGTAATCTTGGAGCCATGAGCAGATCCACCTTCATCATCACATGCAATCTGACTGTCGGGATCATCACAGGTAGTTCGGAGGTGCAAAACGGTGTCGTAACCGCTCATCTCGAACTCGGCTCTCATGGGTTCGTCTATGACAAATCCATACACCCGATCAGGACCATTGCCTCCGCATGATCCACGGGCATCATCATTCGCGTCAGAGGTTGTTCCGGTAAGCGTACCCTCACCAACGGTCAGAGGCATTGCATCAGCACAGGCCTCACCATGGGGATTGGGATCGGGTATGCAGGTACCTGGATTTTGAGGATCGTCGATATAGCCAGGGTCACAACTGCAGGTAAATGACGCCGGCAACACGGGTTCACAAACATGCATGTTCTGCTCATTACACGGATTGGGCAGGCAGGGATCATCTATGCAATCACCGCTCTGCGGATCATAAATAAGCCCGTCTCCACAGGAAACCTGTATGCTCAAATCGTATTGGCCCGAACCGGAAGAGTACCCATCTATGAACAGGTAGTAGGTTCCAACAGATAAATTCAGATCCAGTAAAGAGCCCAGACCTTCCCCTCCATCATCATTACATTCGATCTCCGAAGCTGCATCATCACAGGTGCTTCTGATATACATGATCGTATCGAAGCCAGTGACCTCGAAGACCACGTGAAGTGGTTGAACCACTGAAAACACGTACACTACATCATCAGCACTGTGGCTGCTGCTGGCGCAAGAGCCTTCATTGTCGTTTCCCATTCCAGTGGTGTCACCACTTACAAGCGTCTGGGAAAGATCCAAGGGCAAAGGCGCCATGCAATTTTCACCCGCACCTACAACGATACAATGACCGACGCCGTCGTCAAAATACCCCTCTTCACAGGCGCAAACAGCTTCTCCCGACTCATAGGTACATGTACCATGACCGGAACAATCCCACGCCAGGCTTTCACAAGTGGGCATGCAGGAACCATTCATGTCCGTGTCCTGGTAGCCATCAGCACATTGGTCACAGTTTGCTCCAACGTAACCATCATCGCACACACATCCTGCCGTGCCTGTGGAATCATCACAGTGGCTGTTTGCTCCACAATTCAAGCTCGCTGCTGAACAAGCGACAGAACAAACCCCATCCCCATCATTGTCCTGATAGCCGGCAGCACACTGATCGCACTGACTGCCCGTGTATTGCTCATCACACTGACAAAGGGCAATGCCGCCCGAATCATCACACGAACCATGGTTGGAACAATCCCAGCCCAACTGACCACAGGTCGGCATACAGGTTTGGTTGTCATCGTTGTCCTGGTAACCATCAGCACATGTGTCACAATTGTCTCCTGCATAGCCCTCGTTGCAAACACATACAGCAGTGCCTTCCGAATCATCACACATGGCGTTGTTTCCGCATGACAAGTCTGCATGGAAACAATCAACAGTGCAAACGCCGTCTCCATCATTGTCCTGATATCCACCACTGCACAGATCGCATAAATCTCCTGCGTATCCTTCCTGGCAATCGCATGTAGCAAAACCTGACGAATCGCTGCAGTCTCCATGTTGACCGCAATTCAACGAGGAAGTTTCACAAGTGGGTAGACAATACCCATCAGAGTTGTTGTCCTGATAGCCATCATCGCAGGTAGCACAATCATCACCAATGTGTCCTTCATCACAAACGCACATGGTCTCACCCGTGGAATCATCACAGTGTCCATGAGTTCCACAAGAACCACCGAACAAATCGCACCCGGGTTGGCATGCACCGTCACCGTCATTGTCCTGATAGCCATCTGCACACTCGGAGCAGTCATCACCGGTGTGTCCGGTAACGCACTTGCATTCCACGTGTCCGGAAGAGTCCACACAGTAACCATGTTCTCCGCAATCAAGGACGCCAACACCACACGCTATCTCGCATGTTCCATCTGCATCATTGTCCTGGTATCCGTCCGCACAGACATCACAGGTATCACCACCCCATGCTTCTTCGCATGCACACTGAGCCTGTCCAGCCGAATCATCGCAGCTGCCATGATCCCCACACTCCAGATCTGCGGTTGTGCAATCCTCCGTACACGTGCCATCTGCATCATTATCCTGGTATCCAGAGTCACACTGACACATGGCTACCCCGGAATCATCCACACAAGAGCCGTGATTGGCACAGTCCCACGAAAGAGAAGCACAGGACTGAAGACAGGTTCCATCTTCGTCGTTGTCCTGATAACCATCCGCACAATCCGTGCATTTTTCACCGGAATAGCCATCTTCACACTCACAGGATGCAGTACCCTGTGCATCGCTGCATGTTCCATGACCAGAGCAATAATCATCAGAGCAGCTTTCGAGACAGGAGCCATCACCATCGTTGTCCTGGTAGCCTTCTGCGCAGGCTCCGCAATGTGCGCCCGTGTATCCTTGCTCACACGAACACACTATCTCACCTGAGGAATCATTACATTCGCCATGGGAACTGCACGAATCAGGCATACAAACCAGATCATCCCCACCGCCCGAACATCCATAAAACGACAAGGGTAACAGGCATGCCCAAGCCACAGAGAGAACCATCAAGCGCATCGACTTCATTTTCTCACCTCTCATAATTGTTAAAATGGACACCAAAAGAACGTTGTTTCTTATCATGTGATTTGCAAATTTGCAAACGCCCTTGACTTACATCTTGTCTGAGTTACCATGACACAATGTCACGACAACCAAGCATGGATCTGAAGACCCTGGACGAGTTTGGATTGAATTCCACCGGACTGAAGGCCCTTGCCGAAGAGCTTGAACAGAATGGCTCGGAAAAATTCAGAAAGACTTATAACTGCGCCTTTCTGATTCTTCAGCATAGCCCCCCACAAAAAGACGAATGGATGGACCTGGAGACCTCTGAATCATCCCTTCCGAAGCTTTCCGAACTCAAGAATGCCACCAACCATATACGTGTCATACCGCTGAAAAAATCCAATAGAAACGCTTATGCATCAAAAATCACCGTTGGCAGGGCGCGCAACAACGACGTGATAATTCGCTCCCCAAAGATATCCAAGCTTCACGCATCGTTTTTGCCTGATTCAAAACTGAATTACAAAATACAGGACATGGCGTCTCTGAACGGCTCGGTGCTAAACGGACAACGAATAAAGGCCAAAAAACGGATAGCCCTGACTTCTGGAGACATTATCTCTTTCTGGCGCTATGTGTTCGAGTTCGTGTCCCTCGATGACTTCATCTCGCGACTGGAGATCCGGTAATCAGGGTCTACCCGATTTCTTCTCCCACCTACCACCATGCTTGTCGTGACATCACCGTCTCAGCGAACCTGGCATATGAACGATCGAAAGTCTTTTCAACGTCATCGGGAAAAAAGCACGCCGGCAACTGGCCCAGGGAGCGATGATAGGACACACACTCGCAGCATATGCCTTTCCTGCTGCATGGTTCGTAAGTACAATTGCAATTTTTCAGATTCTTTTCCCTGTCACAGGTCCTCACCACAACCTCCTTTTTGTTCCAGGTCTTCTGGATGTTGATAATATTGTGTGCACTCGGCATTGACAAGACTCAAGGCTTGGGATTGTATGATCACCTGACTGGAGGCAGCCCATGAGAAACATTGCAAGATTACTCATCATCACGACAAGCTTGGCCCTGGCAACAACGGCCATCGCCCACATTCCACACGCTTCATGGCTCATGGGAAAGATGGAACACAAAAAAGAAGCCATGGGAGTTCGAACATACACCATACAGATGACATGTGGTTTACCAGGACAGCAACAGCACAAGGAAAAACTCCTGCTGAAAAGGCCGAGAATGGTCAGACGCGAAAAGTCTGAAGGCTCCCTGATCATCTGCAACAAGAACAAGTGTGTGGAAAAAACTCCAGGGAAAAAAGCCGAAGTTCTTCCCTCCTGGGTTTTTCTTCAATATCTGTTCTTTGTGGAAAAGAGCGTCTCGGCAGACAGGTGGGTAAGACTCATGCGTTCGGTCAATGTAGACACCAAGGTCAACACTCTCACGAGGGCGGGGTCCAGGTTGGCTGTGGTACTCGGGGCAAAGGAGTGGGAGAGGGATCGTCCACAGTTCTGGCTGGACAAGGACAGGTACCTGCCTTTGAGATTGATGGTGGAAGAAAAAAAGCACCTCATAGACATACAATGGTCACAGTGGGGAAGCAGGACCACCGGTGACTGGTTTCCGCAGAGAATAGAAGTTCGCTCTGACGGTGAACTCATTGACGCATGTACCGTAGATGCGCTGGACGCGAACAAAGCCATGTCTCCCGATCTTTTCCGTATAGAGTAGGCCTGACCCCGCAATTTCTTCATCAAAAGACCATGCCGGCATATCCCACCCACATTCCTGGTTCGCCAGATCCCTCTATTTCATAGCTGGTCAGATGATCTACGAGTTTGCCCTTGCTTGCTCCCATCTGCTTTGCAAACAGGGCTGCAGCTCCGGCAGCCCCGGGACAACATGCCGAGTGGTTTACCAATGCATGCTGCACCGCTTGTTCAACCTGAAGCGCGAGCATGTGATCGATGAACCCCCTGTCGTTTTGCTTTGACCATTGATGCGCCTCGTGTCCCGTGCCCTTTGGCTCAAACCCATAAGGTGAACCATAGTGGGTCAAATCCGTAGAACCTATGGCTACGGAAACAAGCCCCCTCTTCTTTACCTCTGCAGCCGCCCACTGACCAATGGCCATGGTCTCAGCCCTTGGAGGCACCTGTACCGCTACAAGCCTTGCCTCCGGCCATAGCTTTTTTATAATTGGCAACTGTAACTCGATGGTGTTATCCGGCTCAAAGCTTTCCGGAGTCTCCCTCACACAATCAAATCTTTCAGCAATCTCCCGAGCCAGCTCATGATGTACCTCTATCTCTCCCAAGGGTGTTGCCCATGCTCCGTCTGTCATGCACACAGGTCGATGGCCCGGGCCCAGGTGTCCACCAAATACGAAGACAAGCTCGGGACTGACCTGCCTGAGCGCAGCTATTGTCCATGCGGCCAGTCGCCCCGAAAAAACCCACCCGGCGTGAGGAACTATTCCGGCAAAAAGCCCTGCGGTGCCTGTCTTGAAGCTACCCAGAAAATCATCCAGAGTCTTGCTGCATCTGTCCTGGTCCACAGGATACCAACCCTGCAGGGCAAAAACCGGTGCTCTGACATTCATGTCACACCCCCCATGTTCTTCAGGCCTGAGCCTGTACGGAGACATTGTTGAGAGCAAGGAAGGGCTCTTTTTTTCTTGGGCTTATTACCAGCGCCATCTTTCCCTTTCTTTTTACGAGGAGTGCATTTGACGGGTCCGAACAAAATATGGACCCGGGTGCCAAAAGTGCTTTCATTTTACCGACCGCTTGCACTGAAACAATGCTGGAAAGCGGTACACTAATCCTGTAGAGGAAGCCGGAAATCACGAGGAGGTCTCCCTTGATTGAGTACCTTCTGGGCATTAGGACCAGAAGCAGGGGAATGGGCAGGCCCAGCAGCATGATCCAAATCCTCTGGTTTGGAATCGGTCCAAGCATGTTACCCAAGAAAGTCACCACCGCTGGTGGAATGAGCAGACAGCCCAACAATATCCACATCAAAAAACCAACACGTGGGATATCCACAATCTCTTTGTCCGAAGAAGGCAAGGTCTTCTGATCTGGAATCTGTACTGTTCCCATTTTGGAACACCCCGTGAAAAGAGGCCACAGTTTTGTCCTGCCCAAACACTCTTCAATTGCCTGTAGTGTCGAAGAAATCTCCGTGGAAGTCAACTCATACGAGACATGGTGGGCCAAGGCATCAGCCCGGGCTTGATCAAAATGTCAGTAATCCTGGAGGCTTGCCTTGGCACAAGGAAAAGCTTGCTATTTCGAAAACAAAAATAAAAGCCTTTTTATCAATATCTTGGCTCATGCTTCAAGATGATGGCACAACACGTGCATAAGACTCGGACCAAGCAAGACAAAATTTATTGCTTCCCTGACAAGGGCAGCCTCAAAGGAGGAAGAACATGAAAATCCTGAAAACCATTTTGGCGGCCGCGTTCTTGTTTTCGCTGACTGCCGGTCTGAGCGGATGTCCGTTCTGCCTGGATGACGACTGTTGGGACGATTGCTATGACGATGGTTGTGGCGACTGTTACGATTACTTTTGTGACAATGATTCGTGTTACGAATGCGACTGCTATGGATGCTACCCGGTGGACGATGGTTATCAGGAGTGTTGGACAGACGCTGATTGCTATGCCGGGGAGATATGTTATGCAGGCTACTGCGAGGAGCAGTGTAACGAGCAGACTCAGTTCTGTGACAGTGGTGGCTGCTACCAGTGCGACTGTGACAGCTGCTGGTTCGTTGACGGAGTCGGCTGCTGGAACGATTACGATTGTGCACCGGATGAACTCTGCATAGAAAACACCTGTCAGGATGCAAGTCCTGCCATGTGCGAAACAGACGAAGACTGTCCCGAGATGAACATATGTGTCAGACAGGTCTGCGTGCAGGTCCAGTGCATTGACGACAGCGACTGCGAACAAGGCCAGGCGTGTCACAATGGTTCTTGTGTACCTGCGGGATGCTCAAGCCAGGCAGACTGCGCTGAGGGCGAAATCTGCGACGCTGGCACCTGTCGGCCTGAAGATCCCAGCACCGTTGACTGTAGCTCTTCCCAGGACTGTCCTGGATCCCAGGTGTGTATCGATGGCGCCTGCGCCAGCCTGTGCCAGATGAATTCAGATTGTCCTGATACCATGCTCTGCGAGGATCACATCTGCATACCAGGCCCGGATGATTCGTGTACCTCTTCCGATGAGTGCGAAGGGAACCTGTTATGCATAGACAACCATTGCTCTGCCCTGTGTGGCGGCGACGCCGACTGTCCACCTGCCCAGATTTGCCAGGATTTCATCTGCGTGGACAAGCCCAGACCGGACCCTGAGTGTGCTCATGATACAGACTGTGCCGATGGACAAATTTGTGTCGACACCCAATGTCGAAACCTGTGCCAAGGGGATATGGATTGTGAAGCCGGGCAGTTTTGTGACTGCGGCGTATGCAGGGACCAGAGCGAAATTCCACCCGAGTGCAGATTCAACTCCGACTGCGAGCTTGGACAAGAGTGTGTGGACGGACAGTGCAAGATCCCATGCTGCGAAGACTCGGAATGCCCGGCTGACCAACAGTGTCAGGATGGCTACTGTTTTGATCCTCTGGCCTGCTCTTGTAATTCAGACTGCCAGGACGGCCTGGCCTGTACCGATGGAAGATGCCTATAGTTATTGAATCCGCCTCTTTCAAGCTCTGCCCTCGATGATCCGGGGGTGGAGCTTTTCAAGATGAGGGCTAGAAGGGCACGTCGTCATCTGAGATAGGCGGATTTCCCCCACCATAACCGCCACCCGAAGGTGCGTCATAGTTTTCAGAGCCGGGACCATAGTCGCCACCACCTTGACCTCCGCCCTGGCCCTGTCCGCCGCCCTGGCCTGAGCCGGAACCACCCCGGCCAAGAAACTGAATGGTCTGTGCAACTATCTCAGTAGTTGAACGCTTGTTACCGTCTCGATCTTCCCACTTGCGGGTCTGAAGTCTTCCCTCCAGGTATACCTGCCGTCCCTTGGCCAAGTAGTCACGGCAGAGTTCTGCAAGACGACCAAAGACCACTATTCGATGCCACTCGGTGCGTTCCTGTGACTGGCCATCTTTTCCCGTCCAACGCTCGTTGGTCGCCACTGTGAAATTCGCCACAGGAGAACCGCTCTGGGTGTAGCGAATTTCCGGATCAGCTCCCAGGTTGCCTAGAATGATTACCTTGTTGACACCGGCCATGTTTTTTGCCTCCTTTGAAAACTGAGTCATAGAAACACGATCCTGCACAGCAAGTCAACCGTGATCTCTTGTAATATGCAAAGTCACGCAAGATGCTAGCAAACAGGCCTGACATTTCCAAAAGCAAATGTTGCAATTGCTTCACAGCTCAAGTTCAATACATCTGATATTACGGATTGGGAGGTGAACCAATGAAGAAAGTTTACCACTATTGGATAGTGTTGCTGGTTCTGATGTCTACTGTCACAAGTGTATATGCTGAGCCAGGCGCTGTCACGAAGGAACTTCCTTCCAAACTCAAGACCTGCACTGGAGCCGCCTTCGACGGAAAGCTCCTGTGGCTTTCGGATCACGGTCTTGATGTGCTCATGGCCGAGGATCCTGCGGATGGAAGAGTCGTTCGCAAAATCAAGAGCCCGGGATACAGACCGGCAGGCCTTGCCTTCGATGGACAGCAACTGTGGAACGCAGATACAGCCTCTGCTCAGTTGTACCGTATCAGAACCTCGGACGGACTCATCACCAGGGTCATTCCTTCTCCCGTGCCAGCACCCCATGCGCTGGCCTTCGACGGAAAGAGCCTTTGGCTCTCGGACGATGCCACCAAAGCCATCCACCAGGTGGACCCGGAGGACGGGACCACCATCAGCGAGATACCCTTTCCTTCCAGGAGCGTAGACGGCCTGGCCTTTGATGGCAGGTACCTGTGGGTGGCCGACAGGTTGAGCGATCAGCTCTACGCCATTGATATCCCGTCGGCACAGGTGATCGCGACCTTGCCTGCGCCTGGTCCTCATTCTTCCGGGCTTGCGGCATACAAAGACCAGGTGCTTGTGACAGACTACCAGACCGACAAGGTCTATTTTGCCTCCATCGATGACGACACACACATGATCCGCACTGATCCAAGGCAAGAGTGGGTGGTATTTACCACGCAGCTTAGAAATTTCGGTCCCGATCCTGTTCCCAAGGCCCATATTTTCGTGGCCATACCAGAAGAGAGCCCGGAGCAGGAGTTGCTTGAGAGACCCTCATTCGAGCCCAAAGATTTCAAGAAAAAATCGGACCAGTGGGGACAGAAGGCTGCAGTGTTCACATTCAAGGACCTTCCTGCTGGAAAATGGGCAACCGTAAAAATGACGGCCAAGATTCGAGCATGGACCGTCCACCATGTCATCTACCCGCACAAGGTAAAGAGCCTTGGAAAAATTCCTGCAAACATACGCAGGCGATACCTGAAAGACGAATCCAAATATCTGATCCACAGCCCCATAATACGTGCTGCGGTAAAAGAAGCCGTGGGTCGTGAACGCAATCCCTACTGGATAGCGAGAAAAATTTATGGCTATATACATGAAAAAATGCATTACGAAATGGTGGGAGGTTGGGACGTTGCGCCAAAGGTGCTGGAGCGCGGTTCCGGCTCATGTTCGGAATACTCCTTCGTGTTCATCGCCATGTGCAGGGCCGCTGGACTTCCTGCCAGGTATTCCGGTTCGTTGGTGGTTCGAAGGGATGACGCATCGTACGATGACGTATTCCATCGCTGGGTGGAGGTCTACCTGCCTCCTTACGGTTGGATCCCGGTAGATCCCTCCCGGGGGGACAAGCCCACCGAAGCGCAACGTGCAGACTCCTTTGGACACCTTTATCACGATTTTCTGGTTACCACCCGCGGTGGCGGAGCATCGAGTCTCATGGGCTGGAACTACAACAGCAATTACAACTACACTTGCCAAGGAAGATGCAAGGTGGAGACAGAGAGCATCGCAGAGTGGTCCCCTGAAGATCCAAGAACAAAAGTCACGAGCACCAAAAAGCAGGCATCTGTAAAATCGACCCATGAAATCAGGCAGGACTCAGGTTCCTGCATATCTCCCTGATCAGGAAACTACCGGTTTTTTCTTCTGTCGAGATTGAAAGCCTGAACTTTTCTTATGAGGTTACGACGCGAAATCCCCAGGGCCTTGGCTGCCTTTGTCTTGTTCCACCTCGCCCTCTTGAGATGGTCCAGGATCATCGTTCGCTCAAGGAGTTCTATGGCCTGGGGAAGCGTGGGTGCTGTTTCGGGAGAAGCATCTTTCGATGTGGGATAAATGTCATATCTTATCCTAGGGGAGAGAAACTCCTCTCCTATGACTTCGTCACTGCCGCGAAGGACGATCAATCGCTCTATCTCGTTTTCAAGTTCTCTTACGTTCCCAGGCCAGTGATAATCCATCATGCGCTGCAGGCAGGCAGGAGAAAGTTTTTTTACCTTGCCTTCTCCTGAGTGTTTTTCCAAAAAGTGTTCCACGAGCAAGGGAATGTCATCTCTGCGGTCCTTGAGGGAGGGCAGGTTGATGGTGACCACATTGAGTCTATAGTACAAGTCCTCTCTGAACGTCCCCTGTTCCACCATGTGCTTGAGGTTGCGGTTTGTCGCAGCGATGATCCTGACATCCACCTTTCGTTCCATTGTGGAACCTACCGGAATGAAGGTACCCTCCTGCAATATACGCAGCAGTTTCACCTGCAGAGACGGGCTCATCTCTCCAACTTCATCGAGAAAAAAAGTGCCCTTGTCAGCAACTTCGAAGAGGCCCTTTTTGGAGCCCACCGCGCCGGTAAAAGCTCCCCTGGCGTGACCGAAAAGCTCCGAGTCCAAGAGGTTGTCATTGAAAGCGGAGCAGTTCTGAACCACAAAGGGCTTATCCTTGCGTTTGGAATTGAAATGCACGGCCCTGGCCACCAGTTCTTTTCCAGTACCATTTTCCCCCATGATCAATACGGTGGAATCTGTACCCGAAACCCTGTCCAGCAGCTGATAAAGCTCCCTCATGGGAGCACTCTTTCCGATTATCTGACCATAGCTGGACCTCTCGGCCATCTCCTTGGTGAGCCGATCCAGTCTTCGCTCCTTGCGTGAAACCTCCTCCTGGTAGACAAAGATCTCCTTGACCACCAGCTCCAGCAAATCCGATATGTAGTCCTCTGATTCCGCGCTCAGGATGGGGCTTTTCTTGCACGCGCGACGCAGCTCGGCCTTGGCCACCGGGAGATCTGCACATCTCTGCAGCACTTCGTCTATTTGTTCTTCCAGGTCTTTTTCCCGCAGAAAACCCCCTGCCAAAATGAGACCCTGCTTCTCACCTTCCACCTGCACCGGCACGTAAAACTCTGAAAGTCCGGCATGACACAGTATACAAGCTGGTCCATCCGGCGCGCCCGCCTCTTCATGCTGTTTGTTTATCATGCCTGCCACGGCTTCACACCGCGCCCTGCCCATTGGAACAGACTTCAGCAGATCGCACACAGGCCTGGATGTGGCCAGGCGATCCAGGCCAGGCCCCTTGGCCAGCTTTCCCTCCGCGTCTGCAAACCCCAGCCCCAGTCCCCAACGATTGTTGATTATCTGGGCAAGGCGCTTGATGACCATCAAGTCCGAGAGTTCATTCCAGTCAGCCATATCAACTGGTTTACCATGACTTGCACCAGGTAGGCAAGAATCACACATCGCCGGATTTCCATTCTCGCTCGCGCTCCATAAAGATAAATATCGAGAGCACTGGCTAGAAAGCATATTAAACTGATTTGGAGTACGCTCCGAGTTAGTTGAACCAATCTGGAGCACACTTCAAATGAGTAAAATTAACCCCTTGTTTTTCAATCGACTTTTGTTATTAGATTCCAACCACGACGAGCCATCGTCGTCAGCATTCAGCCAAGAAAACGTTTGCTCGAAAATGAAAAGCATTGCCCCATCGAGATAATTTCTTTTGATGGTTTCGTACAGGATCTATGGTCAGGAAAGCTCACCGGCACTTCTGAGGATTAAAACTAGTGCTCATGCTCAGCTTGGGCTTCTAGCGTCGAACACATAGCATGGCTAGTGATTTTAGGGATCCAGAACAAATACTGGAGTGTGTCTGTCAGCTGTTGTGCCGTCTCCAATTGGACCCTCTTCATTAAATCCCCAACACATGCAGCTGCCCGTGCTTGTAATCGCACAAGAATGCTCAGTACCAATCGAGACAGCAACTTCTCCTGAACTCAAGCCAAATACGTCCACTGGAGTGACTCTATTGATGCTAGTACCATCTCCAAGTTGGCCGTGATAGTTAGCCCCCCAGCACTTTACACCGCCAGTTGAGGTAAGAACACATGTGTGAACACCAGTAGCTGAAACAGCAGATACTCCTGATGTCAAACCAAACACATCCACTGGAGTAACTCTATTGATGCTAGTACCATCTCCAAGTTGGCCGTGATAGTTAGCCCCCCAGCACTTTACACCGCCAGTTGAGATAAGAGCACATGTGTGTTCGAAACCTGCCGAGATCGCAACTACTCCGGAACTCAAGCCAACTACGTCCACTGGCGTGTACCTAACTGTGTTAGATCCGTCGCCGAGTTCGCCGAAAGAATTATTCCCCCAGCACTTTAAACCACCAGTTGAGGTAAGAGCACATGTGTGTTCAGAACCTGCCGAGATCGCAACTACTCCGGAACTCAAGCCAACTACGTCCACCGGTGTGTACCTATTTGTGTCAGATCCGTCTCCAAGTTGGCCGTCATAATTAGCCCCCCAGCACTTTACACCGCCAGTTGAGGTAAGAGCACATGTGTGGTAGCCACCACCCGAAATAGCGACAAATTGTACATTTGAACTCAAGCCAACTATGTCCACTGGCGTGTGCCTAACTGTGCTTGTACCGTCTCCGAGTTGGCCGCTAAGGTTATAACCCCAGCACTTTACACTGCCAGTTGAGGTGAGAGCACATGTGTGCTCAAAACCTGCCGAGATCGCAACTACTCCGGAACTCAAGCCAACTACGTCCACTGGCGTGTACCTAACTGTGGTAGATCCGTCTCCGAGTTGGCCGCTAAGGTTATAACCCCAGCACTTTACACCGCCAGTTGAGGTAAGAGCACATGTATGTTCGTTACCAAGCGATATAGAAGATACCGCAAGGCAGGTATTGTCTATTTTTAAAAATCCATCATCACAAACAACCCCACAGGTATTATTTTCGCAGGTTGCAGCGCCATGCTCCGTACCCGGACAAGGACTGCAGAGATTTCCACAGTGGTCAGTGCTTTGGCTTGACAAACAACTGCCATTGCAAAGGTGATAGTCTGCGTTGCACTCAATACCGCAACTTGTACCATCGCAGGTGGCAGCGCCATTGGGATCATCATCAGGGCAGGGAGTACAACTCTGTCCGCAGCTCTCAGTTGAATAATCTGATGCACAAGTTCCGTTGCAAAGATGATAGTCTGCGTTGCACTCAATACCGCAACTCGTACCATCGCAGGTGGCAGTGCCATTGGGATCATCAGGGCAGGTCGTGCAACTTTGTCCACAGCTCTGTGGTGAATAATCTGACGCACAAGTTCCATTGCAAAGGTGATAGTCAGCATCGCAGTCTATGCCACAGCTTTCGCCATCGCAGTTGGCAACGCCATGGGGATCATCAGGGCAGGAGGTACAACTCTGTCCGCAGCTTTGTGTAGAGTAATCCGAGACACAACTGTCACCGCATAAATGATAATCCACATCGCATATGCATTGACCAGCCATATTACAATCCTGTCCGACATCACATTGTCCACAGCTTATACCACAAACGGGATCCGGACCGCATTCGAGGCCGTTGCAGTTTGGTGTACAATTGTCACACTGACCATCACTACAGCCATAGGAGCAATCTGTTAGCTTATCCCCTGGATTTCCACAGGAATCAAAGTGATACACATCCCCGTCGTAACAGCCGGTTGTGGTATCCGGTACACAAACGCACTGACCGTCTTCGCACTCTTTTCCATCGCTGCATTCTCCACAACTGCTGCCGCAGACAGGATCCATGCCACACTCCATGTTTGCACAGTCCGGTGTGCAACCGGAGCACACATCCCCATCACAGGCCTTGTCCGGGCAATCAACATACTCACCCCAGTACAAACATCCTCTTTGGTCAGAAAGACAAGTTCTCAAGCTACCGTCCGTACACTCGGTGTCCCCTGAGGCTGAACACTCATTTTCGCAAGCGCCACAATCAGAATCATCCTCCGGCCCTGCACCTTCAGGACAACAACCGTCATCGTCAACAAACACGGTGATCGCTTCATGCTCACACCTGGCCATACAATCCTGCCCTGACAGGCTATCTATGGTGCAATCAGATCCATCATCACAATCTTCTTCCTCAGGACATCTACCTTGCCCTGAGGCAATTCCCACATCACACAGCTCCTTGTCGTCCAGGAGCCCGTTTCCACATTGTTCATCTCCCACCACAGCGGTGTCGCAGCCTGCCATCAGGAAAAGTGGAAGAATTATTGAAAAAATCCAATGATATCTGGCAATAATAAAACGCATTCTTTCCTCCAGGTTTATTGTGTCTAATGGCTTATTCCCCAGATACACAGAAAACCTTCAAAAAAATTACTGACGGGTGCATTTTTTTATTCCTCGTCTTGCCTCATCGGCTTCTGTGCCGGAGAGCCCAAGCCCCAACGCACGACGAAAAGCCTCTCGCGCCGCTTCACACTCTTTCAGGTGGACATGGCAGTCACCCAATAGACGGAAAAGATGCGCTTTTTTGCCAGCAAGGGAAGGATCATCGATCAAAGCAGCAATGCATTGGGCCGCCTGCCGAAAATGACCCGCTTGATAAAGAATCCTGGCCCTGAGCAGCCCTGCTTCCGGGCCAAGAGGACCTTTGGGAAATTGGCGCTTCAACTCGTCGAGCGCAGACAGAGCACCAGCCACATCAGCACTATCTGCTGCCGACTTGGCTTTTTTGAACAGACGAAGTTGCTCAAGCAGTTGACTCTGGGGGCTGGTATGGGATTCCACCGTTTCTGCTGCTTCGGTTTGCACTTGAGCCACTTTTAATGTTTTCGGTCTTCTCCTCACCAGCTTGGATGGTTTATCCGGTTTTGGTGGTTCAGGTAAATCAGTCAGCCTGGGCAAGGGTCTTGGTTTGTGCTTTATCTTCACAAGCACCGCTTTGGCCTCAGGTGGCTTGACCTTTTCAGGCTCGCGAAAGACCCTGATCAGGTAGGTGGCGCCCACGGATATACTTATCAAGAGCAAAGCTGGTACCACGGCCCGCATCATCCTGCGCGACCAAAAAATCCTGTCAAACCAGGAAGATCCTTTCGCTTGAGATGTCTCCTCTAACCTTTGCTGGATAAGCTGAGCGCACCTGGAAAGACGTTCTGGTTCCAACATGCGATCTGCAGCCGGCCGAAGCCATTTGCCGAGCTTTGGATCGTGTATCAGTCTTTCGGGATTTTCTATCTCTTTCATGCCAGTCCCTCTTTTTCAAGCCTGGTTTGCATAAGCTTGGCAAACCTCTGGCGGGCATGATGTAAGCGCGTCCACACCGTCCCTAGAGGTATTCCGAGCATGGACGCAATGGCGTTGCCATCAAGGGCCTCCAGTTCATACAGACTGAACACTTCCCTCTGTTTGAAAGGCAATTTCTGCATCACCTCGTAAACCATCTGAACCCGTTGCGCTTCTTCTGCCAGCTGATCGGGCCTTGTTTGCGCTTGGCCGACTTGTTCCAGCACATACTTCGCCTTCAGGGTGGCCAGACGTTTGGCGGAGCGATGGTGGCGCCGACACAAGTTGGCGGCGATACCATATAACCATGTTGCAGGGGCTGCCCGTGTCCTATCGTAGCTCTTGCGCTTGCGAAAGGCGGTAACAAAGGTCTCTTGCAATAAATCGTCAACGTGTCCGCCAGCGCCTGTCAAACGCTCGATAGTACGGGATAAAAACGATCCATACTCCACGTAGAGACTTCCAACATCCAGTTCCTCGCTCGCCGATTCACTCATTTTAAGACTCAGGATCGTTGACCATTAACTATGATTTCCCGGCAAAGCGGAAAACCTTCAAAATTTCTTGTACCAGAAAGGAAAACCTATAACTACGCCCACACGCAACCAAGGCAGTTGCCTGTTGACACCGGCTGTGGTCTCAACCTGGTGCCAAAGAGGGCTCACCGCAATCTGGGGTCCCAGTAAAATGCCTTTCCATTGCCACATCATGCCCACCTGGGCTTCTACCCATAGCAACCAGCGGTGGTAGTTTGTGTTATAACCATATCCTGAGACGAGCAGGCCTCCAGTGCGCGCCTCCACTCTCAGCATCCACCCACGGCTTGCATATCGCCACCCTACTCCCAGCATTCCCATGCTTTCGAGATAGCTGCCGCTACCCAACTCGTGGGGAATGCCAATCCGTATAGCCGTGCTACCTATGAGACGATTGCGGCAAGAGCCCACGTCTATGGACACAGCAAGTTCCAGATCAGCGCTCGGATATGGCCAACGACTGTCCACTGCAACAGAAGCCGAACCCGCAAGTTCAGCCACATCTCGTGTGAGAAAGATCTTTTCAGGTGGAGGTGGTTTGGGTGGGCTGGTCTTGAGTATCCATTCCTCGAGTGGAAATGTAGAAAGAAATTGCTCGAGCACCACAGACAGCAGATCGTTGGCACCTGGACAATCCTCCGGCTTGAGCCGGAAGGTACGATCCAGGACCACCTCGCCTGTTGCATTCATGACCACACGTAGGGATAACACAAGGCCATCTATGGCCGGTGCAATCACCACACTGACCGACAAATGACCATCCCCGCCCTTATTTTTTACCAGTATATCCAGTCTCTTCTCCAGGTCGGCATCATCCAGACACCCAACCCGGTTTTCGATGTGCACCCCTACAAGGGCAAAGGCCTGGCCCTCAAGAACTAAAAGCAACAGAAGGATACGAAGCATCGAGTATTGGAGTTTCAAAAACCCTTTCTCCCGTACAAGCATTATCTCTGAATTCAGAAATGGCATGCTGCCACTGCTTATGGTTTTTGTCCAGGCTTGCCAAGTGTCCCTTGCGAAGTGTCCCACCGATAAAAAAAGGTCCTCCCAGGGGAGGACCATAATCATGAATATCTATTACAGATTATATTGGATCAGCCTTTGGCCTTTTTCACTTCTTCAACCATCTCAGGCAGGGCCTTGAAGAGATCGGCCACCAGGCCATAGTCTGCCACCTGGAAAATGGGGGCTTCCTCGTCCTTGTTGATGGCAACTATGGTCTTGGAGCCCTTCATGCCGGCAAGATGCTGAATGGCACCGGACACCCCTGCTGCCACGTAGAGGTCGGGGGCTACCACTTTTCCAGTCTGTCCCACCTGCAGGTCGTTGGGAACCCACCCTGCGTCCACGGCAGCACGCGTTGCGCCCACCGCTGCGCCCAGAAGGTCAGCCAAACCCTCCACCAGCTTGAAACCCTCGTCACCCTTGGTTCCACGACCACCGGTGACTATGATGGAGGCCTCGGTCAGCTCCGGCCTGTCAGACTTGACCTCTTCGAATTGCTCGAAGCGTTTCTTCAGGCTGCCCAAATCCACGGACACGGTGACTTCCACCTTCTCACCGCCTGCGTCTCCCTTTGGAGCAGGCTCGAAATCCGTACCTCGCACCGTGACAACCTTGACGGGTGAGGTGATCTCGGCGGACACGATGGCATTGCCAGCCCAAACAGGTCTGTCGAAATAACCCTCGTCGGAGATGCCGATGATGTCCGAGGCCATTCCTGCATCAAGCTTGGCAGCCACTCTGGGCATCAGGTCCTTGGTCATGGCAGAAGCCGTGGCACCAACCACTTCGGCGCCAGAGTCCTTGGCCACCTGTGCCACCACCTGTGCATAGCTCTCCGCCAGGTAGTTGGCCAGGCTCTCGTTGTCAGCCACGTGAACCTTGGCAGCACCGTAACTCATGCACTCATCCACGACCGCACCCAGGTTATGCCCCAAGACCAGAATGTGAAACTCTCCGCCTTGCTTGGTGGTGTATTCCTTTGCAAAAGTAAAAGCAGCGCGGGTCACCTTCTTCAGCGCGTCGCCCTTGTACTCAGCAACTATCAATGCATTACCCATGATCGTCCTCCTTGCCTTTCGCTCTTGCTCAGATGACCTTGGCCTCGTCGCGCAACTTGGCGACCAGGGTAGGTACATCAGCAACGATCTCTCCGGCCTGTCGTTCAGCGGGAGTACCGAACTTGTGCCACACGACCTTTGGAGAGGTATCGAGTCCCATGGAGGACAATTCTATCTCTTCGATCTTCTTCCTCTTGGCCTTCATGATACCAGGCAACGAAGCATAGCGCGGCTCGTTCAGGCGCAAGTCAGCGGTAATTACCGCCGGCAGATCCAGTTCCACGTGGTCGAATCCGCCATCTACCTCGCGGGTGACTTTTGCCTTGCTGTCGTCAACCAACTCGACCACAGAAGCAAAACAGGCCTGGGGCCAATCCAATATCTCCGCGAGCATCTGCCCCGTCTGGTTGTTGTCACCATCAACAGCCTGCTTGCCCATGAGCACCAGGTCCGGGTTTTCTTTTTCCACCAGCGCCTTGAGCACCTTGGACACGGCGTTGGCGTCCAGGGGATCGTCGGTAAGAACAAGTATTCCCCTGTCCCCACCCATGGCAAGGCCAGAGCGGATCTCCTTGGTGGCCTCCTTGGAGCCCACGCTCACCACCACCACCTCGGCCTTGTTTTTCTCCTTGATCCTGATGGCTTCTTCGATGGCGATCTCATCGAAAGGATTGACCTTGTAGTCTATGCCCTCCGTTGCAATACCGCTGCCATCGGGCTTTACCTTGATCTTCACATCCGGGTCCGTGACCCGCTTTGCCGTTACGAGAATCTTCACAGCTGACCTCCTGTCTGATTAGCCCTTGGGAATCTTTTCGTAATCCTTCAAGAATGCCTCTATACCCCTATCGGTCAAGGGGTGCTTGGTCAAGGAATTCAAAACCTTGAAAGGAATCGTTACCACGTGCGCGCCCACCATGGCGGACTGAACCACGTGCATGGGATGCCGAATGCTGGCTACGATCACCTCTGCTGAATAATTGTAGTTGCTGAGCATGGTCAGGAGTTCTGCCACCATGTCCATTCCCTCGCCAGCCAAATCGTCCAAGCGACCCACGAATGGGCTCACGAAGGAAGCGCCTGCCTTTGCCGCCAAAAGACCTTGAAGGGACTGGAACACCAATGTCACGTTGGTTTTGATCCCCTTTTCCGCACAAGCCTTCACCGCCTTGAGACCATCGACGGTCATGGGAATCTTTACAACCACATTGGATGCTATGGAAGAAAGTTCATTAGCCTCTTTTATAAGCCCCTGTGTATCCATGCTGACCGCTTCTGCGGAAACAGGGCCGGAGACGATCCCGCAGATCTCCTCGATTACCTCTTTGAAGGGTCTGCCCGTGCGGGAAACCAGAGTGGGGTTCGTAGTTACCCCATCTACCATGCCCATAGCCACGCCTTCCCTGATCTCTCCCACATCGGCGGTATCCAAGAAGATCTTCATTCTGCCATGCCTCCATTCTCAACCAGGTTGAATCGAGCGATCGCCACAGGACGATCGTAAAATTAATGAATCGCGGCAATTTTATGCGTTGCCTACTGGGTGTCAAGCATTATTGACTGGATCGTCAAGCTTCCTTACGCCCCCAGGCTCTTCACCCAGGTCTGAAAGCAGTACCTTCACCGACTTTTTGAGACCGGGATGCATAATCTCGGGTGCGATCTCGCTCAAGGGGACTAACACAAAGGCCCTTTCATGCATTCGCTTGTGAGGAATGGACAATGTGGGCTCATGCAGGACCAGGTCGTCATACAGAACTATATCCAAATCCAGTACCCGTGGTCCCCAGCGAAGCCCTGGTCTCCTGCCGGCTTTTTTTTCTATTTCTTTCAAAGTCACAAGAAGTTGCATGGGCTCGAGACTGGTGACTACACCTGCTGCCATGTTGACAAAAGAGGGTTGCTCAAGAAATCCGACCGGGTCTGTCTCATAGGCAGAAGAACGGGAGATAACCTCCAGCCCATCTGTGGCCTGGAGCATATCCAGGGCCATGAGGCAAGTTGCGAGTCTGTCCCCCAGGTTTGCTCCTATGGAGAGAAAGGCACGATGTTCCATGGGATCATCCGGCATTCATGGAGACAATTCTTTCTACTGCTTCAGCAAGTCTATGGTCCTGCACTGTCAGGGAGAAGCGAACGTATCCTTTGGCCGAGGGACCAAATCCCGATCCAGGAGTCGCAACCACACCCGCCTGCTCTATCAAGGTGGTACAAAACTCCTTGTCATCACCTCCTGGCACCTTCATCCATACATAAAAGGTGGCCTTGGGAAAGCCTGGATCATACCCGGCCCTCCTGAGGCCCGAGACCAAAACATCGCGACGCTTCTTGTAAACATCGCATATGTTTATCACAGGCTCAGGCCACAGATTCATGGCACTTATAGCCGCAGCCTGCACCACACCAAACACGCCCGAGTCCATATTCGACTTGTACTCAGCCAAGGCCTGTACCACGTCAGCACGACCAGCCACAAAACCCACACGCCAACCCGTCATGTTATAGCTTTTGGACATGGAGTGATATTCCACTGCCACATCCTCGGCGCCTGGTATCTCGAAAATGGACAAGGCCTTGTAACCATCAAATGAAATCTCTGAATACGCGGCGTCGCAACACAGCACCAGATCGTTCTCGCGGGCGAACTCCACCGCATTGCGTAAAAAGCCCTCGTCTGCAACTGCACCCGTTGGATTGTTGGGGTAGTTGATCCAAAGAGCCTTGGCCTTGCGTGCAGCAGATGAAGATATGCAAGAGAGGTCAGGAAGAAAATCGTTCTTTTCAAGCAAGGGCATGAAAACAGGCTCGGCTCCGGCCAGACGCGTAGAGATGGCATAGACCGGGTAGGCGGGTTCAGGACACAAAACCACATCTCCATCTCCTGCCAGCACAAAAGCCGTATGGAAGATACCCTCCTTTGAACCGATGAGGGCCGAGATCTCTTTGCCGGGATTCAGTTCTATTCCAAACCTGCGCTTCATCCACGTAGACGCAGCTTTCCTGAAGGAGTCAGAGCCGGCATAATCAGGATAGCGATGATTTTCAGGTTCACCGAGAGCCTGCCATGCAGCGTCCCGTATTTCCCGGGGAGTAGGGAGATCCGGATCGCCTATGCTGAGGGAAATGACATCCACGCCTTTTTCCAAAGCCTCGGCTTTTTTTCTGTCCAACTCGGCAAACAAATAGGGCTCAAGCAGAGACATTCTGTGAGCCAAGTTCAAATTCATCCCTTCTTGCTCCTGTGTTCAAAGACCTGTTTCATGGTATAGAAACCGGGCGAAAGACCATTTGCAAACCTGACGGCTTCCAGGGCACCACGACAAAAATGTTCCCTGGTGGTAGCCCGATGAGTTATGGAGATCCTCTCCCCCGGGCCGAGAAACAGCACCTCGTGATCGCCCACCACATCACCACCGCGAATGGAGCTGATACCGATATTACCAGCTTGTCTCTGTGCCTGCCGTGCATACACGAGTTGACCACCGCGAATCTCCTGCACGGATTTACCCAACTGCAATGCCGTACCAGAAGGAGAATCCTTTTTCCCCTTGTGATGGGCTTCCAGTATTTCCACGTCAAACTCCGGCCCAAGCATGGAAGCAGCTTTTCTGACGAGTTCGCCCAGAGCATAAACGCCGCGACTCATATTGGACCCATAGACCACGGCCACCGAAGATGCGGCACGATTCAACTCTGCCATCTGATCTTCATCCAGCCCTGTTGTTCCTGTCACAACGGCCACTCCGGATTTGGCCGCCAGGGATACATGCTCGATGACAGCTTCCGGCAAACTGAAATCCAGAAGAACGTCGGCTTTTTCTATTCCCACAGCAGCATCGTCGGTGAGCAAAAGCCCATGGCCCAAATCGCATCCCAAGTCCGGATGACCACGTCGCTCTAAGGCGCAAACCGTCGAAAGATCTTCGGCCTCATCAATCAACTGATATAGCATCCGGCCCATTCTTCCGCGGGCACCGCTTAGACAAACACCGATCACGCTTCACCCCAACAATTCAAGTTCTTCCAGAATTCCTCTCAATTTTTCCCTGGATTTTTCTTCCATGATACTCAGAGGTGTTCTGATCTCATCGCCCATCAGCCCCATCATGGCCAAGGCGGCCTTTACGGGAATGGGATTGGACTCTGAAAACAGGGCGCGCACCAGAGGCAAAAACCTAAAATGCAAGTCTTTCGCCTTGGTCAAATCCCCAGCCATAAACGCCTCGTAGAGTTCAACCACCTCTTTTGGAACAAGGTTGGACAATACGGACACACAGCCGGCTCCGCCTACACTGAGAAAAGGCAAAAAGGTCCCATCATCGCCAGATAATACCGCAAAGCCCTGTCCCACTTGTCTTATTATCTCGGCACCCAGGACCATATCCCCAGAGGCTTCCTTCAGAGCCACTACCCCGGGTATCTCTGACAACAGACGTGCCGTATCGGGCTTGATGCTCACACCGGTTCTGGACGGCACGTTATAGGCAACTACGGGTAGTCCGACTTTCGCCACCTGGCTGTAATGATCCACCAGCCCTCGTTGAGGAGGTTTGACATAATATGGTGTCACCACCAACGCGGCATCCACTCCATATGATGCGGCCTGCTCTGTGGCATTTATGCAAGCAGCGGTATTGTTGGAGCCGGTGCCTGCTATCACGGACACTCGCCCCTTGGCCTGCTCTGCCACTGCCTGTATTGCCTGTTTCCTTTCATCTGCCGACATGGCTGCAGCTTCGCCGGTTGTTCCACACACCACAAGACCATGCACACCTGCCTGAATCTGCCGGTCAACCATCAGCCGAAGAGCATCCACATCAACAGCCCCCTTTGCAAAGGGGGTTACCAAAGCCGTAAACACTCCTTGAAACACGCTTATCACCTCTCGTGGCGGACATGACCCACAGAAGCATCAGGCTTGTCCATCTTGGGGGGTTTTGGGGGCGCCTTGACACCACAGGCCATCGATACTGCAAGCACCAGCAGAAGCAGGACACCCAGCATCCTTGTCCGCAAAGAATGGTGCTGTGTGCCGGATTGCATCATGAGACTAGACTAGAAGTACAGCACCAAGCGACCCAATATCCTGTGGGCCAAATCAGCGCTTGTGTCCTTGTTGAACTCTTCCACGTTGGCACCCGAGTCCACTATACCGTTTCTACCCAGGTCGTTCATTCCAGAAAAGGGAACCAGGAGCCCGTAGCTCAAGCCGGCATGGAAATTGTCGTCGGAGAAATAGAAAAAGTCCACATCCAGCTCGAGGCCCAAGGGGCTCGACTTTCCTCTAGTGGAATCGGAATAGATGGCCGAAGAATAGATGACAGAGGCTTTTGCTCCCAGGCCCTCTGCTATATTGTATTGCACCGATGGCTTGAAATAGATTGCGTCTGTCACCGTTCCTATTATCTGCCGCCACAAGATCAGGTCCACATGATAGTCAGGATGAAACCTGAAGTTGTTGATATCGTTATCCCCTTCCGAGTGTTCGAACTGCTTCTCGTCAAAAGGTCTTACCCCAAATCCCGGAGAATCGTCACCAGAGGCAAAGCCCACTTCCATGCCCAGCCTCAATGCATCGTCCAGCATCAAGTAGTCGGCCTGAACGACACCGCCGAGCTGGGTCAGATTTATCTGCTGCCCCTTTACATCCGTGATGTCAATGAGATTGCCTTCGGCATCCAGAGATCCGCTCTGGGCGTCGTAACCCATCCTTCCAAAGATGCCCACAAGCTCCGCTTCGATGCGCAGCTTGCCCATCATGAAACGGATCCAGAAGTCGGGGATATATGCCTCTACGTTTCTCACTGCGTAGTTCGTCACCGTCTGGTTCCTTCCATCATATGGGCTCTGGGTCTGATAGTCTATGGCGTCATAGGCCTGGTTCCTGAACACGAAATACAGACCATAATTGAGTGACCATTTCCCCTGACTCAACATCTGTTCTATGTCTTCTGGTTTATCCCTCTTTGCTATGGCCAGTATGTAGGAATTGACATCGTCGAGCTGATCGAAATCAAAAGGCTGTCCGCCCCACTCGTTTACGTGGGTGAAGTAGGGGCCTTCTGAGGTGAAGTCGATCATGGGAACTATATAGTGGCCGAATATCTTGGTGATGAACATGATCCTGTCGGCGGTAGACCCGTAATCACAGTCGAAGCAATGCCCGGTGGGAGAGAAGGGATCCTTGCGGGTTACCAAAGGTCCCTGGTCCGAATGCATGGGACCGCCGTCATTTGCGAGCAGACCCAGACCCCATTCGGAGCCCATTCTTCCAAAGCGCAACAGGCCAAGGGGAGTCATCACCTCACCCCAGACACGGTTTACCAGGATGCTGTCCTTTGTGGAATTGACGCCTTCCACCGGTGGTTGCTGCCCCTGGCTGAACGCCACAAGAGGATAATACAGGCTCTTGGGATAGCCCTCGGGTGTAGATCCCAGGATGATATTGTCCAACATGTCGATCTGCGCCATTATGCGAACATCTTCAGAGATATTGATGGTCGGCTCCAGGCGAAAGCGCATGTTTGCACCAGAGATGGTGTCCCCTTTTCCTGTGGCCGGTTTTGGAAATTGTGGATAAGCAGCGCCTCTTTCGCCCTCGTAACCGAGACGGGGTTCCAGTCCCAGATCCAGGCCGTTCATCAGGTCGCCGCGAAGCCGCAGGTAACCATGCAAATCCAGGAGGTTCAGGGGTGGCTTTGCCATCTCCACCTCATCCATGCGGATCTCCTTGAACCCGGGAGGGGGCGGAGGAAGATCATCGTCAGCGGCATCCAGGGGTTTGTCCGAAGCCATCTCGTCCGAGAGCTCCACGGGCTTGCTTTCTGCTGTGCTCGTTTCGCTGTCTGTCTTTGTTTCGCTCTTTGTTTCCGTAGTATCGGAT
>JALVPF010000172.1 GCA_027031935.1 Myxococcales bacterium | reverse complement strand
TCTCTATATTGGATGGTCCGTCCGAATGTCTGTAGGAAAGCACTTTCAAGACTTGCGCAGTGAGAAGCTCTGCTTCGAGTTCGCCAAACTCTCCCGTCGCCTTTCCTGCGCGCTCTATGGCCGAGCGTATGCGACTCAGGTCGAAAGAAGCGATTGATCCATCCCTTTTCTGTACCTGTGTGGGAGTATGAGATTGTGGTAATGGGCGTGATTTTTCAGACAAATGGATGTCACTACGTGCAGCCTGTTGCATGGCGGACGCTCTCCTGTCTCGATAAATGGTTAAACCCGTCTACGGGAGAGGCACAATATATTGTGGTTGAGTTTTTGGGTCAACACCAAATATGGGATTTTTTGAAAAATTAAACTGCAATGCTCTCAAGTTGTTATATACCTGTGGTGGAATTATGTTGAAAACGGTTTTGTTACTGAATTATGATATAAGACTTCATGGAATTTTCTCCTGACAGGAAAGGAGACGAGATGACCGCTCGCAAGAACACAATCAACGGGTTGACGCCTACACAGTTAAAAGAACTCAAGAAGGTTCTGACAGACAGGCGCAACGAGCTTCGTCGAACGATTTCACAGCGAAAGAATCGAGACTCCACGGTGGATCCAAGCGAGATCATCGAGGAACTCGAACATGCTTCCACAGGGCAGCACCAGGATGTTTCCTTGCGAATTCTAGATAAGGAAGTAAAGCTGCTCCGCGAGGTGGAACGCGCTTTGAAAAAATTTGAAAACGACGAGTATGGACTGTGTGAAGGGACCATGGAGCCCATAGGCTATGCCCGTCTGAAGGCCCGTCCATGGGCCAGGTATTCGGTCACTCACAAGGAAGAATTGGAGCGCATCCAAAGGGAGCAGTCAACTCTACGTCCCGGAAGATAGGCTGCCTTTCCGTATTGTGATGAATACCCGCCCATGCCATGCCGGAGCATCCATCGGCCTGGCCTTTGTCTTTTTTGTTTTTATTTTGTCCCTACACGTATTGTCTCCCAAGGCAAGAGCCGCAGAAGACAAATCTCCACATGCTTCTGCAAGAGATGTTTACGAGCGCGAGCTGATTTCCAGGGTTCTGAAATCCCTTGGACTCGTCCTTGATCCAAAGCCACAAGGTAAAAGTATCGAACGTGTGGAAGTGGTCAGCTTGCCCATCGTGGAGCAATCGGACCCATGGCCCGGGTTTGTAAACATCTTTCATGTGGTCACTAAAGAGCACATCGTAAGGCAGGAACTTTTGTTTTCCGAGGGGCAGAAGTACTCGGAGGACAAGATAAGGGAAAGTGCCAGGAATCTCAGATCCATGCCTCTTTTGTTCTCCACAGTCAGAATAGTTGTAGCCAAGGGAGATTCTCAAGATAGTGTTGTGGTTGTCGTCATAACCAAGGATCTCTGGAGTATCCGACTGAACTCCAACGGGAATTTCGGAGGCGGTCAGTTCAACTGGTTCTATGTGACCCCATCCGAGCAGAATTTTTTGGGCTACAACCAGCAACTGAGCCTTCATTATTATATGGACAGGGACGTACAGGCCATAGGTGAGATATACCGGGTACCCAGGCTGTTGGGATCCAGGCTGGCTCTTTCGCAGATGGCTGCGGTTCGCATAAACCATCATTCGGGCGACCTTGAAGGCGGTTGGGCCTCAGTGAGTGTTCAGCGGCCTCTGTTCAGCCTGGAAACCAAGTGGGCATACTGGGCCGGGGCGTCTTTGGACATAGGCATAGACAGGTATTACCAGGGCACTGATTACAGGAGGGTGACGGTGGAGTATGGCGACAGCGAATACTCGCTGCCCCAGATCTACAAGCACAGCATTTTTGATCTCAGTGC
>JALVPF010000171.1 GCA_027031935.1 Myxococcales bacterium | reverse complement strand
GAAGCCGGACTGGGTGATCGCGCCGCCATTCTCTGGGAAGGAAACGAACCAGGAGAAGAGGCAAAGTTCACCTATTCCCAGCTCAAGGACGAAGTCTCAAAGTTTGCAAACGTGCTAAAGTCCAAAGGCGTGAAAAAGGGCGACCGTGTCAGCATCTATATGCCCATGGTTCCAGAGCTGGCCATTGCCATGATGGGTTGTGCCAGAATAGGCGCAATCCATTCCATCGTTTTCGGTGGATTCTCTGCTGAGTCCCTTGCTGACCGCATCCTGGACTCCAAGTGCACGGTCCTGATCACCACTGACGGTACCTACAGAGGCAAAAAACCCGTCAGCCTCAAAGGTAACGCAGACGAAGCCATGAAGCTGTGCAAGGATAACGGACACGAGGTTAGAAACTGCATAGTCGTGGAGCGAGTGGGTGAAGGAAAAGGTATAGATGCAAACATGGTACAAGGCAGAGATGAGTGGTGGCACGAGCTGATGAAAGACGCATCTGCCGACTGTGAACCAGAATGGATGGATGCAGAAGATCCCCTGTTTATTCTTTATACCTCCGGTTCCACGGGAAAGCCCAAGGGTGTGCAACACAACGTAGGCGGTTACATGGTTTATACTGGTGTGACCTTCAAGTACATCTTTGACTATCACCCTGAAGATATCTACTGGTGCACAGCCGACATAGGTTGGGTTACCGGGCACTCGTACATCGTATATGGCCCGCTGGCAAACGGCGCTACCTCACTGATGTTCGAGGGTGTACCTACCTATCCTGACCCCGGAAGGTTCTGGGATGTGGTGGACAAGTACAAGGTGTCCTTGTTCTATACCGCCCCCACTGCCATCCGTGCCATCGCAAGGTTTGGAGACGAGCACGTCAACAAACGTGACCTCAGCTCTCTGAGACTTCTTGGCTCTGTGGGTGAGCCCATCAACCCGGAAGCGTGGAATTGGTACCACACCGTGGTGGGCAAGGGAAAATGCCCCATCATCGACACCTGGTGGCAGACAGAAACAGGCGGCGTTCTCATCACTCCATTGCCTGGAGCAACTCCCTTGAAGCCGGGTTCGGCGACCTTCCCGTTCTTTGGTGTGATTCCTGCGGTATTGGATCAGGACGGAAAAGAACTCGATGGTGAATGCGAAGGCATGCTGGTTATCAAGGAGCCGTGGCCCGGCATGATGCGTACGGTCTATGGTGATCACCAGAGATTCGAAGAGACCTACTTCTCCATGTTCAAAGGCTACTACTTCTCTGGTGATGGCTGTCGACGTGACAAGGATGGTTATTACTGGATAACAGGACGAGTGGATGACGTAATAAACGTATCCGGTCACCGCATGGGTACCGCCGAGGTGGAAAGCGCCCTGGTGTCACACGCCAAGGTCGCCGAGGCTGCCGTGGTTGGATTCCCCCATGATATCAAGGGACAGGGAATCTACGCATACGTCACGCTGAACGAGGGTGTGGAAAAAACCGAGGAACTGAAAAAGGAACTCATCACTCACGTTCGTTCGGAAATTGGCCCCATCGCCACCCCGGACATCATTCATTGGGCAGATGCTTTACCCAAAACCCGTTCCGGAAAAATCATGCGGCGTATCCTCAGAAAAATCGCCGCAAACGAGACCGACTCCATCGGCGACACTTCAACACTGGCCGACCCCGGCGTCGTCAATACTCTCATCGAGACAAAACCTGAATGACGAACTGATAGTCGCCTTGTAGTAATGCTCCGGGATGCTCATTCATCCCGGAGTTTTTTATGTCGCGACTCTCCGAGAACGACATGCACCGAGTATTGCGAATAGAGCCACCAGTACCTTTCGTAGGCCCGCGGCAGGCGTAGCTGCCCGTAGCTTCGAGCTTGCCGAGAAGCCAAGGGTAGCTAGCCGTTGACAGGGCCGTACTTTTGGGGTCGCGACTCTCCGAGAACGACAGCACCGAGTATTGCGAAAAAAGCCACCAGTACCTTTCGTAGGCCCGCGGCAGGCGTAGCTGTTCGGAATCATCTGCTGATGGGCTTGTAGAACTGAACCCCGCCACGATGCATGAGTATGTTCCTGCTCAGATCCAGAAAATCTTCGTCATTGTGAACAACATCTATGTCCGATGTATCCACTACAAGCAGTGGTGTATCCGAATAGTGAAAAAAGTAGTCGTTATATGCAGCACAAAGTTTCTTGAGGTAATTTCCATCAAAGTTTTTTTCGAACGGTCTCCCCCTGTGCTTTATGCGATCCAGAAGGACATCCAGTCTCGCCTGAAGATACACCACCAGGTCCGGCTTGAGGACTCTCGTATCAAGTATCCGAAATACTTGGTCGTACAGGATCATCTCATTGTCGGTCAGAGTCAGGGCCGCAAACAAGCGGTCCTTTGAAAAGATATAGTCCGACAGGAGATAGCGGCTGAAGAGATCCGGCTGCCATAGTTCCTGTTGTTGTCTATACCTTGACAAAAGAAAAAACAGCTGGGTCTGGAACGCAAACTTGTCCGGGTCCCTGTAAAAATCCGGCAAGAAAGGATTCTCTTCCACGATCTCGATGAGCACCTTTGCGTGGAATTGCTCTGCCAGTTTTTGGACCAGGGTGGTTTTCCCCACACCTATGGGTCCTTCTACTGCTATATAAGTAGGCCTTGTGTTTGATGTTGCAGGAGAAGATGCGCTATCACGGGTTTTTCTCCTTGCCGAACTCATTTGATTTGCTCCAGGGATTGGCTTATATCGTCCAGGAAGGTCTTTTTTCCCTCTGGAGAGCGGATGTCCAGTTTTTCAACGTTTACCTTGTGCACGGGAATATTGTATTTTCTCTCGCAAACCTGTGCAAAGGTCGAGTAGTAGGCATTCAACCCGGCCAAAAAGGCAGTGTCTATGCCTCCCTCCTCTTCCCTGGCTCTCGTATGAATCCGCTTTAGCAAGGTCTCTACCCGATCAACCTCAAGGATCACGATGAGATCCGGCTGTAGCAACTCCCGATTCAGACGGTTGAAATACTCGAAATAAAGATCCAGCTCACGATTGTCCATGAATCCAAGTCCATGAAGATACTTGGCAAAAATTTCAGGATCTTCATAAAGGGTTCTGTCCTGAATACAGCTCTTTGGCACAGTTTTGATTAACTCGTGGTGCTCGACCCTTCTCATGAGAAATTCCAACTGAAGAGTAAATGACCACCTCTTCATGTCCTTGTAATAGTCTTTCAGAAACCTGTTGTCGATGACAGGTTCGTCGAAAAGCTCGAAGCCGAAATTCTGGCTTATGAGCTTTGCAGCCGTTGTCTTGCCGCAACCGATATTTCCGGCCATGGCCAGGAAGAGCTTTTCCTTCACTTGCAGCCTCTTGTCAGTGAGTCAAACTTGCCGACATTATATCGATGCCCTTTTCCAGTGCCAACCTTTTGTTTCAGGGAATTTTGCCCCTTGAACTTGCTGAAAAAAATGAAAATCAGCTTGATAGACTCTTGGTCTTCGTGCATAACCCAAGGCCATGGGAAAGAAACAAGGAGACACAACAGGAAGCCACATACAAAAAGTGGGCAGGGGACTATTGAGGATAGGCCTCCTTGAATGGGTGGTGGGTCTGCACCTGTTGGTGTTCATCTTCAGGCTTTCTCATGCAGCAGACACACAAGGAGCAAAGCCATATCTCTGGAAGATGTGGGCGGTCTTGCTTTTGCTGTCCATATCCACCTTTGCGTACAGGCGTTTTTTTGAAGGAAGGATCAGGTTCAGATTGTTGCACCAGGCCACTGTAGTATCCTGCGTGTTCATTCCCTTTTTCATGCTTCAAAAGATGATCCCCATCATCAACCCCGTTGAGGTGGATGCCAAGCTCAGCGCCATCGATCATGCCCTTGTGGGAATGGACGCATCCGTATGGCTCGAACAGTTTGCCACCACTTTTACCAGCGCATGGTTCGCTGTATCGTATTTCGGTTATTACATTGTCGGTGGCAGCTTCATCCTGGGAATGATGTTCTTTTGCAGGCGACAGGACCGCCTGATGGAATTCGGTCTCATGCTCCTTGCCGCCGCATGCATCGCTGACATAACTTACACATTCGTTCCCGCCAGGGGTCCGTATCATTACCTGGCGTCCGTTTTCAAAGGGAAACTACCAGGAGAGACCGTCGTTCCATTTGTGCACCAATTCATAAAAAATGGTCCATTGCGCGATGTGTTTCCGTCCATGCATACATGTCTTCCGTTGAGCATGTTCCTTTTTTCATCCAGATATTTCCCAAAGGCAGGCTTTGCCATAGGCCTCTGGATTCCCCACATTATCCTCTCCACCATGTTTCTTCGTTACCATTACCTCATAGATGTCCTGGCAGGGATCATCCTGGCATTGACCTTGTTTGCCCTTGCAAGACCCGCAATCAGGGGGTATCAATCCCTGCGAAGAAAATACGGTGTGGATGCCAGCCCTTGAACTCAAGCACACGCCATGTATAATGCTCGAAAGATAACGGCCCCAAGGGGCAGGACAAAAAATGTCCAAAGCAAAAAAAACAGATAGCAAAAAAAAGACCAAGCCTTCTCCAAAGACAAAATCCTCCAAGGGTATAGTCAAAAAGGAAGGGGGAAAACTCGTTCCTGTGGATCCGCTGCAGCGGTACCTGAACGAGATAGGAAGGACCCCCCTTCTAACCGCAGAGGAAGAACACGATCTGGCCGTGAAATACCAGGAGACGGGCGAACCTGAATATGCCTATAAAATGGTCACGGCCAATCTGCGCCTGGTGGTCAAAATAGCCCTCGAACTTCGTTCCTATTATCAAAATCTCCTGGATCTCATACAGGAAGGCAATATTGGCCTGATGCAGGCTGTAAAACGCTTTGATCCCTACAAGGGAGTTCGCCTGCCAACCTATGCACAATACTGGATACGCGCATATATCCTGAAGTTCATCCTGGAAAATTTCAGCCTGGTCAAGATCGGGACCACGCAGGCCCAGCGCAAGCTCTTCTTTCGCCTTAAAAAGGAGAAGGAAAAATTAATCCGGGAAGGCTTTGTTCCTGACTCCAAACTGCTTGCGGAACGAATAGACGTCTCGGAGAAAGAGGTTCAGGACATGGAAAAGCGCCTCTTGGGACCGGAACCAGGGCTGGAAGATGCAAACCCGTCCACAGGGAGAACCCTGATGGATGTGCTGGACTCTGGTGGCGCCACCCCTGAAGAACAGGTCGCTCGCGAAGAATTGCTCACAAAGGTTCGCTCGGCCATGGATGAATTTCGCAATATCCTGGATGAAAGGGAGCAAGCCATCTGGGATGCCCGTATTGCAGCAGATCAGCCACAGACATTTCAAGAGCTTGGCGAACTCTATGGTATCACCAGACAGCGGGTGCAACAGGTAGAGCAAAGACTGAAAAAAAGGTTCAAGGAATTTCTGGATTCGTCTACTCCAGAAAACGAAGGGCGCATCAATTAGAAGTGGAAGCACCTTCTCATGTTGATGTTTTTCGGCGCAATTCCATTCACTTGGAGCAAGATATGAACCAGTTGCAGGTAGCGGACAGTACTCAGGAACAACACGATGGCAACAAGGAACAAGCAAAGGAAATAAGCTGCAAGAACTGTGGCGCACCCATAGAATATATAGAGGGTGAATCGGTGCTCAATTGCCCATATTGCGGCACCACCACCATGCTGGCTGGGTTCGACAAGATTGTAAAAATCGAGGAGCACTTCGTAATTCCTGCCAAGGTATCGAGAGCAGAGGTGGAAACAAACATTCGAAAATGGATGGCATCTGGTTTCTGGAAAGCAGCAGACCTGGCCGACAAGGCAATTTTTGAAAAGATCGAAGGCATCGTGCTCCCCTTTTGGGTCGTCGAGACCAAGGCTACCACCTACTGGTCGGGGATGAACAAGCGAACCAAGACAGTAGGAAGCGGGGACAACAAACGCAGCGAGACATACTGGGAACCTACGAGCGGAAACTTCGAAGAGACATACAAATGGACTGTTTACGCAAGACAAGACGAAAGTGAATACTGGGGCCTTGCTGCACTGAATCCTGGTTCCAAATCCGTGGAGGCAGATTGGGGTGGATTTTTCCTCGGACTGGGAACGGGATCAAAGGTATCGGGAAAATCGGATCTCCTGCAAAACGCTGCTCCCTTCTCCCTCGATGTGGTAAAGGACATGAAGGTGATAAATGGCCAGATCACCAGGGAACGAGCAGAACAACGTGGACAAAACGACATAGTCAACCTGCATCGTAAGCAGGCCGAATCCAAGGTAACCAGAGTGACCGATTGTGACACCACCGTGGACATCAATGGATGCAGCCTGGTGTACCTTCCTGTATGGCAAATCCAGTACAAGTACAAGGGCAAGTCTTACAAAATGCTCGCAAATGGCCACACGGGTGATGTGATCTCAGGACAGGCACCTGTGGGTAAATGGGACAAGGTCGTCATGCTATCCATTATCATGACCATATTGGCCGGCATTTTCGCCTTGATCGCTTTTTTGTCAGAAGAACCCATGTGGTGGATCGGCACAGGTGCAAGCGCTGGTATAGTCGGATTGTACGCCCTGTGGACCATGTTGTTTTCCAAGTAACAATACAAAAATTATCTCAGGAAAAAATGTCTTCTATGTTCACGCTCTTGACCAGGAGGGTGGTGGGCAGATCGGACAGGAACGAGTTGGTTCGTTTCATGAACTGCTCTTCCTGTCCTTCTTCGGGAAATCGAAGTCCGAGAATCACGAGATCTGCATCCTTGCTCTGTTGTTGGATTATTTCCTGTATGGGCTTCTTCTCTTCCGGAGGCTCCAACACCGTTGCCTTGGCTGTGATCCTGGCATCCTCCAGCATCTGAGTCAGCTCCACAGTTGTTTTTCGTACGTCTTCGGGTTTGTCCACCATCTGAAGCAGCCGCACCTTTGATCCGCGCCATCCCTCGGCCCTGGAGATGATATGACTGAGAAGGATCATCAGATTTCCATTGTTCTCCAGCCCCCCCCACCAGACATCTATCTGTCGCCTTCTTCCAAAGCCTCTCTGTTCATCCACCTTCAGCAAAATGACCGAGGTCTCCAGGTGAACGAAGTCCCTGACAAGGGAGGCAAACTCCCTGGCCACCTCCTGCTGGGCACTCCAGCCGAACAGGGCCAGGTTGGATCGAAGTGCACCTATGCCGTGAGCCTGCGCCACCACCCTCGCTCCTTCATGAAAATCCCTGACAGCAACGGCCTTTGCAAAACCCGAAAGATTTCTTCCCTCCATGAATGCATCAAGCTTGCTCTGGGCATCGCCCACCGTTCCGTCGGCCAGCAAGCTATGGACATCGCCGGGAATCAGGGTCATCACCGTGGACAAGCCCTTTTCCTGCCCCATCCAGCTCGCCAGTTCCAACAAGGGGGCATGGCTGGACGTTGCAGATGTAAAAACCATCAGGTTCGGTTTCCAGTTCCTCGGATGGATCTCTGCCTGTTTTAGCTTCAGGAGACAAAACCGTAAAGCACTGAACCAGATTCCGCTTCTCAGGTCTCCCCATGTTCCGCTTATGGCCCTTCGCTTCAAGACGATGTAAATGACAGCAACTACAGCCAGAGCCACCAAAGTGGCTTTCACGTTGATGAGAAACATTACCCAAAAGCAGGCAGCAGCTCCAACGATTGACATCCACCATGGAACTCTGAACCTGGGTCTGTATGATGGATTGCCAACAAGACGTTCCATGCCGGCCACCAGATTCGTGACTCCGTAGGTGGTAAGAAAGAACATGGTGATGACCGGTGCGAGCATGTCCAGGTCTACCAGAAGTATGCTTGCCTCAGCTATGGCGAACGTCACCAGTGTGGCGATTCGAGGCTCATTGGATGGTCCATGTCCACTACCCAAAACAGAGGGTAAAACCCCATCGGAGGCAAGTGCCTGCATGGTCCTCGGGGCAGCCATCAGGCTCCCCAGTGCGCTGGACAGGGTTGCAGCCCAGATCCCAATGTAGATAAGGAATCCTATACTGGCGATGGACTTCATGATCATCTTGTCATGTACCAATTGATCTACAGATGCATTCCTCGATAGCCAGTAGACCTGAGCCGAATATATGATAAAGGTGATTCCAATGGCCAGCAGGGTTCCTCTGGGTATATCCCGTCTGGGATCCTTCAGATCCCCGCTCATGGAAAGACCCGACATTATTCCCGTGACCGCTGGAAAGTATACAGCGAACACCGTCCAAAAGGTGTGTCCCTTGGCGTAGGTACCAAAGGAATGGATCTGATGCGAGGTCTCCGAAGAACCGGTGAAAAATGAAATCAAGGCAAGAATCAGCAGGCCCATTATTACGAACTGAGCCTTTATGGCAACGTCCGCCCCCTTGTATGCCAAAACCAGCAAACCGACACACACGACAGCAGAGGTAATCTTTGGCGGTAAAATCGGTAACAAGGCAACCAGGGATTCGGTAAAGCCCATGATGTAAAGGGCCACGGAAAGAGCCTGCGAAAAATACAGGGGTAGACCTATGGAGCCACCGATTTCGAGTCCCAAAGAACGTGAAACCAGGTAGTAGGCCCCTCCCGCCTTCACATTCATGTTCGTCGCTATTGCAGAGAGGCTCAAACCTGTGGCGAAACTGATGGCGTTGGCCAGCAGGACCATCATCAAGCCACCCACCAGGCCGGTATTGCCGACCATCCATCCGGCCCGCAGGAAAAAAATTACGCCGATAATGGTTAGGAAGTTGGGTACAAAAACACCGCTAATTGCCCCGAACCTCTTGAGCTGACGCGCTTCTTCGATCACACGCCACGTCTCCCGTACATTCTGGAGGTCTTCACCATAGGGACCTTCTGTCCAACAGCCAGTCGGCCCTCGCTCCTGCCCTGGATGCTATAACCTCCACGAGCCGTACTTCGAACTCGGGAAGAGGATCATTTTTGTTATCCGCATACAGTATCCACCGATCGCGGGCTGTTACCTGTACGGGAATGAGAAGGATCTCCGGTGGTACGTGACCGAGCAACTCAAAAAAACGTCCCCCCATCTCATCCAGGCCAGGAGCACCTCTAAATGCATGTATCTCGAGTTCCTTGCCTGACATCTTTTGCATTACATCCTTTGGCATTTCGATGGTCAGGAGTTGTACCTCTGTGAGATTCATACCTCTTGATGCAAAGCCATACAAACGAGAGTGGCGCTCCCACATGAGCAAAACCCTTGGGATGATATTGGACACGATCTCCACCAACACCCCAGCGACTTCCTCGACGGTACGAGCTGCACGTAGAACATCGATGATTTCACCAACCGGAATTTCCTGGGATGACTCAAACATGCCGGGGCGATCCTCCTCCAATTCACCCCTACGAAGACGTTCTTCTTCCAGTCGTGCAAGTTCGGCCAAGGGCACGATAGCTGTTCCTTCCCTGTCATAGCCGGTCGCTTTTGAAAAAGATATCTCCTCTTGTATCATGTCCCTGTAATAGGCCTCTCCAGGAGTTCCAACACTTTCATCACTCTCGGCCTTGATGGCTGCCTTGTCCATTCGCTTGTGGTCCACCTGTGCAATGGTCGTATGCTCCGGGCCAAACTCATCGTCCTCATCTTCAAGCAGCTCTCGTTCCAGGGAAGACAGAGAGTCTTCACTGCCAGAAGCTTCCCCAAACGCGTCGGTAGTCAAGGTCTCTACCGTGCGCTCGTGCTCCTCTTCCGGCTCAAGGTCCAGGGAGAGATCTTCGTCAACAGCTTCAGCGCCATTGATGGGAGTCCGAGAGTCACCTGTTGCCAGCGGAGTTTTTGTGTCCTCGGGTTTCACCTTGAATCACACTCGTCACCAATTCCATCTGAGTCTGTATCTGTCTGACTCGGATTCTGAATATACTGACAGTTATCATCACAATCTTGTACCACACCTCCGGTACAAGGCAAATCCCCAATTGTGCCGGATGCATCACCATCGTCCAGTATACCGTCATCGTCATCATCAGGATCACAAACATCACCCATGCCATCATTTTCGTTATCTTCCTGTCCAGGATTGGCGTCTGATGGACAGTTGTCCACATCACCACAAACTCCATCCGAATCAATATCGTTGTCAGAGTCGGCAGGGCACGTATCGCATACGTCACCCAAGCCGTCATCATCACCGTCTAGCTGATTTGCGTTGGCATCGGATGGACAGTTGTCACATATATCTCCCACATTATCCGAGTCCCCATCCGCCTGATCGGCATTTGAATCAGAAGGGCAATTATCATCAACATCAGCTACACCATCGCCATCCGAGTCCGAACCACATGGACCCTGATGATTGCATACACCTGTGGGGTCATCCTGGTTTTCCTTCAGGCATGTGTCACCCGTGTTGCCGCCCGTGCAGTCGGCATCTTCGCTGCATTCGGGCCCATATGGGTTGGGGTACAGGGGACATGAGTCATCGGCATCAGGGACTCCATCTCCATCATCATCCCTGTCACAAACATCGCCATGACCGTCATGGTCTGTGTCCAACTGATCTGCGTTTTGATCGGTAGGGCAGTTGTCGGACGAATCCGGTATTCCATCGTTGTCAGCATCTACATCACACTCATCTCCGACCCCATCACCGTCAGCATCTGCCTGTTCAGGGTTTTGAACCCAAGGGCAGTTATCATCACAAGCGCTTGGGCTTGCATTACAAATATTGTCGTCCGGCAAACCGCTTCCATCACCATCGTCCCTTACTCCGTCACCATCCCTGTCACAGGCATCGCCCACCGAGTCTCCATTGGAGTCAGACTGATTGGGGTTGGAGACAAAGGGGCAGTTATCGTCAGCATCCCACAAATTGTCTCCATCGAAATCGTGAAGACAGGCTATGCCCCTGTTGCCTCCTCCATCTGGAAGAGTCTGGTTTGCGTTTGGTATCAAACGACAGTTGTCGGTGGTATCGGGTATACCGTCGTTGTCATCATCAGGATCGCATGCATCGCCGTCCTCATCCCCACAAGACCAACAATCTCCCCCCTCTTCGCAACAGGTCAAGTGCCTGTCGTTATTGTGCTGGGCAGGATTGAAGCGGCCCGGACAATTGTCAACTGCATCGTCAACACCGTCCGAATCGGCATCACAGTCGTCACCTACTCCATCTTCATTTCCGTCCGTCTGCGCAGGATTTGGCATAAACCTGCAATTGTCAGTCCCCGAACATGACTCGGATCCGCTGCAGTCATCATTGCTTTGACCTGGATCACAAACATGGTCATTGTCGTCATCACAGTCGCAGACATCGCCCAGGGCATCCCCGTCTGCATTGGCCTGGTCACTGTTTGCCACCCATCTGCAATTGTCCAGGTTATTTCCCACTCCATCACCGTCTATGTCCGAATCACACGCATTTCCAACATGGTCTTTATCCTTGTCAGCCTGATTCGGGTTACTCACCAGGGGACAATTGTCATCACAGTTTTCTGTTTGGCCTCCAGAACAAGGATTGTCTCCAGCCACACCGCTCTGATCACCATCGTCCAAAATTCCATCCGCATCCTGGTCATTCTCACAGGCATCTCCCGCCGGGGACCCACCAGAATCTGTCTGATCAGGATTATAGATCAAAGGGCAGTTATCCTGGCCGGTGCAGGTATCTGTTCCAACACAGTCGTTCTGAGATTTTCCAGTATCACAGACATGGTCTCCATCGTCATCACAGTCGCACACCGAACCATGCCCATCTCCATCCTGATCCAGCTGGAATGGATTATAGTTGTCTGCATTTTGGGGATCGCCATCCCAGCAGTTGTCTTCACTGTCTTTCACCCCATCGTTGTCATTGTCATCATCACAGGCATCACCCTTTCCATCCGAATCCAGGTCAGCCTGATCCTGATTTGGAATCAGGGGACAATTGTCTTTGTCGTCCGGTATGCCGTCCTTGTCTGAATCCGCAATCCCTCCATCCGGCTTGTCGTAGTCAAAGCATCCGGCTCTTCCGAGAACCTCGTCATACTGACATGTCTGTCCCGGGGGGCAGTCCAGGTTGCACACACACTTACCTTCCTCACATGAAAAACCGAGAAGACAACCATTGCCACCATCCACATCGGTACAGGGAGTGACATCCGGTTTTTTTTGTCCACACCCACCGATAGTCGTCACCAAAGCAAAAAAACAAATGCCGAGGGTACTAATCAGTCTCGTGCTCATGGCTAATTCCTTCCTGTGATAATCCACTGGAATCTTTTGGCCAGTTTACAGGTTCGCCCTCCAGTCTGGCAACACACGCTGCACCGACAGAGTCGCTGAAAACATTTACCGTAGTACGACACATATCCAATATCCTGTCCACCGCCAGAATCATTCCAACACCTTCCAAGGGCAGACCAACCGCACCGAGAACGATACTCATCATGACAAGCCCGGCGTGCGGTATTCCTGCGGCTCCAACGCTTGCAAGCAAAGCTGTTATCACCACCATGAACTGCTGTGCGAATCCAAGATGCTGTCCATAGCTTTGAGCTATGAACAAGACAGCGACACACTCATAAAGAGCCGTGCCGTCCATGTTGACAGTCGCCCCCAATGGTAACACGAAACTGGCAGTACGGTTCGAAACCCCTGCATGTTTCTGTATGGAATCAATGGTAAGAGGCAATGCCGCGTTTGAAGAGGCACACGAAAAGGCAGTGGCCAGAGCCGGAGACATGGCCCTGAAAAACTTCCAAGGATTACGGCCACCCACAAAAAAGCAAAGCGCAGAAAGCGTCCCCGTAGCGTGTATGACCAGGGCGATAAAAACAGTCAACATGTACAAACCAAGGGCTTCAAAGGCCTGTAAGCCAGTGCTTGCCACCGTCTTTGACAATAGGGCAAAAACCCCCAGTGGAGCTGTCTTGATGATCCAGTCGGTTATTTTCATCATCACGGAAAATAGCGCCTGAAAAATTTCCGTGAGTCTGCTTCGCTGTTTTTCGGCAAGTGCCAATATTCCAAGGCCAAAAAGAAGGGCGAAGAAAATGACACCGAGAATATTGGGACCTCGATGGGGGTCGTCAGCCGTATATACCATGGCCTCTATCGGATTTTCAGGAACCAGCCTCAGCACCAGGTCCCAAGGTGAAAAACCTTCATGCACTGCCGCCGGTGCATGATGCAAGCTCGAGCTTGATACCAGGGAAGAGTCTCCCGGATGGATCAGGTTGACCAGGATCAGCCCGACCAGGATGGCGGCCAGGGTGGTCAAGAGGTAATAAGCAAAAGTCTTCAGGCCCAATCTACCAACGCCCTTGAAATTACCCACACCAGTTACCCCTGCCACGATGGAAAATGCGATCAGGGGTACCACCAGCATCTTTAGCAAACGGAGGAAGAGATCTGCCACAGGGGACACCAGGTCCGCACCACGTGGCCCAAGAGCCAGACCAAAGGGTATGGCCAGAACCATGGCCAGTCCTACCTGCCAGTGCAACTGCAGGTACCACTTTTTGGATGACTTTGCCATCCGATACAAACCGGTGCTACTTGGCTCCAGACTTTTTTCTCTTGGGTGACTTTTGGGGTTTCGAATTCATGATATCGTTCACCCATGTCCAAGCCGCAACCGTAGATGGCATGCCTATGGTACCGGCAGCCAAGGAGATGACCTGCTCGATCTCCGAAGATGGAATACCCATGGCCAGGGCCTTTCGAACATTTGCATGAACGGATCCTTCCCTCATGGCGCCAATGGCGAGGGCGAGTTTTACCAACCTGGCGGTGCGTTCATCCAGGGGTCCCTTTCTCCCCGCGCTTCCCATCAACTCCCATGCCTGACCGAGTTCCGGGTACTGCTTGATGAATTTCTGATAGGTCTTGGGTGGACGGGGTCCCCTGGATACTGATGCCTTGCCGCTTTTGGACATTGCAGCCCTCCCTGCTCGTTTGTTCATCCTGCACCAATTCTTATCACCAAGCGATGATGATAGGCAATTTATGACCTGGTTAAAAATCGGCAAGTGTACGAATCTCGGACACCCTGTGTACGAATCTCGGACACTCGGGCAAAACCTCTCTTTTTGCTTCTTTTCTATCTTCTCGAGAATACAAGCTTTTTCTTGTGCGACGATCTCTGGCATGGCTCTTGTATGTCACTTCACCCAAACAATGCCCAAAAGGGAGGAGAAAGAAAAATGAAAACACTACCAATCGCAGTTCAGAGCATGTTGAAGGAGTCCGACAGGGCCTTCGAGGAGGTGCTGGGCGTGATGGGACTGGACAGACAAAAGCTGGATCAAAAGGTCAAGCGCATGAGATCAGGCGCACTGGGCACGACACTACGTGCGCGCAGAGCTTTGACGGACAGGAGGACGAGCCATGTATGATGATGTTCAATCCGTGAAGGTAGGGTCTTGCGACCTGTACGACTCGCTGGTGGATTTCGACGACCTGGCTTTCCTGTCCCTCATAGACACTATGCAACAGGCAGATGGAGCGCTCAGGGCAAAGCTTGCCAACATCCGAAAGCTGAACCACGACAAGCAGGAGCTGCTCGATCGTCTGGACAGGTTTACCAAGGCCCTGGAGGAAGCATCAGACAAGGATGAAGGAGATTTGGTAAAAATCGAATCAGAGAAGGAAGACTTTGAATTCAACCTAAACGCCATGCAATCAAAAACATGGTCCGAGGCATTTAAGAAATATGATCCAGCAACCGCAGCAGACAACAACGCAACGGTAGTGGCGACCCTGGACGGCGCGTACACCAAAGCAGAACTAAAGGCTGAAATCGAAAAAATGAAAAACGAGCTGGAGCAGATGAACACATCGTCCAGCGTCATGCTCATAGATCTCAACCGGCTCATGAACAAACGCAACGAAGCAGTGCAACTGACCAGCAATATAATCCGCAAGGACAACGAGACGGCCATGTCCGTCATAAAAAACATCTAATCACCAGGGGGAAATCCATGACCATCCAAACAGCTACAAGTCCCATGACCATAGCCCAACTAAAGGGCATAACACCCGAACAACTGCATGCGGGAATCCATGCAGGTAGAACCCTCATGGAACGCGGAGAACACGAAGCAGCAGCCGACGTTCTGGGATGCCTGGCCTTGTACGATCCCTACCAGCCAGAGGTATGGCGCGCCCTCGAGGATCTCTTTCGCAGAGAACGCCTGCCCAGGCAGGCAAACCTGTTCGCCGACCTGGCGCGGGCCATGGCTGCATGAGGACAGAGCCATGAAAGTAAGCAACTGCCATGCACACAACGATCCAGTGAACACCACATCCGGTTCATCAGCACTGGAAGGGCTCATAACAAAAACATCCGGAGACTTTGCGAGCCAGTGCATGCTTGCCATGTCCAATGCCAATTCAACCGAATACAGGATGGGCATAGGTGACGTGAAATACGCACAGCAGCGACGGACGGAACTCAAAAAACAACTGGAAAAATTCATCTCACAGCAAAAGGAGATGGAGGAAAAATCGGGAATCATGAGTATCGTTTCGAAAGTAGTTGGTGGAGTCCTCGCTGTAGCAGGAGCCATTGCATCTGTCTACAGCGGCCCTATAGGCTTTGCCATCGCCTTGGGTGGCGTGGCTCTTGCCGGCGGATTCGAGGTGGCAGGCGCTCACTTCGACAGTTTTGCCACAGATGCAAACATAGGCCAGCTCAGAACCAAGAATCGCATCGATCTTGCCACGGCCCAACAAAGTGACGCCATGAGCGACTTGAAAACTCTGTCAACAGCGGAGAAAAAAATGGGCCGGCGGCTCATGGAGTTCAGTGAAAAACAACATAATGCCTCAAAGGACGCCATCCGGGGAGGAAGATGATGAACCAGATTGAAAACCCCAGCACTCAGACAGCGAATAACCATAGGGCGTACATTGCTTACTCGTCATCGGCTGACCCTGAGGCAGAGATTGAAAAACTCATGCTCAAGACAGCACAGAGGCAAAAAGGCGTCGCATTACATCTGAAAACAGCCTACAGGAAAGAAAAGACAAAAACCCTGGAGCGAGCTTTCGGGAAAATGCAAGACGCAGGTTGGTGGAAAATTGGTGGAACTTTCCTGAATGTAGCCCTGAAGGTGGGGGCCACTGTGCTTGCAAATTACTGCGGAGACAAGACAGGGCTCGCAGCCAAGGCTGCAGCGGCAGCACTGGATGCCACGGGAAACAACAACGTACTTGGGTACAAGGTCGACGAATACAACCTGGAAGCAGAGCAGAAAAAATCAGCAGCGGATGTCTCGGGCATGCGCAGAGCGGATTACGATCAGTGGCTCAAGGATACGAGATCCCTTGAAAACAGGATGCTTGAACGCCTCGAGTCCATGGAGGCAAAGAGGCACGAAGCAAAGAGGCTTGCAAGTTCCTAGGGCTTTGCCCGAGGTTTTGGACTCGGCAATGGTACCGAGCCTGGCCCCACCGGGACGTGGTGCTCTTTTCCCCAATCCATGGCGTAGCGTATTCTCTGTTTGACCGAAGGATGGTGATCCCAAAACCAGTGTCTCCACTCGGGAGGGTCCACATCCGCCTGGTTTATCCTTGCCAGCCTGACCATCAGCGAACAAAAGGCCACTGGATCCTGGGTGAGTTCCAGCCCGACCATGTCAGCTTCGTGTTCCTCCTGGCGATCCAGCCATGCCGAAAGAGGAGTGTTTGCCGAAAGCAACAACAGGAGTGCTAAAAACACGAGGGGCAAAACAGCAGGGTCCGCATCGGGCCTTAGCCCCAAACCCCTCACCTTTGGTGCCCACAACAATATCAACCTGACCAGGACTAAAAACACCAAGGC
>JALVPF010000170.1 GCA_027031935.1 Myxococcales bacterium | reverse complement strand
TTCCTGTACTCATTATCATCGGGGGCCGCAACGAGGGCAGCTCTGAGGAGCTGTACGGGAAGACGCCTGTACCACTTCAGATCCTGTCCCATCCACAACCCGATGATAATGAGTACAGGAATGGCGAACAGCATCCAGAGTCCTTCGGGATGTTGAAGTCGTAATTGATATTGACCCAGAAAGAACTCCAGGTCGCGTGCAAGCTGTGGCATCATCAGAACAGCATCCTGAAGCAGAAAAAGATCCAGTCGAACAGCAGCAGCCATGCGCAAGCCAACAAAACGCTCGGCCAATGTTCCGGTGTGTGCCGGGTCTCCGTGTTGTCAAAGCCTGAGATGAGCACCTGAGGAACTGTTCCACCCCGGAATGAAATACGTCCCGGGCCGGGGACCGCTTTGGCTGCCAGACGAGATTCTTGTGGACGATTGAAGTTGACCGACAGTTTCAGTGAGTGATCTTTCGATTCTATTTGGAAAAATCCGGGGAACCTGGGCCGAAAAAGGGCCTTGTGGCCAAGCACGAGGGGATGGCTTATGGTGCCGTCCATGGCTTTGATCACGCTATGGGCCTTTGCCCAATCCGGTAGCCATATACTTGAACCCACATTGTGCTCCTCGCTTCCCATGTCCTCATGCTCACCGACAAACCACGAGATACAATTGTGCATGAGGATGGGAAATGCAATACGCAGTGGAAGATCGCTCTGGGTGACGTCAAAGCCAAAGGCTATGGACTTGCTGTCTCCATCGCTGCGTGCGAGAACCAGTGGGCCGGCTTTGTCTCGCAAAAGTTCGGTGTCACCATGTAATGGAATCAGGTGACGAGCCTTGTTTATTCTCACGTCCACTAGTGTCACGCCCTGTGTAACCGGGTGATCACCGCGTATGGGCAAAAGCTCGGGAAACTGGACCTCATCAGAACCGGCAAATGGGCATGAGTCATCCGCGTGGGGCGTGAAGTACAGGGCAGGTTTGTCCACTGCAATACAAGGGCCGTCGAACACCACCACTTGAGAGTCCTTTGCCAAAGAGGAAGAAAAATTTTTTGGCTTGACGATAGTCACCTGGATGGAAGGATCCAGTTCAAGGGCCTTTTCCAGGTAGATGTTTCCCTCCGTGACCAGCAGAACCACGGGCCGCTGCCTTGACGGAAGCAGCGCGTAAGCACGGTTATCCAGAGAAAAACCATCTGCCCCGCTTTTGGAGCTGACCGCGGTGATGCTCGCCATTACAGCAGGCTCATCCAGTTGATTCAGGAAATACGATCTGCTCTCGTCTCCTCTTGCCGGGATGCTCAGGGTCTCTTCGCCGAGAAGGACCTTGTCCGTGTGTATGCTGAAAGTCACCTTTTTGTCCCTTGGACTGAAGTTGTGCACCTGGATAAACACTTCGTAGCCATTGGCAGCGCCACCTCTGAGGCGGATTTCAAAGGCAGTAATGGCCAGGTTGTCCATGGGCCCGCCCACAGATGCCTGCAGTATGGGATAAGGGCTGTTGGCAGGAACTTCGTGAAAGTGATCGGAGATGATGGCGATCTTCTTTTGGAACCCTCTTCCGAAGGATTCGGAATCCAAAGCCCTCTGTGCAAAATCCAGACACGTGGAAAAATCTTCCGGAACAGAAGATGCCTTCAGATTTTTCATGGCCTTCGATATGGAATTTTTATCTGCAGTCCATGCTGTCAGTGGGCGGCAACGGTCGTCCATGGCCAGGACGAGCTGGGTCAGGTCTCCGGGCAGCAATTGCCAGTAATAGAGAGTCTTGCCGGCAACAGGGAGCTGTTTCTCTGTCACGCCCACCTCCCGGTGGATCAGCTCCCGCAGCCGGTCGACGATGGCCGCAGCCTTTTG
>JALVPF010000169.1 GCA_027031935.1 Myxococcales bacterium | reverse complement strand
TCCTCTGAAAGCTGCTGAATCTCCGTCTCCAGCAGTTTCAGACGTCCCAGTAGGTAATGCAGAGCGAGCACAAACTGTTTTCTCATACGCCAATACAGGATCAATGCACCGGCGAAAAATCCCAGGCCCAAAGAAGCGATAAGCAGCAACCAGACTGTTCCCATGGAGTTCATTTTCTTCTTTCTATAATTCGATCAAATAGCCTACCATTCCATGATAAAACAGAGTGCACTAAAGAATCAACGCAAGGATTTGACCCATGGATATGAGCCTTTGCGCAAGCATGCCAGGCAAACTCGGTCTGTTTTTTGTAGTGCTGTTTTTGCAAACACAGTCCCTTGCAGGGCAAAAACCCAGGGCAGATTTTTCTCCCAAGCCAATCCAACAGGCATCCATGCATCAAATGGAGCTGGAAGCTCACCGTACCTTCCCTCCAGCTCAAAGGCTCATGCCGGGTATAGACAGATTGCATTGTGCTAAAGAGACAAGAGCGCTGGAGTCGGTGGTATACGGTTACTACCCATACTGGGTACAGGATCTGGATTCCATCAGGTTCTCTGCCTTGTCCCACCTGGCGTGGTTTGCCGTTGAGCTGGACTCGTTCGGTAATACTGCCTCACTCCATGGCTGGCCAGATGCGGCGACCGTGGATGCATGTCATGCGGCAGGAGTAAAAGTACACCTCACATTCACCCTTTTCGATGGAAATGCCATCCGAGACCTGGTGGAAAATCATCCCCAGGGTGCCATCAACACCATGATTGACCAGATGGAATTGGGGAATGCTGATGGAATATCCGTGGACTTCGAGGGCCTTGTATCCGGTACCAAAGACCCATTTACGAATTTCATTTGTGCGCTTCGCAGGGACTTGGACGATCGCGGTCACAGCGATGCCGAGATCAGCATTGCAGGACCTGCTGTGGACTGGGGCGGGCAGTTTGACTTAGACGCTCTACTCGACTGTGCCGACTGGTTCTTCATCATGGGATATGGGTATTTCTGGAGCGGTTCGTCAGTTGCCGGCCCCATCGGCATGCTGAAAATCAGCCCTTTCTGGAAGGATTTCCAAAGCTGGTCCATGCTGAGGACCTTGGCGGACTATTCGAGAGGCATACCCGCATCCAAGAGAAAGAAGATCATCCACGGTGTTCCGTATTACGGTCGCGAGTGGATCACCTCATCCGGAGACAGGGGCTCTGGAACCATAGACCACGTGGGTGCCGTCACATACACGGCTTCCATGCATGACCTTTCGGGAGGAAGACAAAGGCAATATGACTCCGGCATAGACAATCCATGGTACTCGTGGCAGGAATCAGGCTCCTGGCATCAGGTCTGGTATGATGATGAACAAAGCCTTGCAGCAAAGTATTCCCTTGCCCTGGACCAGGACATCGGAGGGATCGGCATATGGGCCTTGAACTATGACGCCCCCCATCAGGAGTTGTGGGATCTTCTGGAAGAGAAATTTTCGTCTCAAGCTCCAACACCACCGGGTCATAGATTGAACCCCATTGTCATTGATGAATTTCCGTACCATGATTCACGCGACACCACAGATGGTCCCGGTTGTTACTTCAATTACTATTCATGCGCTCCGGACCTCCCCGAGTATGGCAGGGAGTGGGCATATGAGATAGACCTGTGTCAGCCAGGACAGTTGACCGCCTCGGTGCCCGAATATGACGACAGGGATCCCGACCTTATGCTGCTCCATGCCCCGACTCAGGATGCTTGTCTGGCCAGGGCCCATACGGACCTGGACACTCATGTCTCACCTGGCAGGTATTTTCTCATCGTCGACACCTTCGTGGACGGTAAGGTGGCCCTTGCAGGGCCATATAATC
>JALVPF010000168.1 GCA_027031935.1 Myxococcales bacterium | reverse complement strand
CATCAGGGCAAGATCGATGCTGGATTGACGAAGTTGTCTGTTGACCTCTTCAAGTTGTTTCTGTTGTCTGACGAGCTGCTGCTGTCTTTGGCTCAGAGAGCGCGCCATGTTGTTGAACTCTGTACCGAGGAGTCCGAACTCGTCGTTGCTCTCGATGTCGATGACAGGAGAAAAGTCCCCTTTGGATATGGATCTGGCGGCAGCGGCCAGCCTTTTTATGGGGCGAAGGGACAGCAGGGAGAAGGTGGTCACAATGACGCCCACCAGCAGGGCCAGTATGGTCAACCAGATCAGTACCCCAATGGCAGAGCTTTCGTCCTGTTCCAGGGAAAGCATCTTGGATGCGATCATGTTTTTCAGGTTGAGTTCGAGTACCCGCACTTCCCTGGAGAGCTTTCTGCCTATCCTCCTTAATCCGGAAATCTCATCTTTTGACAGAGGCTGTATCTCGAGACTCTTGACCATCCACTCTATGGACGATGAGTATTCGTCGGTTCGGTTCTTGATGTTCTTCAGACGGTTTTTCAGCTCTGGAATAAAGGCCGAGTCCCTGGTAGACAGAGACTTGGGGTCTATGCGTCGCAGCAGGTTCTTGGCCTGGGTGATGCGACTCTTCATGTTCCTTCTGAAATAGGCACCGAGGGACACCATCTGCCTGCGTTGTATGTCCAACTCGTTGAACTTCAGGACTGAATCTATGGTCATCCTGATGGAGTTCTGTTTAGCGTCGATTTCAGCCACCAGGCTCTTGATGGGAAGGTAGGTGCGGTTGACCACGTTCAACTGGTCCCTGACGCTGTTGAGCCTGGCCAGGCCGAAAATCGGAACGGTGCCAAAGACGGTGAGCACCAGGCTGAAGCCAAGAAATATCTTTGTGGCGAGAGAGAATTTCATTTGGGCTGCATGCTCCATTCCCTCATGGTTGAACTCTGGTGCAACCAATAGACGGCATGGGCCCAATTTTGTTTGTTCCTGCAGCAAAAGTCACGATAATCTTGGCGATTGTTGAAAAATTTTGAAGAATTCATTTTCAGGGCCTGGGAGCACGGGCTGGTGGGCAAGAGTCCATGGCCTGTTTTTTCTTGCCTTGAAAACACGATGGAAACTATTCTGAAAAGATGGAACATGTTATACCGCTGTCATAAGATATTGACATCATCCTGTTTGTGTTACTGAAGTGCTGTTGCACAGGAAGGTTTCCCATGGAAGCTGTTTGCCCAACCTGCCAGGTAAGATACGAGGTCAGCGAAGAATTGCTTCAGCAAGGTGGTTCAGTACTTTGTCCCAAGTGCCAGGTTTCCCTGGTCTTGGTTCAACCAGGCACCAATATCCCCTTGGAACAGGCACCGGCAGAACAGGCACCGACGGAACAGGCACCGGCGGAACAGTCGCCGACAGAACAGGCAATAGCAGATCAAGCGCAGCCGGAAGAGCAGAAAGCAGAGCTGATTACTGAACCTGAGGCACCTGTCAATTCCTGGGATGCAGGTGATCTGTTATGGAGCGGCAAGCAGGAAGGCAGCGGGCAGGAGCCTGAACCTGTAGACCAACATTCGTCTGACCAGGCCAGCACCTGGGGACAGACCCCTGTTTGGGGAGAGGTGGCACAGCCAGCGCAAGAGCAAGCAGCGCAAGAGCAAGCAGCGCAAGAGCAAGCAGCGCCGGAGCAAGCAGCGCAAGAGCAAGCAGCGCAAGAGCAAGCAGCGCAAGAGCAAGCAGCGCCGGAGCAAGCAGCGCAAGAGCAGCCAGCTCAAACCATGCAACCTTTGTCTCCTGCGACTCACGGGCCAGGCACTGGCATGGACGATTGGGCCCAGGCTGCTGCTCAATGGGCGGCCAGCGGGTTTTCCTCCGAGAGTATGCCCGAGTTCGTGAAAGACAGGGATGGCGACTCTGCTCAAAAACCGCCCGTGGTGGTGGAACAGCAGGCACAAGCCGAAGATTCGCCGATTGAACAGGCACCTGCCCAATCGGCTGAGGCAGGCCCGGAGGTCTTGCCGGCAGATGCAATTCAACCCATGCCCCCTGAATCCGCTGGAACGCAGGACCAGGTGGTCCCACCTCCATTGCCTCAACAATCTTCGGGCTTGAACATAGAGTTGCCTTCACCCCAGGTCCCTCCCCCGCTGGAGGAGAGGAGGTCTAGCTCTTACGTTCTAAAGGGCACGGGTGAGGGCCGCTCGGAGGAAGTGCCTCCCTGGATGACAGAGTCTGCGGGCGAAGGTGGTGCAGACAAGGCACCAGGCATCGAGGCCTCTGTGGCCGTACCCATTCCGTCTCAAATACCTCCTGCTCCCGTTCCTGGAACCGCTCCATCTGTGGGTGCCGGTCCGGCAGTTGTAAATGAATCGGCTCCAGCTCCAGTGCCTGTCAAACCCCAGGGCATATCCATGGTAACGAAGCTCTTTCTGGTCATCTTCGCTTTTGGACTTTTGGCTGGTGGAGCATATCTTGCGTGGCATTTCCTGTTGGACACGGACAGCACTGACGAGATCCTGTCCACAGGGATCTTGTCCACTGGGGATTCATCCGCTGGCACGGAAGTGGGCCATGAGACCAAGATCGGTTCCAAGGTGGCAGAACCTGCGGTTAAGTCCTCCGGTGCAACTGCCCCCGGTGCAACTGCCGCGACCAAACCGGGAGAGAACAAAGAAAAGGCAGGGAAGGTAGCTACAGAGGAAGACGGCGGACATGCAGGGATAAGAAAAAAAGGCGCTGTAGTCAAAAAGACAAAGACCGATGCGTCCGGAAAGACGGCAGGAAAGCTCGCAAGCACCAGGTCCATCGAGAAGATCGACGCCAAAAAGAAACTGGCATTGAAAAACTACAACAAGGGCAACGAGTTGATCAGGAAAAAGAAATTCAAGTTGGCCATAAGGTATTTTATAAAAGCCCTGAAGGCGGACAGGAGCTTGGCCCTGGCCCACAGGGGCCTTGGCATCTCCTATGCACAGATGCACAAGAACAAGAAGGCGTGCAGGGAGTATGGCAAGTACATGAAGATGCTCCCGGCCGGTTCCAAGGAGATCCCCACCTTGAAGAAAATTTTGGAAGGTTGTCACTAGTTTTCATTCCGAAACGGCCCTTTTCCGCAATCTCTGCGTCAAACTTCTCGGCATTGAAAACACCCATCCGGAGTTTTGGGATGGGCACTAGCTGGCTAGTTAGTTAGAAATAGAGGACGTAAGCTTTTTAGAACATGAGACTCGGTACTGCTTTCCACTCCGTGCCATCCGACTCCAAGGTGGCAAATTTTCTTTCCAGTTTTTGTTCCTTGCCGTCTTTGGTGAAGGTGACATTCACCACATAAGTTATCCTGTAGACATCCTTGAATGGGCGGGGAACTCCGGTCTCCACCATGGACACGGTGGAGTCCTTGCCAAATTTTTGTACCGCCTGTGCCTTTATCATGTTCAGGGCTTCGTCTTGTGATGGAGCAGGGACCCCGCCTTCTTTCCAAGCCTTTTGCAGTTCACCCAGTTGCACGGATACCAGGCGATTTCCCTTGTAGTAGACATCTGTCCCTCTATAAATAAAGTAACGGTATCCTCTTTCGACGAACACATCAGCTTTCAGGAGACATGCCTTGATCTTTCTGGTCTTGCCTCTTCGCCCCTTTATCTCAAGCTTTGCAGGTTCGCATTTTTCGCTTTTGCGTTCAGCATGTGCCATCTGCTGATCGGGCCATTTCTTTTTCCAGTACCTGGTGACGTCCGTGTTGACCTTTTTGGCTGATGGTGTCCTGGCCTGCGTGGACAGGCTCATTCCCATCACAAACACCGCTGCCAAGATTCCGAGGCTTGTCTTGTTCATGTCGCTCTCCTGCGCTTGATGTCATTTGGGGCTGTTACTAGCATGAGCCGGGACTCATGTCTACTGCATAGATGGCCTGGACTGTATGCTGACGAGTCTCCCTGTCATTCCCGTGACTATCTCGCCGGCGTTGGCCTCGTCCGTATCTATGTGCATCTCCAGTACATAGGTGTCCTTTGCCCTGATTAAAACATCACCAAAGATAAGGGGCCTGTCGCCGTTGACCTCAACCGTGACCACGTCCTTGTTTTTTACCTTGAAATTTACCGCGTCATCCAGGCTCATGTGTATGTGGCGTCTGGCACAGATGACCCCCTGTTCTATCTCAACCGTGCCTTTGGGGCCTCGCAACACAACACCAGGCGTGCCGTCCAGGTCTCCTGAATTCCTCACGGGGGCATCTATGCCCAGTTGAAATTCCTCGGTCTTGGAGATCTCCACCTGTGTTGCAGAGCGCACCGGCCCGAGCACCCGGACCCTTTTGACCTCTCCCCTGGGACCTATGAGATCCACTCTCTCTTCTGATGCAAACTGACCGGGTTGTTTCAGTGGGACCTTTGGCGTCAGCTTGTACCCGGGTCCAAAAAGCTCCTCTACGTGTTGCTGCGTCAGGTGTACGTGGTGAGCTGACACGCCGATGGGAATGATGGTGTCTTTTGCGGCGTGGACCTGCTTGTTCAGGCTGCAGCGGTCCATGGCCCGGATCGTCTCCCTGGCGATCATCCTCGCTTCGTCCGATCGAACCACCAGCACCTTTACGGGGGCATTGGCTCGGCTGATCTCGACAACGTCCTCGTCCCCCAGGCCCTCGTTGTTCAGCTGGTCATCCAACTGCACTCCGAGCTGGCCCAGTCCCTGGCAGATCCTGGCTCTGACGCCTGCTGCATTTTCGCCGACACCGCCGGTAAAAAACATGACATCGACCCTTTCCAGCCCCACCGCCATGGACCCGGCCCATCTTCTGACCTGGTGGCAGTAGACTTCGATGGCCAGCAGCGCTCTCTGGTCACCCCGGTTGGCCGCGGCTTTCAACTCCCGCATGTCGTTGGTCAGGCCGCTGATGCCCAACAGTCCGCTTCGATCGTTGAGAAGCAGGGCCAGTTGATCGGGATCGGATCCCTCGAGTTCGGCCAGGTGCAGTAGCAATCCAGGATCCAGGTCACCACACCTCTGTCCCTGCAGGGGACCGGACAGGGGAGTCAGGCCCATGCTGGTGTCAGTGGCTCGCCCGTGATCGATGGACGACAGGGATGCGCCGTTTCCCAGGTGGATGCCGATCATGTCCATGGAGTCGAATGGCTTGTGGAGAAACATGGCAGATCTCATCCCTGCGTACTTGTGACTCAATCCCTGGAATCCAAGCCTCCGCAGTCCAAACTGCTTGTAATACCGGTAAGGTATTCCGTAGACCTGCGCCACGTCCGGCATGGTCTGAAAAAAGGCGCTATCGAACACGGCAAAGTGCGGAACCTTGCTCATCCGTTCGCGACAGTGGGCCAGGGCAAGCAGTCTCTGCGTCTGTCTCCAGGGTTCGAATCCGGCTTTGGAGAGAGTCTGTACGAGGGCGTCGTCCACCTCTGCCGCAGAACCCGGAGTGTCTCCCGAATAAAGTACCCGGTGACCCACGGCATCTATGCCGTCTCCGTCAGCGCCCATGAGACCTGCGTTTTTGACCATGTCCAGGGCCACATCGATGGCCCTTTGCGGGTCTTTGACCTTGACCTTTTCATCCAGCTCTATACCGGGACCACGCACTGAATGTCTTGCCAGCATACCTATGGAATCTATGCGGCCCGATAACCTGGTCTCCGCCTTAGCGGTGTCGAACCAATCATATCTCAATGACTGGCTTCCGGCGTTGAACACCAGCAGCTTGCGAGCACGGCCAGGAGAAAGCTGGATCAGTTGATATGGATCGTTTCTATGGTTTGCCATGGCAGAACCTCGATTTGTTTGGGTCAAAAGTCAACAAATGGGCAATTTACTCCATTTTAGCCGAGATTTCCAAGAGCATTGATCTCTTTTGGCTGCGAGACTAGGATTGTACCAAAACAACTCAAGACCGGAGGCCCATCGATGGCACTGAATTTCGACTTGGAAGAAGAGCAGCAGATCCTCAGAGACAGCGTCCGCAAGTTTGCCGAAAAGGAGATAAAGCCGATAGCACGCGAACTAGACGACAAGGAGGAGTTCCACCTGGACAATGTAAAGAAGATGGGGAGCATGGGATTGTTCGGCATGTTCGTGTCTCCCGAGTACGGTGGCCAGGGGCTGGATTATGTCTCGTACATAATCGCCACAGAGGAACTGGCTCGTATAGACGGTTCCCATGCCGCGACGGTTGCGGCCGGCAACTCCCTGGGCATAGGCCCGCTTTACTATTTCGGTTCCGAGGAACAGAAGCGAAAGTATCTCCCGAAGCTGTGTACCGGAGAGGGGCTGTGGGGCTTTGGACTGACCGAGCCCAACGCAGGCTCGGACGCAGGGGCTTCGAAGACCAACGCGGTGCTGGATGGCAACGAGTGGGTGCTGAACGGATCGAAGATCTTCATCACCAACGCGGCCAACCCCCTGAGCATGGGGGTCACGGTTCAGGCCGTAACCGGGACCCGGGACGATGGTCGCAAGGAGATATCCTGCATACTGGTGGAACACGGAACCAGGGGCTTCGAGGCCAAGGAGATGCACGGCAAGTACATGTGGCGTTCGTCCAATACGGCCGAGCTGTATTTCGAAGACTGCAGGGTTCCAAAAGAGAATATTCTCGGTAAACGGGGAGAGGGCTTTCACCAGATGCTTTCCACCCTGGACGGTGGCCGTCTGTCCATTGGTGCCATGGGTCTGGGTTGCGCCCAGGGCGCGTTCGAAGCGGCGCTGGCATATTCAAAGGAGAGGGTCCAGTTCTCAAAGCCCATCAGCAAGTTTCAGGTCAACGCCTTCAAGCTGGCCGACATGGCCATGGAGATCGAACTGGCCCGCAACCTCATGTACAAGGCTTGTTGGCTAAAGGACAACAAGAGACCATTCAGCAAGGAAGCGGCCATGGCCAAGCTTTACTGTTCAGAGGTCTCCAGGCGCGTGTCCCATCAAGCGGTGCAGCTTCACGGTGGTTACGGCCTGATGAAGGAATATGACGTGGAGCGTTTCTACCGTGACTCCAAGCTGCTGGAGATCGGCGAGGGCACCAGCGAGGTACAGCGCATAGTGATTTCCCGCCTGCTTGGGTGTTGAGATTCTTCCCCTTTTGGGTATATAAATGAGCAAAAGTCTGAATAGAGTAGAGAAAACAATGGAATAAAAGACTACCTGGGTTGAGGAGATCTCTATTGACGCAGTTTGGTGTTTGCGACATGATGTAAGTGATTGTCCGTCATGGTGATCTGTGTTGGAGGTAAAGTGAAAACAGACGAAAAAATCAAGCGGTCTGGTACAGAAAACAAGAACAACTTCGAGAGCGTAGAGCGCATTATCGAAAGCATGCTGGATGAAGGTTGTGAGCTGGATGTGGACGAGAGTGAATTGTTCGAGATTCAGTCCAGGTTTTGCAGGATTTTTTCAGAACCCAAGAGGCTTCGCATCATGTGGTGCCTGATGAATGTGGAGAGGTCTGTGGGGGAGATTGCGGAGCAGTTTTCCCTGTCCATGAGTAATGTCTCGCAACATCTGAGGATAATGAGGGATTTGGGCGCGGTATTGGCCCGAAGAGATGGCAGACACGTCTATTACACCCTGGCAAATAAAAAATTTGTCCTGGGTTCGGCCTTGATACGGGAGGGCTTGAAGGACGAGATGTCAAGACGCAGGTTGTGACCTTGGATTTCCCACCTCGATTGCGATCTCTGTGGCAATGCTTGGGCTCGACCCGCCATTGAGGGAATATCCCGTAGCTTAATCAGTGGTTTTTCATATTCGGCATTTTTTCATATTCGGCATTGACTCGTTATTACCCGCTTGGCATTATTGTTTCATGGGACTTGACATCATCACCTTGTGGGGATAAGCGGGTGTTTTTTAGGCTGGATTGAAAAGGTTGCCTGGGTTGAAAAAAGAATATTCTGCAAGTGGCATTTTTGGCTTGAGCAGCCATATCATGGACCTGATTTCCATGATGGTGGTCTCTTTTTCCATCCTGTGGTCGGTCTATTTTCTTGCGGGTGGACACGAAGGCGTCGGCCTTGTGCTCCTGTCCATCTCCTTGTTTTTTCTCCTTGCTTATGTGGTGGTGTTGCGTAAAAGGAATCGTGTGTTGTCCGGTCATCTGCTCGTAGGCCTCCTGCTAATGGGGGTGACCATCTCCAACTTTTTTACGGGTGGACTTGCCGGCTCCAATGATGTGGCCTTTGTGGTCATCCCTGTGCTTTCATTGTTTCTTCTTGGAATACAGGGCCTTGTATGGGTGGCTGTATGCATCGCAGATATTTCTGTTTTTCTTGTATTGGCACGCAACGGCTATGTTTTTCCCCAACTGGTCCCTGTCCATGATGTGTGGCTGGATTCAGCCCTCACCCTCCTGTCATCCATTTTTTTGATTGCCTTGATAGCCTTTTTTTATGAGAAGGCTCGCATCAAGGCTGAAAAGAACATCCTGGAGGCAAAAGAGCGGGCGGAGGTAGCCAACGAGGCCAAAAGCCGTTTTCTCGCCAACATGAGTCACGAGTTGCGCACCCCCCTCAATGCCGTAATAGGTCTGACAGAGGTGACCCTGAAGGGAGAACTGACAGAGGCTAACAGGAAGAACCTGGGCGCTGTCAGGGATAGTGCGAGGCAACTTCTCTCTCTGGTGGATGATGTGCTGGATTTTTCCTCCGTCGAATCCGGCAAGATGAGTATGACACAGGCACCGTTCAGTCCTGCCCAACTGTTTGCCGAGTTGAACGAATCCTTTGAGCAAAGGGCGGAGGACCTGTCGATAGATTTGATCGCCACCACGCAAGGCGACATTCCCCAAAATCTCGTAGGGGATGTTTTCAGGATCAGACAGGTGATTACAAATTTGCTGGACAACGCCTTCAAGTTCACCGAGCACGGCTCCGTGCACCTGAAGATGATGTGGCAGGAGGAAGTACTGAGCTTCGAGGTAGAGGACACAGGTAGAGGCATCGCGCCAAGTCTGCAGCAGCAGGTGTTCAGACCTTTTTCAAAACCGGAACTTTTGCTCTCGGAGCAGGTGAGCGGATCCGGCCTGGGCCTTGCTCTTTGCAAGGAACTGGTGACATTGATGGGCGGGGAAATCCACTTATCCAGCGTCCCGGACGAGGGTTCCTTGTTCAGAGTGGACATCCCGGCAGAGCAGGTCTCCTCGCCTCTGCCTGGTCACAAATATCGCCTGCTGGTTGCGGAGGATGACAGGATAGGCCAGGAGCTGTTACGAGCGGTGCTTTCTAATGACGACTACTCGATCAATGTGGTGTCCAATGGCCAGGAGGCAGTAAACGAGTTCAAGTCCGGTGATTACGACCTGGTGTTGATGGACATACAGATGCCGGTCATGGATGGACTGGAGGCTACGAGGATCATCAGAGACATGAACACTGGTTCAAGACGTGTTCCTGTCCTGGCTCTGACAGCCCATGCCCTCGACGAGGAGAAAAGAAAATGTTTCGAGGCCGGCATGGATGATTTCATCGCAAAACCCTTTGAACCGGATGTGTTGCTAAACCTCATCGGCAACTGGATACAGAAGATCTGTGCTGAAAAAAATTTCATCTGACCTATGGGATTTTCCCAGCTTTTTCCGTATTATCTATTGAATGAACAGAAATACACACTTGATGCTTTCATTCTTCGCGCTTGTGCTCCTGGTGGAATTTTGTGGGCAGGCTCGCGCCGATGATGATCTATCCCAACAGACCCGAAGCCTCTACCAGCAGGCGCTGGAGCAATATGGACTGGCCATGGGCGAAAGAGGCGAAAAATCGCAGGTGAGCAAGCTCATTCTCGGGCAGGTGGCTGAGGTAATCTGTCTGGTGGGAGACGATGTGCAAGCTTGTCTGGACGCATCAAAAGAGGCGGGGCGTGCGCTGGGCAAATATGTGGGTGCGCTGGAACCCGGTGTCTCCATGCAGGATGGCTCGGATAAAGCGCTCATGGAGTTTTTGAAGGAGCTACATGACAACTCCAGGGCTTGGGGATTGGATGCGTCCGTGGCCTCCGAGGCCCTGGGCCATGTGGCCAGAATCCAGGCCGATGCTCTAAGGGAGAGCCTTGCGGCCAGGTGGCGGCCAAAGCTGCAGAAACTTCTTTCCCATCCTTCGTCCGTGAAAACATGCCTGAGGGCGGTCGACCTGGCCAGGAGAATCCTGGACCAGGATTCTCAGGTCAAAGCTGGCATGGCCCTGTCTGCGGTGGTGGACTCCGGGCAGGGCGGATCCTTTGACGATGCCACCAGGAAGTCCATCGGCCATGCCCTGAAAAATACCAGGGACACCATGATGATCCTTGGGCTCACCAAAGACCCCCGCTTTTCGCACCTGGCAAGACAGTGCGAAGAGTTCGACACCAAGAGCCTCGCTGCCCCCGACCTGGATTTTTCCCTTACCCGACCTGCTGAGGAGTTTCATGCGGATCTTCCCGCTGCCCAAAAGCGGCTCGTTTTTCTGGCCGACAAGGCAGGGCTAAGGTCGCGGGTCTCTGTGCTGTTTACCTACCTGGCGTCTTATGCTGGTGTGATCCTCCAACAGGAAGGTGCTGCTCGTGCGCTGGATCAAATCATGGATGTGCTCACCTTGACCGACGGGTGGTTGGCAGCAAGGGCCTTGGGCCTCAGGGGCCTCGATGCCATGGACCAGGGGGATTTCTGGTCGGCGGTCAGGCTCCTGAAACGTTCGGCCGGAGCCTTGAAGAGCTTTGCCAATGCCGGAGCGCTTCGTGGCATGGCCCTGGCAAACGCTGCACAGGCATTGTTTTACCTCGGTCAATATGATCGCGCTGCCGCCGAGTATACCAAGGCTTCGGACCTGTTCAGTGATTTTCCGGAACTAAGGGCAAAGACCCTCGTGGGGCTGGTCCACTGCCGGGTGTTTGCGGGCAAGCTGGATGTGGTACCAGGGCTATTGCATGAGGCCACGGCCTTGGTGGACGGTTTGAAAGGGACGCGAAAGAGTATACTGGAACAGAAGCTGGAACTGAACCGGGCGCTGTATCTGCTCGCTTCCGGAAAAAAACAGGACGCTGTGAAAATCCTAGAACATGTGGCAGGCAATTCGTCCAGACGGCAGAAAGGCTCTGATGACGCAGCCTCCATCGCCCTGACCAACCTGGCGGAGATCATGAACGATTCCGGCGAGCATTCCAAGGCTCTTTCGTACTCTGAAAAAGCTCTTGCCATGTTGGATCCGGCTTCCCAGGCCGATGCCTATTGGCAGGCCTTGTGCGAAAAGGGCAGGGCGCTGTTTGGGCTGGGCCGCAGCAAAAGCGCTGCCAAGGCCTTCGGAAAATCCATGGACATGGTGGAGGTCTTGCGCTCCAAGGTGGGAGCGGAAGGTGCCAGGAGATCTTTTTCCGCTGCCAAAAAGAGGCTCTATTCCCAGGCCATATGGTCTCTTGCCTCTTCAGGTCAACAGCCTGAGGCCTTTTTCGTCTCAGAGCGTGCCAGGGGTCGCGCCTTTCTGGACATGTTGGGAGAGAGACAGATCCACCTGGGCAACAAGGCCATCAACAGCAAGCTCCAAAGTGCACGGGCAAAGATGCTCGCAGCTCTGCCTCCCATGGTCTCGGACTTCCAGGATCCAGCTGCTTCAAGCCTGGAAAAGAAACTCTCCTTCACGCGCCACCACGAGACAAGTCGCGAAAGGGATCCGGCCAAGGGCTGGCTGTCGCTGGTGACGGTAAACCCTGCCGGCGTACGAGATGTGCAAAAAGTCTTAAGACCCCATGAGGGGCTGGTTTCGTTTTTCCACGATGGCAAGAGGCTGGAAATTTTTCTGGTCACGTCCTCTGCTTTCCACTCGGCCTCTGTGGATGTGAGCGAGACCATGTTGACCAGGCGAACCGAGGATCTCCTTCGCAAGCTGCGGCGTCCTGATGATGGGGAGGCGAAGGTACGGAAAAAGGCCGGGCGCCTCTGGGACCTTACCTTGGGGCCCATTTCCAGGCACCTAACGTCTCTGCACAGCCTCGTAATAGTGCCTTGGGGACCCCTGCATTATGTGCCCTTCCAGACTCTGTATGACGGAAAGCTCTATGCTGTAGACAGGTGGGAGATGGTAGTCAGTCCTTCGGCCTCGGCCCTGGTGATGATAAGGTCTGAACACAACTATCACAAAAAGCTTCGTCGTCCGGACGTGTTCGCCCTGGGTAACCCGGTCACGGATCTCGAACCCCTGCCTGCCGCAGCCCAGGAGGCCATGGAACTGGGCAAGCTGTTTACCAATGCCAAGGTAAGGACAGGCCCACGCGCCACCAAGGAGTCGGTGGAGGGAGAAGGCGTGGACTCATCCATCATTCACCTGGCCTCCCATGGAGTGTTTTTACCCGCAAGACCCATGGACTCCTATCTTGCCCTGTCCGGAAAGACCCCCCATGGCGAGCACCTGTCCGCCATGGATATCCTCGGCCTGGACCTGTCTCGTTCACGCCTGGTGGTACTGTCGGCCTGCTCCTCGGGCAAGGTCAAGGTGGCTGGCGGAGAGGAGATAGTGGGCTTTACCAGGGCCTTTTTACATGCCGGCACACCCTCCCTCGTGGCCAGCCTGTGGCCCATTTCAGACTCTGCTTCCATGCAGTTCGTAAAGGCTTTCTATGGTGCCATAAAAAAGGGGCTTAGCCCACGCGCTGCCCTGGCTCGCGCGCAGCGCGCCATGAAATCCAGCCACAGGTTTTCCCATCCTTTCTATTGGGCCCCCTTCGAACTGGTGGGTTCCTGAATCGCGCTGGACCATAGCCTTCATCCACAGCCTGCAAACATACCGGGATCTTTTCCCTTGCCTGTTTCGTCCAACACCAGGTGGCCTGCATTTGAGATCATACCCGTCTGGAGGATTTTATGGATTTCTCTTGTCCGGCTGGAGAGATCGCTTTTGTTTTGATCCTGCTTGTGTTCTAATATCCCAGCCGTTGTGGTATGACAATACCGACACGGTTGGACTTGTGACGGGAGTATGAATTGGATTCCAACCTGGAGCATCTCGAACGCTACCGGGTCATCGAGGAAGTGGGTCGCGGTGGCATGGCCGTGGTTTACAGGGGCCGGGATCGCACCCTGGATCGACAGGTGGCCATCAAGGTGCTCCATCCCCATCTCGCCTCCACTCCTGAAGCCCGTGCCAGGTTTCGCCAGGAGGCCCGGGCCGTGGCAAAGCTGCACCACAGGAACATAATCGAAATTTTTGATTTCGATGACGGGTCTGAAAAGGATGGTGTTTCGTACATAGTCACCGAGTTCATCGAGGGCTCTACCCTCAAGCAATTCATGGAGGACAACAAGAGCTTCTTTCCCGAGATAGCTGCCCTCATAGCGGTAGAGATTTGCGATGCAATCTCTCACGCTCATCAGGCTGGGGTCATACACAGGGACCTGAAACCGGAAAACATGATGATCACCAAGGAGGGAAGTCTGAAACTCATGGACTTCGGCATAGCCAAGGTCATCGATCAGCACGAGCAGATGACCGTGACGGGTTCCATTCTCGGTTCTCCTGCTCACATGGCCCCGGAGATGCTGGAGGGAAGGGAACTGGACGCGCGCAGCGACCTGTTTTCCCTGGGGACCATCCTGTACTGGATGGCCACGGGGAGCTTGCCATTTACAGGGACCAATCCCCACCAGGTCTTGAGGCGCATCATAGAGGGTAAGTTTCCAGACCCGCAGATGGTCAACCCGGAACTGGGCTCTGACCTTGGCAGGATAATAAAGCGCGCTTTGGCAAACGACCCGGAGGCACGTTTTTCCTCCGCTGTCGAGTTGAGACAGACACTGCTGTCTCAGCTGGAGTACCTGCACCTGGATTCTGCGGATCACGAACTGGAAGAGTTTTTCGAACATCCCGAATCCTACCTGGAAAAACTTCGCCCCATGGTACAGATCCGACTGCTGGAAAGGGCGAAGGGACTGATAGCATCCAAGGACTTCAGACCTGCCCTGGAGGACTTGGACAGGCTTTTGGCCATGGTGCCTGGGCATCCTGAAGCCCTGTCATTGCTGAAAGGACTGGAACGCAGGAAGCGGCTCGTGAAGATCGCAGCCTGGTCGGGTGGCGCTGCTGCGGCTCTTGGCATCATCTTCTTTGGTGCCTGGGTCGTGTTTCATGAGACGCAGGGACATGGCATGGTGAACAAGGTGCTTCACCCGACAAAAACCGGCCGGAACTTTCCGGACGCAGGGGCCCCGAGCGCAAGCCAGACCGGGGACGGTAGCTCCACGTCTAGCTCCACGTCCGTGGTGTCTTCTGCACCTGATGCAGGCACGAGGAACAAGTCCGATGAGAACAGACCGCAGGAGGGCAAAAGCCCCATGGACCCTTCTCCCATCGTGCGAAAGACAGACCCGCGCCTGGCCATGCATCACCAGGCCAAAACACCCAAGGTGCTGCCTCAGCCGGTGCAGATAATCGTTCAACCTTACTTCCAGAGCGTGTCCATCGACGGCAGGCAGGTGGCTGTGCTCGATGACAAGAACAACGGACTGGTGGCCGAGGCAAGGCTTGAGCCGGGTCCACACAAGGTGGTGGTCAACAACGACACTTGCCAGACCCTGGAGTTTACCGCCCTCGTACCCAAGGAGACCAGGCCGGACCAGGTAGTGAAGTATCGCAAGCGCCTGAAGTTCAAGCCGGCCACCCTGGTGGTGGACTGCTCGTACCCGGACGCCCTGGTCTTCGTGGACGGCAAGTTCAAGGGTACTGCATCCGACACCAAGGCCAATCCCATCGTAATTCCCATAGAAGGTCGAAACCCCAGGCCCGAGGTAAAGCTGCGTCTTCGTCATCCAAAGGCCGGAGAGATGCGCACCAGGCTCAGGGTAACGGCTGGACGCTCCACTGTCAGGTCCGTGAAGAAGGATGAATTCGTCCGGGGCGAACGGGCTTCGGGTGAGGAGGGGACAGGGCCATGAACGCCATGGTCAGGAGAGCGGGCCTCGTGCTTTTACTTGGCATTTTCTTCACAGGCACCGCTTTTGCGGATTCTGTCACCGAGCGCTTTTCGTCGGCTCGCCTGCAGTTCGAGTACAAGAACTTTTCAAAGGCCATAGAGTTGCTCGACTCCCTGCTGTATCCACAGGTGCAACTGACCAGCGAGCAGAACATAGTCAAGGCCAGGGAGATGTTGGGCCTGGCATATTTCTATACCGGGCGAAAGGACAAGGCCCGCGAAGAGTTCAAGGCCCTTTTGTATTTGAGGCCCAAACACAGGCTGGATAGCTTTCTGGTGCCTCCTCCGGCGGTGCGCTTCTTCGATGAGATATGGAAAGACCCAAAGATGAAGGACAGACTGGATCAGATAGAGCGGGAGCGCATCGCAGCCCAGAGGGCGGCGGAGAAAAAACAAAAGCACCCTTCGGTGGTCCGCAGGATATACCTGGAGCGCACCATCACACAAAAATCCTACGTGATGGTCTTTCTGCCCTTTGGCATGGGACAGTTTCAAAATGGTGACACCGCCCTGGGCATAACCCTGGCTTCCACGCAGGGCCTGGCCCTGCTTGCCAACATGCTCTCCTGGTCTCTTCGCTGGGGCCTGGAGGAGAAAGGCGGTGGATATACGGACCCGTCCATCGCAGAGGGTTTGCGCATGACACAGTATGCGTCCCTCGGGGTCTTTGTGGGCCTTTACATCTATGGTGTCATAGACGCGTGGGTGGATTTCCAGCCGCAGGTGGTGGAGCCCTTTCAACGGGTACGGGAGGAGGTACAGTCTCCCAATTCTTCCGGCGGTGATTCTACCGGGTCTGATTCTTCCGGTTCTGATTCTTTTGGGGGTGATTCCCGTGATAAGGCTTCAGATACCCGGTCTTTTGGATCGCCCGGGACATCTACCGTGATCGGACCGGGATTGTTTTCAAACGGTGCAGGTCTGCAGGTGCTTGTCCGGTTTTGAACGATTAATGTGCAAAGGAGCGAACAACATGCCGAGTCTCAGCTATAAACCCAAGGGAGCCAGCCGCCCCAAGAGCATACAGATCTTCAAGCGGGTCACTACCATAGGTGACGCGGCCGAGTGTGATGTGGCCATAACCGACTTTGGCCTTACGCAGACCCACGCGCATATTCATTTTGATGGAAAGCATTTTACCATCTCGCAGCTTGAGAAGAACTCCGCGGTCATGGTCAACGGAAAAAAGGTCAAATCCTGTCGCCTGGGTCACCTGGACGAGATCAGCTTGGGAGATGCGACCTTGGTGTTCAATCTTTACGACGAGCCCCTGGCAGAAGACGAACAGGTCCAGCAGGCCAGGCTGGACGCATACAGGAAGATGGTGGACTTCTCCAGGAGGCTCGTGGGACCGGACGATCTCCAGGGTCTGCTCGGGGGCTTGTTGGATGCTGTCATCGAACTGACAAGGGCCGACAAGGGGATGATTATTTTGCTCGAGGGCGGCGAACTACAGGTAAAGGCAGCGCGCAACCTCAGGCGTGAGAACATAGAGGATGCCGTCAGGCAGGTGTCGGATTCCATCGTGGCCAGGGTGGTCAAGAGCCGCCAGCCCCTGATCGTCTCGGACGCTCTCAACGACGAGGAGTTCAAGAACTCGGCCTCTGTCATCAACCTGAAGTTGTGCTCGGTCATGGTGGCGCCCTTGGTGGAAAAGGGAAGCCTGTTCGGTTTGCTGTACGTGGGAAACGACAACCTGGTGAACCTCTTTGACGAGTCCTCCCTGGAGATCCTCACCGTCTTTGCCTCCCAGGCTTCGCTGCTGGTGCAGAATGCGCTGCTGCTCAATGAACTGCGCCTGGATAATCAGGACCTGGCCCAGCGGCTGGACTCCATGCGCTACGGCGAGATCATCGG
>JALVPF010000167.1 GCA_027031935.1 Myxococcales bacterium | reverse complement strand
GCTTCATACAATCCTCAGGCCTGTCTGCAATCTTGTCAAGGACTGCGGATTTGTTTATTACTTGTTCCTGGTTTCGGAGTATGGGAGATTTGAGTTTGATGGAGCGTGTTGCCAAGCGATACTTGCCCATGCTAATCATTGATCAATGATAACCAGAGGTCCTGACACTCAGTTACGACAAACCTTGCAACTAGTGGTGACGGCTGGAAATCCGCATGCCTGATGCAAAAGCAATACCATCTGTATACACCAAATCACGGGCCATGTCGCTTTTGACATCCCATGGCGAGATTGAAGTAATTGCCAGTACTTTTGAAGGTCATGGAAAGGCGCGATTCGTTCTTCTCCATGGCAACCCGGGGTCCATGCTCGATATGCAGGGGCTTTACCCACTGTTGCTTCAGATGGGTGACGTGGCGTTGTTTGACGCACCGGGTTTCGGAAGAAGTCCCACACCTGCAAACCTGGAGGTGCTGGAGATGGATTCGTTGGCGGAGGTGGCCCTTTGCATGCTGGAGCACCTGGGCTGGTCTGACGCCGTGTTTGTGGGTCACAGTCATGGGGGTGGTGTGGCACAGCGCCTGGCACGCTTTTGGCCAGATAGGGTCAGGGCGCTAGTACTCCTTGGTACCCTGGGTGCTCCTGCGCATCTGACCTATCGACTGTTTCCTTTGCCCGGTATCGAGGCTCTGCTCGCAGCTGCTGGTCGTCTTTTGCCATCCTTGCCGTGCAGTATTGGAAAATCCCTTGTTCGACATTTCATGGATCTCAATTATTCGCCAATCAATGCAATGCAAGCAGAGCTTGATCAGGAATACGAACTGCTCTGTAAAAATACCGAGGTCCTGCAAAACATGGTGCGGGTCACCCGTGGTAATCCTTGCATGGTCCTGGAAGACGAGGACACCAGGATCAGGGTACCAACCGTGTTCATACATGGAACAAAGGACCAGATTGTTCCCCTTCGCCACGCTCGCAGGATACACGAGCTGATGATTGCAGCGGGCAGTCCAAGCAGATTTGTGGCTATAGAGGGTGGTGGTCACATGATCATGTGCCAGGCTCCCGAACGTTGTGCAAAGGAGATTGAGGAGACAGTCTCCAGTGTCCACAACTGATACTTCTTTCGTGCGGTCATCCTTCATTATAGAACAAAAGTGAATACTCCTATGAAAGATTTCGTATTGAGGTTAATGTTGCTCAAGCATAGGCGAGTATTATGAAATGGAAATCAAGACCTGACGAAAGGTGCTCTTGAAAACACTTGTGGAATCGTTCATGATCTCAGCGCTTGGGATCGGTTGAGGGTATGGATATACGATAGCCGAATCGAGTATCTTTATCGATGAGAGCCAACAAACTGTGTACGCCTTGCTCACTGGTCAGAAGTTTAGCGAATGTAGCCCTATAAGTCATTTCGGTTACTATCTTACCAAGACGAAGGACTCGGATCCTAAATTGAAATCAGTAAAGGCTTTTGCGGAAGACGTTTTTTTTACCAGGTTTGATGTTTACGACAATCACCCGATCAATTCCAGCTCCCTTGTTGACCAACCTCAACTTGACCGGTCCCGCAGGAAATTCAACGTCAACCAGTGGAGTTTGGCCAAGGTCCTTTCCTTTGTAGAAAACGTTTGACCATGGCGTAGTCATCAACCTGAGCTTGCCAGATAGTCCCGATTGAGCACTATGTTCCTTTGGCTTGTGCTTGATGGCATCTTTTTTGGAAGTTTTGGAAATATGCAAAACTCTGTTGGGCTTTTTTCTCTTTTTTTTTTTTTTTTTCAGAAATGCCAGTCGGTGTTTGGCTGAATGGCCGTTTTTCTTGTGGTCGGCCTCTGCATTTTGTGAATCAGCTTTGGATGAGGCCATCAATATGCCAGCATCAGGAAGCTCTTGGCCTCCGTCTGCACGACTATCGTCCAGTTTGGCAATATTGAGTCTGGTGCCAGCTTGGGGGGGATTATGTCCATTGTCACTTTCGGCTTCTATTCCTGCGTCTGAAATGACCGAGTTCGTGTTTTGACTATCGTTATTGTCAGAGAGCAAGTATCCAGTTGAAGCCCCTATGAGGACCAGGAGAAAGAAGAAAACGAACCACAGTGTCTTGTGCCCCTTTTGAGAAACCAGAGATGGAGCCCTGTCGGAAATGTCAGGGGCGGAATTAGGTACGGAAATTTCCGTGTCCGATACATAGCTTTCCAGATCGCCGAACAAGGTGTCACCCAATTCGGTCTCCAGTCTCTTTGCGTTTTCGATTATAGCCCTCTTTTTTTTGATTCTCTCTGCAAAGGACCCCTGCATGAAACGGCTAACGGCCATGGTATCGCTGTCTTTGGAGATGGTTCTGAGATACGAGGCAAGATCATGGCGAAATTCCGCAGCGGACTGATATCTTTCCTCTCGTCTTCTGGCCAAGGCTTTCAGCGCAATGTCTGCGAGTTCTTGTGGGACCGAGGGGTTGACATCCTTAGGAGATGGGGCATCTGTTCCAACGACAGAATTGAGCAGTTCCAGATCATTTCTTTTGTTGAACAGCTTTCTTCCTACAAGACATTCCCAGAAAACAATACCTAGGGAGAACACATCGGATCGACCATCTAGTTCCAATCCCAGAACCTGCTCCGGGGACATGTATGCGTATTTTCCCTTCAGGGTTCCGGTCTTGGTCTTGGTGCTGCGAGATGTGGCAGTAGCGATCCCGAAGTCCACCACCTTTACTCCACCGTCGTACTGAACGAAGATGTTTTGTGGACTTATATCTCGGTGAACGATGCGAAGGTGAGTACCGTCTGGCGATGTCATGGTGTGAGCATGGTGCAAGCCCTCGGCAGCTTGCATGATCATGCCAGCGACCAAGTGGCTAGGTATAGTGATGTTGTTTTTCAGACAGCTTTTGACAACAAACGATAGACTTTCTCCTGAGAGGTATTCCATGGCAATGAAAAATCTACCCTGGACCTGACCTAGATCGAAAATCTGGATCACATTTGGGTGGTTTAGCTGGGCTGCAATCCTCGCTTCATCAAGAAACATCTCTATGAACTTTTTGTCTTTCGCCAAATTGGGAAGAATTCTTTTGATCACCAGCAGCTTTTCGAAACCACCGATACTTTTCTGAGACGCCAGATAGATGTCAGCCATACCACCTGTAGCGAGATGAGATATCAGGTGATATTTTCCGAATTGCCTGTTTGTGTTCTCTGACATTTCAGGGACCAACTCCCAAAACTCTATCCTTCAGGCAAATTTTTCACTCTCTCAAACACAATACCATGTGGTTTGATTTTTTTCATTTTTGTGCTGTCGCTACTTGGCAGTACTGAAGCTGACATTAAAATCGAAGGGGCCATTGCCGGTTGAGTTGGTGGCCAATACTGCTGCTGTGGCGGCACCAGCAACCGCCACACTACCCACTATTGTCCAGATCCACCAGCGCTTGTACCAAGGGGTTGAGGAGGTCAGGGTTGCCTTCGCCCTATCCGTTATGACAAGCTCCGCAGGGTGCCGAGCGTCGTTGAAATGTTGTAATGTCGAGTAGTTTTCGCCTTCTGCCGTTGCGTACCACATGAGCGTAGCTTTATCGCCTTTGACGAAAGGAGGGGGGATGCTGACCAGGAAACGTCTCTTGATCGTTCTTCTTTGATCGGTTTTGATCCTGGTCCTTATGATGCTGTATTTTTTCTGACCAGCTAGCTTATACCAGACCTTGATATAGCGAAGCATGTTCGCCGGGTCTCCAACTACTTCAAAAGACAGACTTATGGGTTTGCCTTTCCATGCTCCGGCTGGGGGAATCAAACGTACTTCAAACCTGCTTGGGCTTTGTTTCTGCAGCTCAATAAAGGGTCTTTTCACGCGGGGGGAAATCTCAGTACCCAACCTGAATGAAGGATCCAGAGAAAGAAGTTTAAGAAAAGTCTTGCGTGCCTCATCGTACTGACCAAGGGAGGATTGGCAAATCCCCATGATTTCGTAGATACGCGATAGTTGGTCTCGTGAGTTTCCGGTCTGTGCCTCGGCTTTTTTCATGAACACTAGGGCTTTTTCAAAATCCAGGTCAGCGTATGCATCAACAGCTTTCTTGATTATCTTGTCGGTTTGTGAAGACCTGGCTATTGCATTTGGAGATGCAACAAGAATCAATACACCAAATGACAAAATACCCAAAATCCGCATGGGATAATCCTCCAAATGAATTATCCTTCACTTCAATAAATGAACAACAGTTTTGACAAGGATATACACAGTTGGTGTTTCAGTGCAACATGGAGGTTCATCCAGATTTCCCACCTCGCTTGCCATCTGTGTGGCTATGCTGCAGAATCTTTTTCGGTAAGGTGAGGCCTCGACGTGGGCAATCGTTGACTGTGAGCGATTCCTTGCATCTTCGTGACCCCACAAACGATCTGGGAAACCTGATTTTAAAGGGTGTGAGATTTGGGGTTCACTGGATTTTCTGGCAAGTACTTTCCTGAATCTGAAGCGGTATCCCGCATGCCTTCAGCGACTTTCCGTTGTACGTTGAATCATGTCTTGTTTGGAGGGCTTCAGGCAGTAGAGTCCTGTAGTCCTGTCATGTTCAACATGGCCAGTTTCAACGAGTTGACAGGGCCTGGAGTTTGCTTTCATTGAGGCTGTAAGGATCCTCTTGTCAGCCTGTGGAAAACCCCGTTATTGTTGCCAGTTGCCAACAGTGTAAAATTTGACTCAGTATTTTTCTTGCATCTTCAGAAGCTTGCTGTGCGCTGTGGAAAAACGAGGTGTAATTATCTATGATTAAAGAAGAATATTGATGAACAAAACATGTGCAAACCAACGCAAAGTGATGATATCCTACCCCTTAAAGGCCTTTCTAACAGGTCTTTCCACAGCTTTTCCACAGCTTTTGTTGGATAAGTGAATTTTTGTGGTTCAGGGCTCTTGTTCTTGCGTTTTCAGCTTGTTTTTCGCTTCCTGCCACAGCTGTTCCAGGCTTTCCAAATCAGCACTGGAAATATCGATTCCTTTTGACTTTGCTGTCAACTCCACCAACCTGAATCGGTCGTTGAATCTCTGGTTGGCTTTCCTCAGAGATTCTGATGAATCGATGTTCAGGTGTCTCGAGAGGTTTACCAGTGCGAACATCAGGTCACCCAATTCCCAGGTGATCTTCTCATTTCTGCTCTCATCGTCTTCAGCCAGGGCCATGGCCTCTTGAAGCTCTTGCATCTCCTCGTTGACTTTTTTCCAAACCTCTTCATACGACTGCCAGTCGAATCCGACTTTTGCAGCCTTTCGGCTCAGTCTGTCTGCTGCCAAAAGAGGTGGATAGCTCGCGGGAATACCGTCAAGGGCGCTTGGCGTTTGCTTTTCTGCTGATTCGTGTCGTTCTTTTTTTTCCGCTGCCTTTATCCTTTGCCAGTGCTCGACGACCTCTTCAGGGGTGCTTGCCTTTTCGTTGCCGAAGACATGCGGATGGCGTCTTATGAGCTTTGTGCAGATGGTGTCCACCACGTCATTGGCGTCAAACCAGTTGTTTTCCATGGCGATTTGGCTTTGAAAAACAATCTGAAGAAGCACGTCTCCCAACTCTTCGCAGTGGTCTGCCGGCACACCCCGGTCAATGGCGTCGAGTACCTCGTAAGATTCTTCAATGAGATAAGGCTTCAAGGACTCCAGGGTCTGCTGCCTGTCCCATGGGCAGCCATCAGGGGCTCTCAGCCTGGACATTATTTTCAGAAGATCCGAAAACTCATAGGTTTTCCCGTCAGATCGTGCTTCTGAAGTCTTGGTAATGTCTTCCAATGCATTTCCCCTTTGTACAGGTCTGACTGTTTAAAGAAGAGAAAAAAGGCCGTCGGATTTCTCCAACGGCCTAATGATGACCCCAAGGGGACTTGAACCCCTGTTCCCGGATTGAGAGCCCGGTGTCCTAA
>JALVPF010000166.1 GCA_027031935.1 Myxococcales bacterium | reverse complement strand
GTCGGGGGGCCCCCCGACCGTCTGCGCGGACCTGCATGGGGGCAGTTTTCAAAACTGCCCTGAAGCTCGGGAGATGGCGAATGAGGAGGAAGATCAACTAGCTTGCATATAGATGGAGATGAATACCTTCTTGCCCCTTTCAATCTGAGCCATTCCACACCCAAGAGCCAGTTGGGATCCTGGCTCATCCACCGCTTCAACTATAAACACCAAGAGTCCCTCGGGTAGCTCTTTTATAGAAATGGCATTCTCATCATCTGGATTGAAAGTGACCTGGATAGGAGTTGTAACCAGAAAAGACGTGTAATCAAATACGTTCTTGTCGGCAGTGGGACCCACGAAAAGGTCACAGTTTACAACTTCTTCCTGCTGATTGATCATGACGGAATTCGGCAACACATACACGTTGAGACGAAAAGTGCCGGCTGGAATATCCTTCGGTGAGAAATTGAGAGTCAGCGACATGCTGTCAAAGGACTGATCTGGTCCACATGAGAGCATGGGAAGAGTCGAGGCCAAACAAAAAACCAAAAATAAAGCCGGGATTGTTTTTTTTATACTGTTGCGGGCCTGTTCTTGGAAATATGACACGGCTAGGTCTCCTTGCAACTTAAACTCAATGAAATACCAAGACTGCCTCGCCGGTGTCCGGAAGGCCCGGTGCTGCTGTCAAGGAGTCTACCAGGAAATAACCGCCGACTCCAATGCCTGCCACACCCACACCCACCAGTGTCCAGAACCACCATGATTTTACGAGGGGGGTTTTTCTCGCGCCTTCTGGCAATTCGCCAGCGAGCAGGTTGATCCTGAAAGAGATGGGCTCCTTGGGGGTTCCCGCGTTTGCAACCCAGTTGCCCTTGGCGTCCAGCGCTGCAATATAGTAATCCACGAAAAGTTCTGTCTCCTCGTACACGGTCCAGATGAAGGGTATCACTCCGATATAGGTTTTTGCACCTCTTGCTTTGGCTCCTTTGAGTGATGCGTGCATGTCCGTTACGGAATAATTGGCATCTCCCCTACGTTTGAAATAAAGCCTCATGTGCTTGAGCTTCTTGTGCAGGTCCACTACATATGCCTTCACCTCGATTCTGGCTGAAGCAATGGATTCGGTCACGGGCGTGTGCTTCATTATCACCCGATCTTTTCGGCGCTGCTCGTCACGAACTTTATTGAAAAAATTCAGGATCTTTGGAGAGGTCAAAAGCGGGTTGAGTTCATAGTTGGGGTTGACCTTCAGCATCAACTCGAAAGCTCTCCTGGCGTGCTTCTTTTTTCCGAGGGCAATGTAGGAAAAGGCCATATATTTATAAATGGTTACGATATCGCTTCGCTTGTTGCCCCGGGTCCTGATAGCTGCCTTGAGCATGTTGAGGGCCTCACGATATTGGAGGTTCTCATAGAGAATTTTTGCTTCCTGAAGCAGCTCTTTCCCGCTTTTGTTGCTCGTATTGATTTTTTTTCCTGCTCTGGCCTTTGCGGCAAATGCGGGAACACTACAGAAGAAAAATGACAAACTGAGCGCGACGCAAAGCACGGGACGCCGACCAAAATTCAATAGCACGGCTCTCCTCCGCCCGTGGTTGACGGGCTGTTGAAATAAAGCTGCAAACCACATCTTTGTATCGTTGATCCCTGTGAAAAGTCAAGCGAATTTACGGGAAAATAAGTTGACACTATGAAACTACAGTGAATAACATATCAACGTTGTCTTTAAAATTATAACTTCAGATGGCTTGGAACTGGCGTGCATTCATGGGAACGCAGTTTGGAAAATATCAACTCCTGAAAAAAATTGCCGCTGGCGGGATGGCCGAGATCCATCTTGCCAAACAAAGGGGTATGGAAGGATTTGAAAAGAGAGTAGTGATAAAAATGATCCTTCCCAACCTGGCAAACAATGAAGAGTTTGTGCAGATGTTTCTCGACGAGGCCAGGTTGGCGGCTAAACTGACCCATCCAAACATTGTGCAGATATTTGATCTCGGTCGTGCAGCCGGTACTTATTTCATAGCCATGGAGTACATACAGGGGGAAAATCTAAGAGCAATTTCAAAGGCTTGCAGGAAGCGCAAGCAGGTAGTCCCCCTGGAACATACGGTCAAGATAATATCCCAGGCATGTGAAGGGCTCTATCACGCCCATACAAAGACAGACATGATGGGCAATCCCCTCAACGTGGTTCACAGGGATATAAGCCCGCAGAATATTCTTGTGTCTTTTGAGGGCATGACCAAGATTGTTGATTTCGGTATCGCCAAGGCCACGACGCAATATCAGGAGACCAGGTCCGGTGTGCTGAAGGGAAAATATGCATATATGTCACCGGAACAATGCTTGGGGCGACATATTGATGCCCGGTCGGACCTCTTTTCCCTGGGTATCGTTCTGTGGGAGTTGGCCACAGGAGTCAGGCTGTTTAAGAAAAAATCCGAGTTGATCATTCTCAAGGAAATCACCGAGGGGGAGGTAACCCCTCCCAGACAGATCAACCAACAGGTACCTGCTGAACTCGAAGCCATCATCCTCAAGGCCCTGGAAAAAAACCCTGACGACAGATTCCAGGACGCTCTACAGATGCACCTGGCTCTTGAAGAGTTCATGAAAAATCAGGGGATCATGTCCTCTACGGTACACCTCTCTGCATTCATGAGAGACCTTTTTAAGGACAAGCTCGATTCCCTCAGAAAAATCGAACGGGCACAAAAATCCGGAGAGACTCTGGAGTCATTCCTTTTCGATGATGTGGACCTGGGCTCTAGCTACGACACCGGAACCGGAACAGGAGCGGCGACTCCCTCGCAGCCATCGTCCATCTCTCCATCCCAGCCCATCTATCCCAGACCCACAACAGGAATCTCCAGGGTCGAGCAACTGACCGGCCAGGCAGCAACATCCATGGCTACCCAGGCGAGCGGAATTTCAGGTCGCAGGCCTCAGAAAAAAAGTCCCCTCTTGCTCACCCTGGTCATGCTGCTCCTGTTCGCATCCCTCGGTGTAGGTGGATATGTTTTCTACGACAAGTTTTTTGGGGGTACTCCTCATGACAACAACATAGACGCTGGAGTTGTCCCCCAGGTTCAGGATGGGAGTATAGTGGTCACATCGAGTCCATCAGGAGCCAAGGTTTTTGTAGACGGCGAACAAAAGTGTATAACTCCCTGCAGTGTGAAGAATCTGAAAATAGGTACATTCTACAACCTGGAAGTTAGCAAGGCCGGATATTCAAAGTGGCCGTCCCATTTCAAGCTGGATGATCCAGGAGAGGAACGCTCTTTCAACGCGAGACTGAAGAAGGCAAACAAGCGGAACTGGGGCAGGGTCAAAATCGATTCCAGTCCATCAGGAGCAAGCATCGAACTGGACGGACAGCTTTTGAGCCAGAAGACTCCTGCGAACGTGGATCGCGTCACTGCTGGTGCCAATCATTCTCTCCGCGTGTTCATGCAGGGACGAAAGGACTGGACCAAATCCTTTACACTCAAGAAAAATGAGACCCTTGAGCTGAGCGCTGTCCTGGAAAAGGTCTCGGTATCACCGGTCAAAAAACGCGATGCTGTCTTTTCTCTCCAGTCCAGACCAAGGGGTGCCTCATTTTACCTGGATGGAAGGTCGGTGGGTTCATCCATCAGGCTCAGGCCAGGCAAAACTTACAGCTTGTCTGCTACCATGAGTGGATACGAAAAATGGTCTGACACCATACGCCCTACCCCGGGAGAAAAAAGACGTATAGTCGCGCGTCTAATCCGCTCCTCTTCAGTGGTCTCTCAAAAGACAGCCAGACTTTTCGTGGACAGCAAGCCCTGGTCCAACGTCTTCATCGATGGAAAATCGGTTGGACAAACGCCTGTCACAAACCTGAATATTTCTGCTGGCAATCATACTCTCAGGCTGGTCAACCCTGACCTCAACCAGACAAAGACGGTCAGCATACAGGCAAAACCCGGCCAAACCATCAGAAAGAGGATAACCTTCTCGACCTCCAGCGGAAAACTCCTCGTAAGGGCGAAGCCGTGGGCGGATGTATATGTGGACGGGAAAAAAATAGGAACCACGCCACTGGCACCCAAGGCACTCTCAGCAGGAAAACATACTGTCAGGCTGTATAATCCCACCCTGGATCAGGAGAAGACGAAAATCATACAGATCAAGGCAGGAAAAATCGTCAAGGTTGAAGCTAACTTCCTGAATTGATCATTACCCGATAAAACAGACTACTCGAGCAGGACCATACTTTTAGCATCGCGACTTGCCGAGAACGACAATGTCCAGAGTATTGCGAATAGAGCCACCAGAATCTTTCGTAGGCCCGGGGCAGGCGTGGCAGAGATAGAGTCAGTTAGCGCTTATATAAGGCCTTTTCTGCGCCGCACTTGCTCCAAGACCCTCTTGTACTGTATCTCCCAGTCGGAAGTGCCTTCCTGTAGATGCTTGAGCTTGGCACGCACTTCTTTGTCAACCTCTTCGTCGATCTTGAAATACTTTCTCAGGATAGTGACAATTTTTTTTCGCATGGTGTGGTCCTGCGCATAGACCTCTTCGATATTGTTGGACATGAACATGAATTCCAGCATCTGGTTTATGATGAAATCCACGCCATCATCGCCAACAGGGATTCTCCTTTGTGCAGCGACTATACGCTTGGCTTCCGCCAACTTGGATCTTGGCCAGTCTCTGCGAATGAGGAGCGTCTTCGCGTCGTCGGTGACAGACTCCTCCTGGATCTGATACTGCCTGATTATGGACGCAAAATCCTCTCTCGCGGCATCCATGGATTCGGGGAGAACCTCTATGTCGCCGTCTTTGGTCAACAGTTGAACTATCTCCCGTGCCATTGTGGGTATCAACTTTGGATAAATTCTCACCTTATCCTCCAGTAGGCATCCTCAATTCGAATCCAATGCCCGCAATTTTTCAAAAATACTCTTGGCCAATGGTGCCGACACACCTTTTACCCCGCCCAAGTCCTGGATGGAAGCATTTTTCAGTCCCGCCAAACCACCAAATTCATGCAAAAGGCGTTTGCGTATCACAGGCCCCACTCCCTTTATGTCGTCGAGCACACTCCTGACCCCGGCCTTGCGATTCAAACGCCTGTGATAGCTTATGGCAGTTCTGTGAGCCTCATCCCTTACACGACTGAGCAAAAACAATTCATCACTGCCGTACCTGAGGCGAACCGGGTTCTTCCTGCCGGGAATGAACACCCTGTCGTTATCAGCCTTGTGCCTGCCTGCTCCCTGCCCCCCTTTTGCTATGGACACCACATCCAGGTCATCCAGGCCAAGGTCGTTGAGCTGAGCGAGCACGGCATTGAGTTGACCGCGACCTCCGTCCGCCACCACCAGATCAGGGCCTTCCTCCGTACCATCCACAACAGGACGGAACCGTCTAGACAAAACTTCCCGCATCATGTCCACATCTGAATCCGGTGCAGCAAAACGGATTCTATACCTTCGGTACTCTGACGGGACCGGCTCACCGTCGAGCATGACAGCCATGGCCCCCACACTCGACTTTCCAAGAGAGGTGGACATATCGAAACATTCAATACGTCTCGGAATCCTGGAAAGGCCCAATCTGGATTGCAATCTTTCAAGCCTGTTGTTGAGAGTCGATGATGTTGCCAATCTGACTCTGAAGCTTTCTTTTGCTCCTTCGCAGGCCATCCTGACCATGTCCCATTTTACACCCCGCCTGGGTACAGAAACCTTGACACCCTGTCCAAACCTGTCAAAAAGCAGGCCCGCCAGTGGGAGCAAATCTTGGTCCGTTCCTGCAGATTCGGGCAAGAGCAGCAAGGAAGGGAGATAGGAGCCTGGCGAATAATGCTGAAGCACAAACTGCCTCAGCAGGTCATCATCTGGTGCCTGTGTCCTGCTGAAGGGGATCTGCGCAGCCCCATGCCACCTGCCTGAACGCACCTGCAGCA
>JALVPF010000165.1 GCA_027031935.1 Myxococcales bacterium | reverse complement strand
TGGTTTGGAAAGTCTCAACTGGATTGGGCTTCCAATGCATGGGTGGTGGGTGGTGCGCTGAGCAAATCCGGCTTACCCTTGTTGAGCAACGATCCCCACCTGCCGCACATGCTTCCTTCCATCGTCTTTCAACAGCACTTGCATTGTGAGGGGCTGGATGTGATCGGGGCAACTGTGCCAGGGCTACCCCTGGTGCTCATGGGACACAACAGGCATGTTGCATGGGGCATGACCTCGGCCGTGGCCGATGCCGCTGACCTGTATATCGAAAAACTGGATGAGGGTGACGGGAACAAGGTCATGGGTCCTGATGGAGCAGAGCCCATCTTTCAAGATCTTTTGGAGGTCAAGGTTCGTGATGGATCCGAGTACAAAACCGTCAAGAGGCTTGTGAGAAGGACCAAAAGGGGATCTTTGATAAATGATCTCTACCCGGAAGTGTTGCCTGATTGGGCTCCATTGATCTCCGTACATACCGGCTCCATGAATGCGGGCAAGGGCATACTCGGTCTGCGCAAAGCCGATCGTGCAACGACAGTTGAGGAGCTCAGGGATGCCATGATGAATATGGCATCACCCATAAACAGTATAATGGCGGCTGACCTGAATGGCACCATCGCTGTTTTTGCAACAGGAAAGATTCCACTGAGAACCGCCTTCAGGGGCACTTTCCCTGTTCCCGCCTGGAAGAAGGAATATGCCTGGAATACAATGCTCACAAAAAAACAGATGCCTATGGCAAGGGGAGGGAGCAAGGACTTTTTTGCCCACGCCAACAGCCTGATGATGGATCCCAAAAAAAGTGATGTGCTTTTCCAGATAGATTCTGCCCCATCATACAGATTGGATCGCATAAGCGAGATGATCAGGGAAAAGAACAAACACGACTATTCTACCTTCGCTTCGATTCAGGGAGATGTTTTTCTCGAGAGGGCAAAAGCTTTGGTACCCCTGATGCTGCAGGACCTTCATGAGATGACTCAACTCAGCACCATGCAGGCGAATGCCTTGCAGAAACTCGAAAAATGGGATTTCAGGGCAACTGTTGACTCTGTTGCAACGACCGTATTTTTTGTAACATATCGGCAGTGTATCATAGGGGCCATGCAGGACGAGGTGGGTCCAAGGGGAGTCGACTACCTTCTGAAACAGCGTTACTTCACCAATGCGGTGGATAGGTGGTTTCCTGACAAGGCACATGTGGTCTGGGATGATCGCAGCACTGAACAGGTCGAACATAGAGATTTTGTGGTACAGAAGGCCTTTGTCAGGGCTGTTGACTGGTTGGCTTCTGAATATGGACAGGATACCTCAAAGTGGACATGGGGAAGGCTGCACGACATGCATCCCATGCACACCTTTGGCAAGAAGGTCTCGGCTTTCAGCTTTGATCCGGTACCTGCTCCGGGAGCCCTGGATGCGGTATGGAAAGCACACTTTGACATGGGCCATCCAACTACTCCTTACAGGGCGAATTATGGGCCTGTATATAGAATGATCGTGGATCTTGCGGACATGGAACACGGAAAGTGGATCGTGGACACGGGCAGCAGTGGCTGGCCCTTGTCGCCCCACTACCACGACCAGTTCCAACGATGGCGAAATCTCGGTTTTGTCCCCATGAACAGCAATTGGGATGAGATACGAAAAAGCAGTGATGCTGTCATCACCTTTGCTAATGATAGACCTTAGCCTGGAGGGACGTATGAAAAATGGTGCTGCCAGTCCTGTAATCAAATGCTCCACGCATAAAAATGCCCGTGCTGCCTGGGAGTGTGGAAAGTGCGGAAAGGCTCTTTGTACTGCCTGCGCTGCCCCTGACCATGTGGAGAAGATGGGCGATGTAATAAGGTGTATCCATTGTGGTGGCATTGCAAAGGCCATAATGGTCGAGAGGCCTGTAGACCCGTGGTGGAGAAAAATTCCAGCGTTTTTCGGTGCGATACTTAGCTTAGGTGGAATTGGAAAACTCTTTGTGGTGGCTGTAATGCTTTTGATTGCTGGCTTCATGGCAATCGTTCCATTTTTAGGGTTTATTTTTGCATGGATTTTTTATTTAGGTATATTGGGATCTTTCCTTATATTTGTGCTGCAAGGTTCCACTGATGGAAAAGAGAAACTTCCATCTTTGTCAGACATGGGACACGAACTCTCGGACTTGTTGGCAGCAGCCCTGCGCATGACCCTTGCCTCTGCCATTGTCTGGATACCTTTTTTGATATATATTTTTTCATCGCCTTCGGGATTCATCGCTTCTGCTAAGTCCGGCCTCTGGAAAGATCCTGTTATATTGTCAATCGTCATTGTTGGAATCATGTATCTTCCTGCGGCTTTCATTCTTGCTGCGCTTACCGACTCTGCCTTGAATGCTGCAAATCCAGTCGCTGTATTTGGCATCATCATGAGAGCTCCGGGAGAGTACTTGGGCATTGCCATTTTTACCGCAGTGGTGTTTTTCGGAAATGCCGCCTTAGAACCGGTTCTGTTGAAAATTTCCATAAAAGTGGCTGGCCATAGCGGGTTTATTATGTTGTTATTGGCTCCGGTAATGTCCACAATCAAGTTGATATTACCCACATTGGATTTCATGGTCCTGGGGTGGTTCATTCATCAAAACGCCGAGTTGTTCGATCTTCCTGGTGGTGGAAACCTTGTGGCCGCCATGCCAAGGGCCAGACCCATGGGCCAACTGTCCCAGCAGCTTGTGCAAAAGGAGTTGCAAGTTCAGCCGAGTTTTGAACCACCGGCAGCCCTGGAACTGGAGTCCACGCCAGAAGAAGCATTGTCGGGGTCGTTGAAAATGGGCAACGACTCAATAGCCCTCGAGTCATACAGGAAGATAATTGCCGCAGGCCGTGTTCCCGAGCTGGACACGGACCAGGAGATGGACCTGGCTCAAGTCCTGGAACGTGCGGGAGATCTAAAGGGTGCCGTGCATTCATACAGAAGAGCTGTAAAGAAAAACATGCAGGATACCAGAACCCCTGATGCTCTTTTCAACGCGGCAAGGATTCTCCATGATGGCCTGGGAGCAAAAGAAGATGCCAAAAAGCTGGCCAAGTTCCTCGTGGACAAATTCCCGGGACATGAGCTTTCCCAACAGGCACAGAGGTTTTTGGCATAGCTCCTTCGTATAATTTCCACTTCAGGACACTGATGGATGTCAGGCACCGGTATCATTGGCAGAAATGACGTGAACGATGTTGATGGCTCTGCGCTTGGCTCCATGGCATCTGGAGTTTTGATATTGTAGGTGGCCCTTGGTTCAGCAACCCTTTGCGCTATTTCATAGGCTCACGCCGCTCTGTCCTGGTTCGATGATGTGTTTAGTGGTGGAAACCTGAAAATCCTTGCCGGTCCAGGTAATATCATGCCTGAGGAGCTTGATGGGTTTGTCCCTGGTAGGACTTCTCAGGTTGGCGCTAAGCTCTGGACGGCCTTTCCCATTGCCTGAGATCAAGACAGCGCTGAGTCCTACCCGAGACGCGTCGATCTTTTCGCCAAGGGTGTCTGGTTCAGTTGCCGTGGCAGAATCGAGTTCAACGTCACAGCCGAGATCTTCCCAGGTCAACATGACGAGCGTACTGGGGCCTCTGAAAAGTTGTAACTCCTTGAGCTTGGACTTGATGGACTTGGTGATATTCCTGGGTGCGTTCTTTGGTGGATTTGCAAGCATCACCGAAAGCCTGGCTGCAGACCATAGTTTTGCCCACAACCTGGTGTCCTTGGGCCCGGGGCGTCCCGGAGCCCTGATGACACTACGCTCTATTCTCAGTGCCTCATCGACCCGACCCGCACCCGCTGCTGCGTTAGCAAGTCTCAGCTGGAACAGGGGTTCGTCGGGTTTGTTTTCAACGAGGGTCTTATATTGCAAGTATGCCTGAGAATACCATCCGTGGGCGAGATAGATGTCCCCCAATAAGCGTCTCGATGCAAGGGATTTGGGATCAAACTCAACAATTTCAGAGTACGTCCTTACCGCTTCTTCTTCCAGCTTGTGGTCGGACAGGAGGTCTCCCAACTCTCTGACCAAAAACGGTGTAGCAAGACCTTCGTCCCTTAGCTTGCGGCATACAGACAGGGCTTCTTCTATCCTTTTGGTTTTCACAAGGAGGTGGACTAGACGTATTGTTCCGTTGGGATCGTTGGGTGAATCATTCAAAATGCTGCGAAGGTGCGCAAGCCTTACCTCAGGACTTGGCAACTCGCTTAACTCGATGTCAACCGTTGCCCAGTTTATCTTCCCTTTGAAAAGAATCCTCTCCACCACCTTGATGATCCTCTTATCCACCGTGCGTCTGAGGATCAGCCTGGCAAGATATCTCTGTACATCTGGCCTGGTCCTGAAAAATTCCAGTACATAGGATGCAGCACCTTCGTTTTTAATGGCTGGCTGGAGAACCCTGAGGAAAGTGGCCTCTGAACGCCAGTCAGGAAGCTCACAGGCATACCAGGCGGCCTGGTACCTGTGTACCAGATCCTGTGGCGATTTTGCTGTCTGTATACGTTTTTTCCATAGCACCACACGCTGACGCAGGGGCCTTCTTGCTGCATCTGAACAAGTCTTTCGAAATTCGGGCGTCCTGTACCTGGAGTGCTTCTTGGCCCTGTCGAGCAATTGTTCGCCTTTCGTTGGTGATGCAAGGCCTTGCCCGGATTCTTTTTTCAAAGGTATACCTGCAGGAAGGGGACTCATTTTTGGTCTTCCCTTCAGAGCTTCAGGATCGGCGGGTTTTGTCGGTATGCTTGCAAATTTCTTTCCTCCAATATTGCCAAGATTTCTGTGAGTATATTCCATGACCTTTTGCTTGGTCTCCCGCTGCACCACAGGCGAAGAAGCCACAGGCGACGATTCCCCCGCTTCGTACTTGGCACAGCCATATCCCACAGCTTGTGCGATGCCCAATGCCCCAGAAGCCTGGCGATTGGTCAAGGCTCCCAACCTAGGACCTCTCAACCCGGAACGGATGCGAAGAATGCCTTGCTGGCGGTATGCCTGCTCGCTTTCCAACGCCAGAATAGATGTAAATGGTGTGACAAGACCATATTCGATGCCCATCTTCATGACCTTGCCACGCACGGCACCTGTGGTCTTGTCCTGTCCCAGGAGTTGCTTTACTTCTGCCCACGCCCAGAGCCTTGGCACAAAGGGTGCCAGCGCCTGATCATCTTCAGCTACCGGGTAGGATCGTTCGAACACCTCAGAACCAAGCCTTCCTTTTACCTTTATTTCAGAAGGGAGATCATGGTGAGACCTGGCCAGGATGACGAGTTCCTGACCATTTGTTACCTTACCGTTGGCGTTGGAAATTACCTCATCGAGTCCAGCACCGAGATCGATTTCAAAGTCTGTCAACGTGGGTGTTTTCAAGGCAGCCACAAGGTCCATGGCCCTTTGTGTCGCTTGACTGGATGTGTCGATTTGAAACGATCTGCCTCCCCCTGCCTGGGCCAGCATGGACAAGATTGCCTTGTTGGAATTGGGGCCAACACCTACAGTGAAAAGCCTCGCGCGGGACGTGGCCAGGGCGTGTCTAAGGCGGCCCACCAGCTTGTCTCCATTCAATTCACCAGACGTGGCGATCCCGTCTCCAATGTAGATCACCGCAGGTTGTTGGCTGCCGTGTAGTCTTGCCAAGGAGACATCAAAGAGTGCGGAAAGATCTGTGGCGCCTCCGGATGAATGATCGGCAAGATTCTCAAGGGCGATTGTTATCTGTTCATCTGTGGCTTGTGCCAGACCCTCTGCGGGGTGAAGCACGGTCGGTTTGACGTCCAGGGAGACCAGGGCAAACTTGTCATTTGCCGAAAGTGCTCTGAGAATCGCCTCTGCTGCTGCAGCTTTGACCGACCTGCTCGTACTATCAGAAGCTGCTGAGGTGTCTACTACGACAACCACTTCACCGTTTGTGTTGCCAGACTTGCTCCAGTCAAGGTCCGGGGCATACCTGATCATCACGTAGTCAGCGGTATCGCTATCGGTGCTCGCTCGGACAGCACGAATGGGTTCAGGGGGATCTTCTGCTTTTGCTTCCAGCAGAAAATCAGCCAAGGGAACATAACCAGACCGCCTCATGCTCACAAGCCTTCCTCCAGCTTCTATGGTCGCGTCGGCAAGTGTGGTGATATGCATGTGGGTTCCGGCTTCGCCAAGATCCACACTGAGGGAAAATTCGCCTATTTGCACAGGCTTGGGAGACTGCAGGGGATAGAGGTATCTCAACACGCCATCAACTACTGGAAGAAGTTGAAGGTAACGCAGTACTACCCTGCGAGTACCCACCGCCGGCACCGGGAATATCCTGGCGCGAAAGGTCCGTGAGTCGATCCATTCGAGGAGGGCAGGGGCATGACTACCACTGACCGCTGCATGGTATTGTCCCGCTGCCTGTTTGCGTTCGATAAATTCACCTTCCACCAATTCGCCGTTAGTCTCAACCGCAAATCCAGTAACACTCGCATCCGGTGGGAGTGTGAACCAGTACCAGCCCTCCACTGGGCGCTCTGAGGGATTGAAAAAGGTCTGGTCCACTTCTGTTTCAGCCAGGCCTGAGCGGATGACTGCGTGTACCACCTGTCGACTGATCTCCAACTCCTGTGCTCGACTGCCCTCCGGGGCCGATAGATCTACGCCGTAAATCCGTCCTGTTCCACTACCCGCCAAAGAACCCACGACACGGTTGTCAGCCATGCCGCCGGTCCAGTCCTCCCAAAAGGCCACTGGTTCAACTGAGGGAGGGTCACTGCCAGATACCGTGGCCTGTTCGCCTGCCTGAACCTCCACCCGGCCTCCCGGTGCAGTAATGGTGGCAGCACCTCTGGCTACGTACACTTTTACCCCATCGGACTTTTCTTTCACGGACAGACCCGTATCAACAGCGTGAATATGGGATTTTCCAACACGCAGCACCAGGCTCTGCCGCTCGGTTTGGGGTGCGTCCAGCCAAAGCTCCCCTCGTATGAGGGTAATGTCATCTGAGCCAAGTTTTACGACACTGTCCGATCGCATGAAGATGGCAGATCCGTTGGACAGACGAACAAGGGCTCTGGAGCCCTTTCCCGTCTCTACAGATGCGTCTTTCAGGAGTGCAGTTTCTGAAAATGCGGCCTGTTTTTGACCACCTTGGTCAACCATGACCTGTCCTGCGGCGAGTTCCAGACGAGCCTGTAGTGCAGAAGTACGAACTGGCCCCTGACAGCCCGAGCCAAGGAACGATGGTACGCTAATGATTACAAGCAAGGAGATCATCAAAAGCTTCAAGATCTTGTATCCCTTGTCTTTAAAAAAATCTCTGAGGATAAGTGGACCATTCATGGCTTTCTCTCCCTTACTGTCGTGGACTCTTTTTTGCGCTTTTAGTCTCCAATAGTAATGTACTGACGAAAAAATGAGCAAAAGGTTTTTGAAGAACAGAAAATATGCGACACTGACGTGAATTCGGCATGGAGTCATAACAGCAACATGAGAACAACGAGAGAGAAAAAGACGATCTTAGGAAGAGAAATTTCTCCTTCTGACAGCGTTGAAGAGATCATATACAAAAGGGCGAGGCCTTCAGGGACTACTTTCAGAAAAGCATCGAGGGCGGTGTTGTTCAGTGACATCGTTGGTTCCACTGCCTATTTTGAAAAGTTCGGTGACGAATCCGGCATGAGCATGGTTGAGCAGCACAATGAACTGCTGTTTCCCTGTGTTACATCAGCCAAGGGAGAGATAATCAAAACCATAGGTGACGCCATAATGGCGTCATTTCAAAATGCTGCTGATGCGGTTCGCTGTGCCGTGGACATGCAAAATGCCTTGAAATCATTCAACGCCCAAAGGGATAGCCAGGAGAAGATAAGGGTCAGGATTGGCATCAATTTCGGGGAAGTGATCTTGCAAGGTGATGATTTGTTTGGAGACGTGGTAAACGCCGCTGCCAGGATAGAGGCCCTTGCTTCAGGAGAAATGATACTGATCTCTGCAAAGCTTAGAGATGCTCTGGAGAACACCTCATTAAGTAGCCATATCTTTGCTTATGATGCAGTGTACGTGAAGGGAAAAAGCAATCCAGTGGAGGTCTTCCAGGTCAGGTGGGATCCTGATGCCCCAATTTCCGTTGATGAATCCAGAGCGCTTATAAAGATAGGCGATCTGCTTGGTGGCCGATTCGAAATACTGAAACTTATCGGAGAGGGGGGGATGGGTCAGGTTTTCAAGGCATTGGACAAGGCCTTGGACGAGCACGTTGCCTTGAAGTTCATCCGACTTGGTCTGGCCAATGATTCGGATTCTCTCGATATGTTCAAACGCGAGGTGAAACTTGCGCGTTCCATAACCCACCCAAACATTTGTCGAATTCATGAATTTTTGCAGATGGAGGGGAAGACTTTTCTGAGCATGGAGCTTGTGGAAGGACAGTCTCTGTCCCAATGGATCGAGTTGAATGCTCCTGCAAAGTTCGAGACTGTTTTGCCTATAGTAGAGGGAATAAGCCGTGGCTTGCAGGCAGCCCACGCAAGGGGTATTACCCACAGGGACCTGAAACCCGGCAACATAATGATCGAAAGGGACACTGGCAGGGTGGTGATAATGGATTTCGGGATCGCGATCCTGGCAGATCGGGGACCGGCCGAGCGTAGTGGGCTTGTAGCAGGAACACCTGAGTACATGTCTCCCGAGCAGGCACAAGGGTTCGAGGTCGGTCCTGCTGGGGACATTTATTCATTGGCTATCATTGTTTATGAGATGCTCCTTGGCCATTGCCCATTCGAGGGTGATTCTCCCGAGGAAGTTGCCCAGATGCAGGTGGATCTTACACCAAAGCCGCTGACTGAAGTATCGTCTGATCTGCCTGTATCCGTGAACAAGATAATAATGAAATCCCTCGAGAAGAATCCCAAACTTCGTCCCAATTCTGTAAGCGATTTTGCAAAGGTACTTGGCATAGATTCTGAAGATCTTTCCAAGGTCTCTCAGAAAAAGAAGCTATTTTGGGGTGTGATGATTTCAGCTTTTGCCATGGCCTCAATATTAATGCTTGTTCTTTGGTCCATTCACCAAGGACCTCCGAAAGGGGAGAGAAAGATCAAGCCATTTGCAGCAAGCAGTCATGTGGAACAGGTTCCGAGATGGTCTCCTGACGGGAAGCTACTGGCGTTTTTCAGGGATGGGAACTTATATAGCAGCTCGCTTGCTGAACCTTCTGTACGCTTAGTGGCTGAACTGAGCGCCCCACTGGATTTTGAACTCTCGGGCATGTCCTGGCTTGGAAAGAATAGTCTGGTGCTTACTTCATTGGAAAATGATGTGCCAGGTGTTTTCAAGGTGGTTGATGATGGCAAGAGTGAAAAATTGCCTTTTAAGCCCTCTGGACCAGTGGACATTTGTTGCCATGGTAAAAAGATCATCTTTGTGCGAAAGACCGCTGATGGTAATAGCGAGCTTGTCCAGTCTTCCCTGCATGGAGGTGATGAACTCGTCTTGCTCACTTCAGATTCAGGGCAATCATATGAAAGACCAAGGTGGTCACCTGATGGAAAGTCCATAGTTCTGGTGGTAAGACAGACAGGTTTTCTTCATACCCGTGATATAGGAATAGTAACAAGAAAGAATTCCTTGAGGATGCTTACTTCCGATGGTGCAAGCAAGAGGTTCGAGAACACGGACCCTACATGGACCATGAACGGGAAGTGGATCGTGTATTCGTCACGTCGCAGCGGGACCATGTCTTTGTGGTGCGTTCCGGCCAGTGGTGGAGAGTCTTTTGCCTTGACGCAAGGTACAACCCAGGAGCAGAGGGTGCCTGACGTATCGCCTTTGGGTACAGTTGCTTTCCAGACCTCTTCAAAAAGACTTGATATTTCCACCCTAAGCTTGGATGGAAAAGTTCAAAAAAATGTTTCAGATGATCAGTACATCGACAGGTTTCCTTCCTGGTCTCCCGATGGAAGAAGGATCGCTTATCGATCCATCCGGGACACCGATAATCCGGAAAAGAGAGTCTTGGTTATAGATTCGGTGGACGATGATCACGATCAGGTAATCAATCTCCCGGACGGAGTGCGTGATTTTACCTGGTGCGGAAAAGACGCTATCGTCTATGCGCAAACTGAAAACAATAGCCGGAATCTTGGCTTGCTGTATATTGAATCGGGTGAATCAAGGACTTTGGTCAAGGGATTCCATCGCCTGTGGTCACCTTCTGCCGATAACAACTGCAGGCATGTGGTCTTTTCCGGTCGTCGTGAAAAAGGGCATGGCAGGAGATTATGGATACTGGACATGTCTACCGGCAAGACCAAACAGTTGGGAGAGTCTGAGGGCATTTATATGTATCCGTCCCTTTCTCCCGATTCGCGCTTTGTTGCATTCCGATGGGCCCCTTCTTTGAAACAGATGGGCATGTCTGAGCTGAGACTGTATTCCCTGAAAACTTCAAGGACTAAAAAAGTGACAACCAGCATGAGTTTCAGACACTCCATGAGAAGAATTAAATGGTCAGCAAACTCAAGAACGCTATATTACATGGAGGCCTCGGGTCAGGGTGGCACATTGTGCTCAGTCCGAAAGAACGGCTCCCACTTCAAAAGGCTTCTTTCCATAAAGGATATCGACACTTTCGACTATGACATCTCTCCTGAAGGCCGTGCCATCGTTTATCCCAGCGTAAAATACGATGGAGATGTGTTTACCTTGTCCGGTGTACAGTGGTAGCTTGTAGGCCATGAAGCGAAAACCCTTGAAGACGAGGACACGTCCGAGAATCCCCTGTCCATATTGTGATGAGATTTTACCTGCGCCTGAACCGCAGGAAGAGGTCTTTAGTGGTGGTGTACCAAGCCATATTCCATGATGGGAGAAAGTGGGTTCAGTCGCCCCAGAGGACCAGCATATGGAGACCCTCAAATCTGGGTATTGCGCATGAAAGACAAGTAGTTGGTCAGTAGCTGACCTTTATCTCCAGAAAAGCTTGTGAGGATGATCTCTGACGTGCAAAAGGAGTGGAATCTTCGCTTCCGCCAAATGCAACTGCACCCAGATAGGCTTTCACACTGTCGGCCAGCTGCCACCAGAGAAATCCCAAAATGAAAAAATCGCTGTATGATGCATCGTAGATGCCCAGTAGTTGTGCACCCAGGTCATCTGTCAGCTTGAGCTTGCAGAATAAGGAAGCCTGGTGATCTGCCTGCTTTTCTGCAAATGTATCCGGATATCCCATGCTTTGCTTTGCAGTGATTTCTTCCTCGCGACTATAGTTGAATAACCACTTTCCGATGTACTGCAATCCCAATTCGATCTCTTGGGTAAATAAATAGGATATGCCGAGGACATATTCCATGCGCGGGTTCTGTATGATGGGGTTGTTTCCTGCCATGTCGTCTGATGCCTTGTAGGCAAACTCTCCACGAAGAAGCACCGAGCCCATGGCCTTTGCAAAATCTCCTCCAACCATCCACATCCTGTGGTACGAAGAGTCCCATCTCATCCCTTGCATTTCCGGGCCTTGCTGACCCTGGGTAAAGACGGGAGACAACTGGACCGTGGGAAATCTTTCGAAGCCCTTATAAGCACAAAGAGCCCAGTCGAATGCCCAGGAGGATACTGAATGGGAGAGTCGTATTCCTATCTCGCTGTTTTCGGGATTCTGTGCAGGGAGTGATTCCCTTGATTCAACAATGTCAAGGTTGCCAAGAGACTCTGGAGGCATGCCGGGTATCCTGTTGGGCTTGAACACCGGCAGCCATACAATGTCCAATTTCAAGTCATCGGTTAAATACCAGTTTAGCCTTGCGGCAATGGGCGCAAGCCTGTAATCCTCTATCTCGGAAGCCATGTTTGAAAAATCCCAACCTGTCAACACATCCGTTGGATTGACCCATGTGGTTCGTCCCCAAAAAATGAACTGTTGCCCTACGGTGATATCAAAGGATTCGAAGGAGAGGTTCAGGTACATCTCTACGGGCCAGATGTCAAATCCGTGGCCTCGCTCTAGTCCGACTCCATCCTGAAGGAGGCGCGAGTCCAATTCGAAGTCCACGGATCCAAAAAAGGATGCTGGATCTCCATCGCCACCGGAAGCCGTAATCTGAAGCCTGCTTCCTGCGCGTTGGAAATCCCATGGTGATGTGAGATTTTCAAAAGCGAATCCTTTGACGTATCCGCCAAAGCTCACAGCCTGTTCGTCTGCCTGTGCGCTTGAAATACAGACAAAAAAGACAAGAACAATGCCCGTGAAAGTTTTCAACACCAACTCCCTTGTCATAACGCTGGAATCTATCTAGTCCACTTCCGAAGGTTGCGTTCAGTAAACACCTTGTCTTTGATGCCCTTGTTGGTCTCCAGCTTGGAAAATGTCATCTGGGATTTGTGGCCGTTTCGTACATCTTCCATTTTCATGGAGGTAGCAAAAGGAGAGCCTGAAATGACCTCGATTTTTTCTACTGTCATTGTCTTGAATACTTGACCGTCCTTATCGAAATAGTCAGCCTTCATCGCTATTTGGCGGGCTGGATCTATATACCACCTGATTTTGGAGTAACCAGTGTCCTCTGTTACCTGTGGGTTTGCTGCGGAGCCGAGCACTTCCTGGCATTGGATCCCATCGACCTGTGTCTGACCGCCAAGTGAAAAATGCCAATCATCGAGTTTTGGTGCTCCTATGTCGTAGTATGTAAAATCCGAAGACATGAAATTGCCACCTTTCCCCGAAGCGCTGATACGTTGGACCCTGCGCAAGGCAGGCAGAAAAAGCCGCCTGTCGTCCTCGCCATTCTTGTGTTCGATCATCAGGAATCCAACCCCACGTACATCGGCGGGGCTGATGAACCTCATGAGCATTTTGTTTTCTCCCTGCTCGTTTTCCTTTGACCAGATCTTTATCTTTCTAAGTTTTTGATCTCCGCGTTTGTTGACGATTCGTAGAGTCAATTCTCCGCTCATGTCGCGAAATGCCGACCTGTCACAAACCTTTTTCATGAGTGCATCTGCTGACACCTGCTGCGCTACAGCATCATAGGATGCAAAGATCATGGAAAACATGCACAGGAATGAAAATGTTCTTTGCCGGTTATTCATGTTTATCCTCCATCTGAGCTTCTTTGCCCTTGAAAGCCTTGGGGCGTAAGGTCACAAAAAGCACGGGCAATATGGTCAAAGCTGCGAAAGCGCTGGTGACCATGGTGAGGGCTATAAGAAAGCCCATCTGTGCCACACCGGAAAACTCACTGAACATCAGGGCCGAAAACCCGGCTGCCACTGTCATGGCGTTTATTATTATGGCTACACCACTGGCTTTCATGGAAGCTGGTACTGCATCAGAATAGCTCATGCCCTGTAGACGTGTTGTCTGGTATCTGTGAATGAAGTGAATGGCATAGTCTATCCCGACACCCACTGCAACAGATGATGTGGCCATGGTCATTACGTTCAGGGCGATCTGCCTCACACCCATTACTCCGAAGTTTAGAAACAGGCTGAAGAACAAGGGCATTGTGGAAAACAGTCCCAGCACTACTGACCTGAACAACAGGGATGAAAGTATGAAAACCAGCAGGAGGGATGTTGCTATGGACCATGCCTGGCCTCCGATGACCATCTCGTTGACAGCTCTGATGAGTTCTACCATCCCTGTGAGCTCCGCTTTGGTCCCTCCAAAGTTTTTCGATATGAATGAACGGACCTTTTTGTTTAGATCACCAAGCAACGAGGCCTTGTCCGTGTCGATGAAAACCGTGATCTTGGCTGTTGAATAATCGTAAGTGACAAGGTTTGCAAAATCATCCGGTTTTGCGCTCATTTCATATAGTTGCAGGTACTGTGCTATCAGATCTTTGCCAGGGACATGGAAGCTTATCTGTTTTTCTACCTCCTTGCCGTCTTGCTCGACATATTCCGTGCTGGTCTCTTCTTCCCTTATGTCAGGAATGCGATATTGGTCAGCCTTGTCTCCGTGCAGTACCTTGTTCATTTGTTTGATGAAACCTGTGATGGATTGTACCGCTCCCACGTGGGGGAGGGTTCGTAGATAATTTTCCAGCTTGTCCATCTTGTGCAATATTACGGGGTCTTTTATGGCGTCCGGTTTTTCACCCTCCACTACGATTATCAGACTGGAGGCACCTGCAAAATTTTCGTTCACTATTTGCGTGTCCACTCTGAACGGGTGGTCTGGCTTAAAGTTGTCCAGATTGCTCATTTCAATTGGGACGAAATACGCTCCCACCGCAGCCCCTGCCAATATGAGGACAATGGCAGCAAAGACGGTTTTTCTTCTTGCAACCAGAAAACTGCCCCAGCCTTGTGCGAGTTGTTCTGCGAAAACCATGCGCGTCTTTGTTTCAGGACGGTATTTTGGAGCAGGGAGGATGCTGAGCATGGCAGGAATGAAGGTCAAGGATATGAGCAAGGCTACCATAACGCCGAAAGCGGTGAACATGCCAAGGAGCATGATTGAGCGTATTCCGGATGTATTCAGTGCCATGAAGCTTACTGCTGTTGTCACCGATGTAAGGATAACAGGTCTGTTGAGATCTTCCATGGTGCTTCTTGCGGCCTCAAAAGCTTGTAGACCGCTTCGAGTGCTAGCGTAAAAGCCTTTTATGATGTGAATGCCGTCAGCAACTCCTATGGCAATTAGCAGAATGGGAAGAACCTCCGTGGAGTGAGAAATAGGGATTTTTAGCCAACCCATCAAACCGAGGGTCGCAATAACGCTAAAGACCACTACGCTAAATGGAAGCAACACACCTCTGAAAGAGCGGAAAGTCAAGGCCAGGATCAGGAGCACGACGAGTATGGCAACACCGCTCAGCATACCCATGTCTCTGCCCATGAGCACCTTGGCCCAGTATGTCGCAGCTGGTCTGCCAGTAATATGAAGCTTGAATCCCTGGTTGAGCTTGTTGTCCGAAGCGAGTTCCACCAGTCGTTTTGCAACATCTGATTCCTTGGCTTCGGATTTTACGAAAACGAGTAAAAGAAAAGCTTTGGCATCTGTTGTCACGATGGTGCCACGATACAAGGGTTGGGACAGGAGTTTTTGCCTAAACCCCTCGACCTCCTTGGGACTCGATGGCATGGGTTCTGCTGCGGCCTTTACCTGCATGAGGCCATCGGTTGCCGTGATAATCCTGGCGTTGGTGGGGGAAAGTACCGAGTCCACTCCTGGAATGTCTTCAACGTGCCTGGTAAGAGATCGCAGCCGCTCAATTCCTTTTGCATCATATAGTGCATCGCTTTTTATCCCCACTACCACCATCTCTTTTGAGGGGAATATCTTGTCTATTCGATCATAGAGTTCTTTTGCAGGAATGTTTGTGGGCAGATCATTGGTAACATCAGTATCGGCATGGATATCCTTTAGACCCGCGCCAAGACAGGCCGTGAACAACAAGGTTGATATAATGGTTGCCCACGGATGTTTCAGGACCTTCTCTGTCAGACCAATCCACATTGAATTTGCTCCCGTAACATTTCTCCATCAAGATTTTTATCAACTCGAGCGCTTGCTGATGTCTTGCAGCATCTCGGTAAAGACCTCCACCTCCTGAGCCGCATCCTTGTCCGAACCGTGAATGACCCGAATGGCCAGGCCCAGCAGAAAGGAGATAATTATTGGTTTGACTTTCTCACTGTTAGGGCCCAGCAGGCATGACAGGTGCTCCATGATCGGCTGATGGACCCCCTGTATGTCTGCCAGGATCTGTTCTCCTACAAGGGACTTGAGATACTTTGTACCACCAGCATGGAGAGCGAGAAAAAGACCCAGAAGTGTTCGTTGTTCCCGGAAGGCCTCAATTGCAGCATTGAGGATAAGGGCTATATTCGGGGATTTATTTTCAGGCTTGTTCGAAATTGCATGGTTCACGGCACGAGCCAGTTTATCGTTGCTCTGTTTGAGCATTTCAAGGAAAAGGCTCTGCTTGGTGGGGAAGTAATGATAGAGGCTCGCTTTTCCCATCTGTGCCCTTTGAGCAACCATCTCCATGGTTGTTCGCTCAAAGCCATGGGTTGCAAACACATGGCTCGCTGCTTCCACGATCCTGGAGAGGTTTTCCCGCCTCCTTCTCTCCCGTAGTCCTGGCGTAGCAGGTCCTTTCTTACTCGACTGATTGGTCGAAGTTCGACTCATAGGTCGAACTTATGGCTTTTTGCTAAGGAGGTCAAGGGAAAAATATCCATTGGTTACCGAAACTGATAGTTGATATCCTGGATGGGTATTGTTGCAAGGGAGCTATCTTGGGAAAAAAATATCTTGTCTTCTGGCTCGCTCTGGGCACCATGTTTGCAAGTTGTGCTGGTGGGAGGGATGAGCTGCAGGACCAAATGAGGCTGGAAAAAGTCGATGCAACACTCAGTGAGTGTAAACGGGCTTGTATTAAAAAACACTCCATTTGCCTTAAGGAGAAAAGAACCCAAATTCCACAGCAGCAGAAAAACAAGGTGTATAGCAAAGAGGAGCTGAAAGCTCTAATTGCCGAGTTTTATAAAATCGCAAAAGAACTTGAACGAAAATGCAAAAAAGGGCTATCTCGCTGCATGGCTCTATGTATCGAATAGAGTGCCAACAGGTAAATTCATAGCGCCAGGAATTTGAGTTTTGAAGATATCGGTGGAAGATTGGTGTGCGGGAAAATCCTCAAGGTCTTCCCGCATGCCAGAGGTTCTCTTTTTAGCCTAGTTCGTCTTGCGGCGCCTGAAGATCAACAAGCCAAGGGCCGCAAACACTAGCAGTGCAGGAGAACCGGACGAGGTCGTTGAACAGGCACAACCTCCCGAGTTGTCAGGAGCCACGCAAGCAGGGTCATTTGCACAGTCTGCAATATCGGCGCAATCGGTATTCCCGTCACCGTCATCATCTATGCCGTTGTCACAGAT
>JALVPF010000164.1 GCA_027031935.1 Myxococcales bacterium | reverse complement strand
CATGGATGACTATGACCTGGAAAGTACCCGAAATCATGTAAACTGACGGCAAGCAGATGGGCAAGTGAATGAATGTGGTGAAAAAATGCCTCCGTCCCTGTTCTGTGGTAGACTTTGATGAACATGCGCAATGGCTCGGAAAATAAAGGTGATGCTTTCAAGCGGGGGCTGTTTGCCACAGCCAAGGGCCTGGTTACAGGAGGCTCCTGGCTCGCCAATCGAGTCTCGGATGCAGTCAATACCATAGACCCAGACGTTCATCGCCATTTGCTGCAACTCCCTCTTCTCGCCAATTCTCTCTTTGCACGGCAGGATACCGAGATCAAACCCATTGAACCGGATGGGTGGCCACCTTTGGTTTTTGTCCATGGCCTGGGGGGGAGTGCCGGGAATTTTTTGACCATGAGTTGGCTCTTCTGGCTTAGCGGAAGAAGACGCTCATATAGGGTGAATTCTACCCCTGGTGAAAACATTGAGCAGCTATCTGCGCAGCTTGTGGATTTCATTACGCAGGTTTGCCGGGTAAACGATGAGCCTCAGGTCGACCTGATAGCCCACAGCATGGGCGGTGTTGTAGCGAGGCTGGCAATTCAGGAACTGCATATTGCAGACAAGGTAAAGAACTTCGTTTGCCTGGGTGTACCCCATGGCGGGACCTATCCTGCACGGTATGGGAACACCGAGACTCTACACGATCTGAGGCCGGACAGTGAACTCATCAGGCGCCTGAATTCGTCCACTATTCCTGCGCAAGTCAAGGTAACGTGCCTGTGGAGCAAGAATGATCTCTTTGTATTGCCCCCTGAATCAGCTTGTCTGGATGGGGCAAGGAACTTAGACATGTCTCCGTTTACTCACTACAGCTATCTTCTGGACCCCAGATCTTTCGAAGCGATAAGCCATGTTCTCGAAAACAAGCCTTATCCCCTTACATGCGTGGCAACACATGAACAAGCCCTGGAACGTGTGGTGAACCCTGATGCGTCTGCTGAGTAGTGCAACAAAAACAAAGCTGCTGTTGGCCGTGTTTTTACTTTTTTCATTGTTACCCCAGGGAACCAATGCCAGACGCAGAAAGAAGGTTGCTTCGAGGCATACGATCGAGGTGAATGACAAGCTGGACGTGATCGTCCTGGATGAAAAATCTCCCGACTATCGTAAGGCATATGAAATGGCAGGCAAGCTCATGGGCAGATGGACAATAAATTTTGCAGGTGTGGGCATCGATGGCCACGATCTGCTACGTCTGGCCAAAAAGAATCCCGATGAACCCTTTGTTCGGACGCTTCGGGAGGGCATCGGTCGCCCCATAGACAAGCACGATTTTTTGTTGCTCATAGACGACCTCCTGGTGGCCGCCAAGAAAGGCCTTTGGGGCAAACCCGTTTATATTCTCCCTGGCAGGGCGAGAAAAGTTGGAGCTCTCCTGCATCCTCAGGATGTGTTCCGCAGAGACAGGCCGAGAGATTATCCATATTTTGTTGACCAACTCCACATAGATCCACCGAGGCGCAGACCTAAAATGCCGGCTGCCCATGACGGTGATCCCCTTGGGCCGAACTGGATCATGAGATATCGAAATCCCATAGGTCGGGAGGCAAAGCTGAGAGCCTTGGCAAAACTGAATCCTTCCGGTACTTTTGCAAACAGGATACGTTCTCTGCTGAACCAGCTAGAGGAGCAGGGAGCCCAGGTCGGTCTCTACACAACTGTCAGGGATCGCAGGCGCGGTTATCTCATGTGGGGTGCTTATTCCCTTTCAAAGAGGAAATCCAAGAGATCCGTAAAGGCATTCGTAAAAAGGCTCAACAGGCTCAACCACGAGTGGGGCTTGAACATCCCCATCCAGTGGATGCATCCGAGGGGTTGGGAAGCCACAGTAGAGGCCGCAAGAAAAATGGCTGATGCTTTCGATGTGGTATATGCCACCAAGACAGGGGCCATGCGTTCGAACCACTATGATGGAAAAGCCGTGGATTTCACGGCTGTGGCCTTGCCGAGAAAATTGACTCTGACCGCTCCGGACGGCATGCAGAAGACCTTCGATCTGAGTGATCCTGATCAATCCAGAGATTTCAACCTTACCCCCGAGATCATTGCTTGGGTGGAGAGGCATTTCCAGATGAAAAAGCTACAGTTGGACTATCCCCATTGGAACGATACAGCCAAACCTGAATCATCTCTGATGGAATTGGCAGCCTCTATGGCTGACATGCCTTTGCCACCGCCTCCTGGCCCACCTGAGCTTCATGTCAACAATGGTGCTTGTCCTCCGGAGCCCAGTTCCTGGTTTGATTCTACCTATCCTTTTGTGGCTTCAGGCTTGCTTGTGTCGGGTCTGTTTCTGTTGTTCTTGGGTATCAGGAAAAAAAAACCTGCATCTTGACCCCACGCCATATTACTTATTATCCTGCCAACAAGGCATTTCAAAAATGAGTAAAAGCTCTTGGAGAAACGAATGAGACCAATGAAATCCTTTTGTGAAATTGGTGTAGTTTTCATTGTCATGCTTGGTCTTGCCTCTCCCGTTTATAGTTCGGGCAAGGCAGTGCTACTTGCAAAAGGCAAGGTCAAGCTGGTGGGAAGATATACGACTAAAAAAGTCAAGGAGGGCAATCGTCCCAAGACGTATTTCAATTTGCAGAAATCGAGGAAAATGCGATTGAAGTCAGGTGGTCCTGTGAATCTCGTATTGCTTCTCAGGGGATTGAGAGCCGAAAAACTGAACTGTGAGCTGTACCTGGATGGCAACGATAAAAGAAGTACCACCATGAAAGTCTCAAACAGGGCCTCCAGGGGAATTTATGTGAAAATTCCCATCGGGCAACATCGTCTGTCTCTCCAGTGTGACAGGAATGTGTGGTTCAGACCGCTCAAGAGCAAAAAAGGCCCCCAGGCAGGGCAGGAAGTAATAGCCTGGAGTGGACATTCGGATAAGAACAGAAATCTGGAACTCGTCCCCCTTGTCCCTCCTCAAGCAACAAAAAAATCGACTGAAACTTTTGTCTCTTCCAAGGACACCAACACTGACATACCTCCACCGGTGGACAAGGCTCCTGTGGCAGCTCCTGTTGACTCGGGTGCTTCCGAACGCGTTGCAATTTCATCTAAACAGGTACCCAAGGTGGAGAAAAAAGCAGAACAACAGGCTCCGGGGTCAAGGCCTTTGGCACCAGTAGCCAACATGAAGCAACTTTGTGATCAGTTGGCCTCCCGTGTAAAAGCCGATGGACCTGTGGTGGTGGCTCCCTTCAAACTGCATTCTTCTTCCAGGGAGTTGGATTCGTTGAAAACAGGCGTGAGCTCCTACTTGAATACATGTCTGAAACGAGACCACTCCCTTGCTCTGGTCGAGCAGCAACAACGCTCGGATGTGTTCAAGGAAGTCGAGCTTTCCATGACCGGAATGGTGGACGCCAAGAAGGCGGCGGAGTTGGGCCAGACCATGGGAGCAAAGGTGATGGTGGTCGGGAGCATTTCCAAATTGGGTTCATTGGTGGCTATAAATGTACGCGCCATCTCCATCGAGAATTTGCGGGTTGTTTTTTCACAGATGCTCAAGGTCCCCTATGACTCATTGGCGAGTGTACTCAAGGTGCAGGCCCCTTCAGAGCTTGCATCCAGGAAACGAAAGCAGGCAGAAACTCGCACCTTGGGCAACATCGACGGCAAGCCTGTGGAAGTACGTTTGAGGATGCTTGCTGACAGGCTCGCCGACGGATTTTCTAGGTTGCCTGGAAATGGTCGTTACGAAAGGCTGGTCGTGGCCGAATTGAAAGAAAGCGGCGAAGCCACGAAAGACCTGGAGTTGGGGGTTTTGGTAAGTGCACAGTTGAGCACTTTTCTTCAGAGGGATCACAACTTTTTTATCTTGGAGCGCAGCAGGATACAGGACGCATTAAAGGAGATACAGCTCGGCATGACAGGGCTGCTGGATCCCGACAAGGCAGCACAGGCCGGAAAAATGATAGGTGCACAGGCTATCGTGGTCGGCAGCATATCTGAAGCTGGCGCTGATTTCCTGGTCAATGTACGGCTGATCTCAGTTGAGACGGCTGAAGTCCTCGTGGCAGAGTCCATAAGCTTGCCCAGGGCTGGCATGGTGGCTCTTAGCGATGAATCGGTGGTATTGCGAACCAGGTCCGGATCCATTTTCCGCTCCGTCGTGGTCCCCGGTTGGGGACAGTTTTATAATCGGCAGCCTGTCAAAGGTGGTGTGATAATCGGGCTGGAGCTGGCCCTTGCAGGCGCAGCGGTAGCGACACATTTTCTGGGTGCATCAAAGGAGAGTGAATATAGCGCCTCTGACTTCGCGCTCAAGTATCCCGGCTTGGATCCGGATCAACTGAGTCAGAAGGCCCAGGAGTTGAGGAGCGATGCGGAATCCTATTATGGTGCGAGGAACATTCTGATTTACAGTGCCATCGGTGTCTATCTTTATAATATTCTCGACGCATATCTTTTTGGTGTGGACGGAGAATCCGAAACAAACACTGCAGTTGCTCCCACCGTGACAGCAAACTTCACAGCAAACTTCGACAGGAAAGCCTCGCCAGGCCTTGCGCTAGGCATGAGTTTCTAACCTTTGGATTGCCTGGACTTTGTCCTGACGCATGGATCAATCTTTGGCAGCCAGAAGAAATGCGCTGGTGCGTGAGACCAGCTGCGAGAAGAACGGTATCAGTCGGCCGTAGAAAGCGATGTCGTTGATGGGATTGATCATCTCCACCTGCTTTTTCTTTTTTACAGCCTGGAATATGAGCCGCCCCACCTTGTCCGGCTTATCGGAATAGTAGGGCAGAAGTTTCATGGACATGCGTCCCGCCCAGGTCTTTGTTTCAATCCTGTCATAGAAGCCGGTGTTTACCATGTATGGATAGACAGTTGTAACATTGATTCCGAATTTTTTTACCTCGTAATACAGCACCTCGCTCAGCACGGCTAGCGCGGCTTTTATGGCTGCATATGCACCCCATGTCGGCAATCGAAAAAATGCCTGGCCTGAAGAGACGTTTACTATTTGTCCCTTGCCGCGTCGTATCATGGAGGGAAGAAAAGCATTTATGTGATGAATGGGCCCCATGAGGTTTACCGCGATGAGTTTTTTCCACGTCTCGGTACTGGTCTCGGCCAATTCGCCATGGTATCCGATTCCAGCATTGTTTATCAGAACATCCAGCGGTCCGATGTTTGACTCTACCCATTCTGCCAGATCCAGCACGGATTTTTCATCGGTGACATCGACGGTTTTGGTGTAAATTTTTTGCGTCATGTCCTGGAGTTCCTCAGCAGCATCGGCGAGGGCCTTTTCATCCAGGTCTGTGAGAATGAGGGTCGCTCCATCCATGGCAAAGTGTTTGGCGGTGGAAAATCCTATGCCCCTTGCTCCCCCGGTAATAAGAACGTTTTTGTCTATAAAGCCTTTCATGGCAACTCTCCCCTTGACCCTGCAAATCCGTAGAAAGCAAAGTCCACAATTTTTTCTACAAGACTATCGAGTTGTCCTTGATTTAGTGTCCCGTCCAGCCAGTTCTCCACAAACCTCAGTCCAATGCCCACCAGAGCCTGGGAGACCACTTCAGAATCGCTCTTTTTCACAAAGCCCAGTTCCATGGCGTGGTCCAGGTAAAATTTTGCGAGTTGAACAAAGCTGTTCAGGGTCTTTTGCATCTTGCTCGAAAACTCGGCATCCACCGATGGCCCATGTCGCAAAAAGAGCAGCATCAGATCCTTTTCCTGGATCATGATGCTTGATAGTCGCCTCAGTGCCTGTATGGACGCCTGCCTGTATTGGTCGAGACTGGAAGGCGGGTTCTCGGTCATGGGCTGAAACTGGAGCATGAGCTGCTCCAGCAGTCCATCGAACAGGGTCTCGAACAGTTCCCGCTTGGAGGAAAAATGTCGATAGAAGGTTCCCTGTCCAACTTCGGCCCTGTTGACTATGTCGCTTATCCTGGGCCCGTGAAACCCCTGCTGTATGAAAACCTCGGCACCAGCCTTCAAAAGGCGCATTCTGGTCTGTTCTTTTCGCGCATTATCTGCAGCCTTTCTTTTTTGTGTGCTCATTGCGTCTCCCAGGTCTGTCTCATAATATGAACGAAACGGACGGACTAGTCAATCCTAAAAATTGCCAAACCTGTTTGAGTGCTTGAGTTCTGACAAGAATTGAGTGACAAGATTTGGAATCTAGTGGAAAAAACTGATGAGTTTCAGCGCAGTTGCCCTGTCTTTTATTCTGCTATCCACCTGCACCACTGAATTTCTCCAGACCGATGCGGCCCAGAATCTGCCAGCAGGCCATTTGGTTTTTTCCATGAAGGTTTTGGCTTCCACGGCCTTAATGGTTGATTTGAAATGGTGAAAGCAGAGTTTCATGTCCGTGATATGGAATCGTACATCATAACATTCAGTAGCTTCGTAGTCCATCAGCCTGTTGAAAATGCTGGTGTTCGGTTTGCCCGGCTTGAGCTGAAAGCCTGTCTGAAGGAGCGCCTGCAACAATCTTTCGTTGGGAGCAAGGGCAGGGGCATCGTCTTCACATGCGGAAAACAAGACGATGGAGACAATGAGAAGCTTGACGAACAATCTCACAGGCAATCGTTTCTCCTCGAGTTTTCAATCGATGGAATTGTACCCCAGGATGCTTGCCACATGAATCATTTTTTTAGTGAAACTCTGAATGCCGTCCATGTCATGGAAGGGGATTTCATGCATATCTTCTATGGGATATATGACGTCGTCCAAAAGCTTGTGGTTTTCATGGATAGAAATTTTTAATACCGGCCTCTTCCCCATCTCCGATGAAATACCGATGTGGGAGGAAAACTGGTCGAATTGAGAACGGTACTCCAGTTTCAGGCCTTGCAATGCCTCTTGCTCCGTACAGATGGGCTTCTTGTCACCAAATTCCCATTCATTCAACTTTTCAAAGGCGTTTTCCAGTATGGAACGGTTGAATTCATCAGCACTTTTTTCCATTAGCCTCTCAAAATGAGGTGATGCCCTTTTGCCAAAAGATGCCAAAACCAAAGGAAGTCTCAGGTGCAACATTTCTTCGAATTCGGTGTTCATCGATCTCTTGTTGAACCTCCAGGTACATGCAGCAGACACGGCAGCAAGTGAAGCGGGAGATGCATCCAAAGAGGCCCAGGCAGCGATGAAATCCAGCCAGCCAATGGATTCCTCGCTTGGAGAACTCAAGAGATTTCTGATGGATTCCGGCTCTGCTCCCTGCAGCTGTTGGAGCAGGGTGGAAATTGGGGTCACGCTTCGTGTGAGGGCCAGGATTGGACCGATCCAGCTTTTGTGCACATTTTCCATGTGCATCAGTTTCCAAAGCTCGTGAGTGCTGGATTTGCCGTGCATGGTGAGTTTCAGCAGCCCATCCCAATGATGTGGCTGATTCAGTGGAGCATTTGAGAGATGGGAGTGAGAAATCTGTTCTGCAAGCCAAGTGCTGATGTCGTTCATGGAATCATTCTGTTTGGGCCTGGGAAACTCTGTGTTTGCCCCAGGTTTTTGGAACAATGTGGCAAGGGCCGATTCGGCAGCTTGGCAGAGGTCTCCTGATGAACCATGGCTTTCACTGTTGAGAGCATGACTATCAAGGGCCTGATGATGTGCGATCATGTCGGTTCGTAGATCGATGTGTTTTCCTGCCCTGCAGCTTGCCTGTATTGCCCTGAGCGCTCCATAGAGATAGGCAGCTCTTGGTTCGGTCCTGTTGTAAAGTGCCAACTGGAGCAATGTGAGATTTTTTTTGTCATTGGGCGAAAGCATCAGCAGTCCTGAAAGGAGCAAGGAGCCAATGGCTACGTACCTGGATGGATCTTCCTTTTCAAGTCCGTGTATGAGCCCCTGGAGGTAAGGCTCTGCTTTCTCCGGGATGAGCACTGCTGCTGTGCGTGCTGATTCTGCAAGGCAGTAACACAGGGTCCTGTCACCGTGAGGGTCGAAGCTTTCATCTTCCACCAGGGTTCTGCAGTAGCGCATGGCCAGAGGTGCAAAAGAGTCAAGGCCAAGGTCACCTGCAAGTCTCATGGCTTGCCCCCAAAATACCCCCAGATCTCTTGGCCTGGGTGTAAGCGCTGTCAGGGCTTGCAGAATCCTCTCTGTGTCCTTTTTTTCAGCCTTTTCCAGTATACCTGCCAGTTCGGCCGACAAAGCAGAGCCCAACTGCAAATGTTCGAGTTTTGATCCTGATAGCTCGAGCAGCTGTTTTTCTTTTACGATCTGTGCCTTGATCTCCTTGAGTAGTTGATCTTCGGGCCGAGATTTTTCAGGCTGGCTATCATGGGATGTGATGTGGTTTTCTTTCGGCGCCAACAATGCCCTTTTTGCCTTTGCCAGGGGACCAAGCATCCTCGGCTGGATGATTTGTCTTATGTTTTTTCTCACCAGATCGATCCTGTCTGCACGTAATGCCGAAAGATCCAGTCGGGCACCGTCCAGCAATCTGCCGACGATATCCGCGAGCCTGGCGGTGATGCTTCCCTGGGCTTTTCTTGCCAGAGAAATAGCCTCCCGACATGCACCTTCGTTTCCCATGAACCAGTGAGCAATGTGCCAGTAGTTTGTCAGGAAAGGATAGTCTCCAATCCACTGCTTTTCCTCCTGCCAGTCGTCCCAGTCGGGAGCATCCAGGAGCATCTGTTCAAATGATTCTGGAAGAGAGCCCTTGTCCAGGAGTTCCACCAGCCACCTGGTACGAGCAAAAAGCGTTTGCCTTGCCGCTGCGGCTTTCTTTGCTCTTTTTTCATGCACCGTGTCTTGCAACTTTCTTACGGCTTGGGCTTCTGCCTTGTCGAGGTCTGCAACAGACAGCATGAACTCCACGAGAGAATCTGTTTTCATGGGCCCAAGGTATGAAAGCTCCCGGTCGCTGTAGTGAACGGCTGCCTTTGTGCTGCCTGGCAAACTGGATACGAGGAGTTTTTCTCCAAGGCAGTTGCTGCTTATGAGGAACATGCCTGTAAAAAGACCAAGGGGAGCGGCGAGGATGCCGTCGCTCTTGGACCATGAGAAAAAATTTCGTTTCTGTATTGTTTCCTCGTTCAATGCACACAGTTGTAATGAAAGATGCCATCCACCAGGAGCTCGGGGAGGACATTTTGCAAACTTTCGAGCTGCTTCCGCTTCCATCCACGCGATAAGCTCAGAAGGTGGATTCCAGCCGAAAGTCGCCAGAAAGCTTCTTGATATTGCTGATCTCAGTCCTGGCAGATCGGTCAATGCCTTGCTGAATTTTGGCCTGTCGATTCTGTGAATGTAAACGTTCTGGAAGATTGATGAGATTGCAAAATCGTCCGAGAGAGCGTCCTTGGGCCATGACTGGAACTTCATGGGAAAGAGTTTGACCGAATCTGTAGACCATGCAGTCGCAGAGGCTGCGCTGGGATTTGGTGCAGAATCCTCGGCATCGCTGAACGTATCCTGGCTTAGCTTGGGCAAGCAAATGGGTTTGTTGGCCTGCTTTAAGGAAGGCTTTGTGTATTTGCGTTTTGGGTTTGAGTTGCTCTCCCCCATGGTTTTCTTCCTCCAGGGAAGTGATCGCTGAAATTGTAATACATATGTACCGTGTTATGGTTGAGATGGCAACCAGGGACTTCCCTGATTTCCCACCTCGCTTGCTATCTCTGTGTCGATGCTGCCTTTGGCGTCATCCGCAGATGATGAAATCACCCTGGAGCGTGTGGTACGGCCCTGTCTACGGCTAGCTACCCTTGGCTTCTCGGCAAGCTCGAAGCTACGGACAGCTACGCCTGCCGCGGGCCTACGAAGATGCAGCAACTTCAAAAATTTTCGAGGACGATTTGGGGACTTCGTCCCCTGGCTGTTCCAGACACGAGTTTGATCTCGGGGATTTTACAAGCAATACCTGTACTGGAAATTCAGATGTTCGAGGGAAAGCAGGTAGGTGGGTTAGCCTTTTGTGATGCGCCCGGATTTGATGCATTTGGTACATACGCGCATGGTCTTGCTATGCCCGTTGATTTTCACATGGACCGTTTGAATATTGGGCAATTGCCTCATCCTGTTCTTGTTGTGGGCATGAGAAACCGTGTTTCCAGTCTTTGGGCCCTTGCCGCATATTTCGCACTTCCTGGACATTTTTGACTCCTATCATCATATTCGTCTGCCTCGTAGCTTTCGCGATTTGCATACGAGGTGTGAGTGGATAGCATGGGCAGGGGTTCAATTCAAGTATTTTTTTGAACTTTTCCCGCTTGTTTCGCAAGTTCCTCGATCATGACAAGACTTTGTTGATCTTGTGATTTTTTTCGATCCAGTCCAGGACCCTGCCACACGCGAGGGCCTGTCCTTCCAGGCCCAGGGCCGGAAAAATCGACGGGCCACACAGGAGCAGGTTCTTCAAAGGGGTCCTGGGTGACTGGTGAGCTATGCCAAGGAGCGGTTTTTCCAGTAATTCAAAGGTGTTGTGTATAAACCATGGCGACGGGTGACCAGGGTCCGAGGCCCTAGAAGACCAGAAGGGGCTGCTTTTTCGAAGGTCAAATTTTTCCATGAACGGAATCAGCCACTGAATGGCCTGCAATAACTTTATCTGGAGAGGTGCGAGATATTCTCTACCCAACGAGTGCTTCCTATAGGGAACAATGCAAGTGAGGTTGACCTGGACCCTGTCCTGTCTGTGCGGGTAATCCAGGAGCAGCACTCGTATGAGGTTCTCCTCTTCCAGCCTGGAATCGGGGCTGCGGACCAGCAGGACCTGGTTTGCCATGCCCAAGGGTATGACTTCCTTGGGAATTATCAGGTTTAGGGTGAATAGACTGGAACTGGGCCTGGTGGCTGCAGCGGCGAGCTTCGCCCTGTTGCGTCTCTGCGTGGATGGGAGCAGATCTGCAATTTCGGAAAGAGGTCGTCCTGTTACCATGGCCTGGCAGGAATAGTCGCTCGCGCTCCTCAGGGCTTGAAAACCGCTTACAGTGCGTCCATGCATGAGGAGTTTTTCCACCATCATGCTCTGGGCAAGTTCCACACCAGTATTTTCCACAGACGACTGCATTCTGTGTACCAGGTCTGGTACCAGCCGTATGCCCTTGAAAAACATCATGGCAAGACGGGCGGTGGCAGCAGGAGACCGCAAGGCATGGTCCATGTTCGACAGAAAAGTCGAGGCGCTCAGGAGCACTCTCATCATGGGAGTCTGGTCACGGACAAAGGACTCGGTCGTAAGTCCATTCATCTTGTCTTCAAATCGTCGTGAGAGCGTTTTGCTTGCAATTCGTTCCACCATGTTCATGGGCGGAATGGGTGGAGCTTGCTGTATGAGTTCCTGCATGATTTCATTGAGGCCTGATATGGTGTCCAAACCCCTGAGGAAATCCTTGGCCTGGTCTGGAACAGCCCGATCCAGTTCTGCTGCCAGATCCTGTCGCTCTGGAAAAATATCCAGCCTTGTCTCGGGCGTGATCAACTGAACATGGTGATCGTGTCCTGATCCCAATTGGTGGACCCTGTCTTCCATGTTCAGCTCATCGAAAACAGAATCTAAAACTTGTGAAAATCCCCTCGGCGGCAAGGAGTGAAAAATAGCATGTATGTTTTCACCTTCGTCTTCATAATTGTCCCTTGGCCCTCCCTGTCCTGCCAACATTACACGGTATGACCTGCGCCGAAGCATTCCAGCCGTCATCAGTGCACCGGGATCGGTGCCCAGGACGATGATATCGTGAACAGTGGTTGAAGACATTCACATTACCCGTTTGCCTATCTCATGGAAAATTGCTGGTCATCTTCCCGGCGATCCCTTACCAGGCCAATTGCCCAACTTTCTATGCCAGCATCTGCAAGAATCCCCTGCGCAGCATGCAGATCGTCTTGGGCAATCAGCGCAACCATTCCTATGCCCATGTTGAAGGTTCTCAGCATTTCCTCGGGGACGATCTTTCCCCTTTGCTGGATGATCTTGAAAATTTCCGGACTTGTCCAGGAACCTTCATTAACCTCTGCCGCAAGATGCCGAGGCAAGGCCCTTGGCAAATTGCCTGGCAGACCACCACCGGTGATGTGAGCCAGAGCGTGCAGGTCGATTTTTTCCTTTAGCTCCAGGCAGGGTTTTACATAGATCCTTGTTGGAGTGAGCAGCTTGTCCATAAGGAGAGGATCGGGCTCGGCTTCTTCATCGCTGAAAAAGACCTTTCTCACCAAGGAAAACCCGTTGGAATGAACTCCAGATGATGCCATGCCCAAAAGCACATCTCCTGCCTTGACATTGTCCGGTCCCAACATGTTTTGCCTGTCGACGATGCCCACCGCAAAGCCGGCAAGGTCATATTCATCCGACTGGTAAAAGCCTGGCATCTCTGCCGTCTCCCCACCCAGCAGGGCACAGCCAGCTTGCCTGCAACCCTCTGCGATTCCCCCCACAACCTGCTTTCCTCTTTCCGGATCCAAGCGGGATGTAGCCAGGTAATCCAGGAAAAACAGGCTCTCTGCACCGCAGACCACAAGGTCATTTACAGACATGGCCACCAGGTCGATACCAACCGTATTGTGACGATTCGTCATGAAAGCCAGCTTCAGCTTTGTGCCCACACCATCCGTTGCTGCCACCAGGAGTGGATCTTTCCATTTGCTTTTATCCAAATGGAAAAGACCGGAGAACGAACCCAGGGATCCGATAACCTCTGGACGGTGTGTACTTTTTGCGATTGGAGCGATAGCTTTTACAAAGGTATCACCCGCCTCTATATCTACTCCGGCATCTTTGTATGTTATTGACATGCGCAGACGCTATAAAAATCCAGGGTGCAAGTCAATGCCAAGGTCCATGATTTCCCATCTTGTTCGACTGTCATGTGGCGATAGAATAAAGAGTGTGCTTTTGATGCTTATTTGAATTGCTGTGCCAGTGCGTACAGATCAGGCAGGTCATCACCTTCGGACAGTAGCATGACTATGGGCAATATGGCCTCAGGGCGTACGCCTATAGACCTGACCATTTTTTTTACTTTTGGATGGTTTCGCTTCAGCACCAGGGTCTTTACCTTGGAATCTTTTCCATCCAGCCATTGCCATGGCAGCAGGCCTCCTTTGCCAATAGCCACCTGCTGTCCCATGTGCTCCGGCCAGTGGCCGCTTTCAATGACTTGCCTCAGAGACCACAGCAACAATCTTTCTTGCTCGTCCAGCTCTGATTCCTTGACGATTTTTACGGAAAAGCGGTCAGCAAATAATGCTCTTGATTTCAACCATACTGCCCTGAAGGGTTTGAACATGTGTAAAAGCATTGAACTCCTTGGCTTGCGTTGCGGCTCGCCTATTACAATGCCCAGGTGTTTGTTGATGAACTCCCGATCCATTTCGTCGAGGACAAAAACGTCACCGGTTTTTATAAACCTTTTGGCCGGAGTGTCCTTGGAGATTGCCACCAGGCGTCCGTCGTTTTTCCTCGCCACACGGATCACTTCTTCCATGGTCAGTTTCTGCCCGGAGATGGTACGAAACATGGCAACACCGGAGAGCAAGGACAACGTCGGAACGCGATCTGCCATTCTGAAAAAGATCTCCTTTGCGCGAGCTTTGTGCTCTTCAGCCAATGAAGGGAGGGCTTTCTTGAATGCTTCCATGAGCTTTTTTTGTTGGTCATGTACCACCGCCAGAGCCATGGCTTCCTTTCCTCGGTCCAAGTGGACCACGGCCTCCCAGACGGCGCCATTTTCAGCGCTCTCCCATATTTCGCGCTCTATGACTCCATGGAGCACCATGTGGGTACAGGCAGCAAATCCAAGGCGGGGAATACCTATTTTACCCGTCACCTCTCCAGCCTTGAAACCCATTTGAAAAATGGAATCATCGAGAATTTGTCCTCCCGATGATTTTTTTCCGTTTATGATGACTTCGTATGGTGCAAAACGAAGATGTCTGATCAACTCACGAACTTGCTGCTTGTATCTTTTTCCTGGTGCCAGGGATTGGATTCTTTTGAGCTTGTTTCCTGCGCCTGGAATTATCTTCACTCGTTCATTTTCGAATACGAGGATCTTGTCCTGTGCCGGGCAATACCATGTGGTTTTTGTTGCTCCGGAACAAAAAGCTACCAGGATGTCGAGCTGACCCATGGATTCGAGCCGCTTGAGCGCAGCTTGACGAAGGGAGACAGAGCGGGCCCGGTCGAGCACTGTGGCCACAGAATCGAAGGTCCCGGCAGGGTAATCTGCGCCATCGTGTTCGACCATGAAACCTGTCTTGTTGACCCTCGTCTCTATTCGGGATGGATTTAGCCCGGCGAATGAGCGGACAATGGCCAGGGGTACATGGTCTGCGTTCCGCAACCTCCCAAGAGACAGCTTTCTCAACGCAGAGTCCATGTCTATGGTGAGAAGATCCACTTTCATACCATCTCGTCCAGTTGTCGTTCAGCGACCCTTGTCCTTATTTTTTGTCCATAGTCGGCCAGCAGTGCCGAATCGGATGCAAGGCGGTCTGCTGCCACACACAGCCCCATGTACGGGAACCGCCTGTAGAGAGCGAGCATGTCCTTCCACCATTGGTGCTCCAAATCCAGGGCGATAAACTTCTGGCGCCACCTGGAACGGGGACTTGGTTTTATGGGTGTCAGGTCCATGTCACCGAAGGCCGTGGGTTTTCTCCAGTCGAGCACAGGAATCAATGCCACGTCCGATCCACAGTCTTTCAACACTTGCTGAAGGTTCGAGACGAGTTTGCCCATGAGGCCATGGGGATTGCCAAGAGGCATGATGGCGGAGATGGAGTCCAGATCTCTGAGGTTGGCGATTTTTCCGAACAGGGGCGCAAAATGTTCATCCTTGGCATCTGCCACCATCACCTTGCTCTTGACGGCTTGACGTACGAGATCGTTTTCCCTGCTTCCCACAAAGGCCCTGGCCCTGCGTCCGAGATTTACCAGCCTGGCAAGAGAGATTTTTCTGCCGTCCACACAGGGTAAGACTTTGCGATGCCATATCCCCTCGACCCCTCTCCAGGCTTGCGGCCTCTTGATGGCATCGGAGAGCATCTGAACGAGCATCTTCTGACGTACCGAAAAGTCTGAACTCAGTTCCAGTCTGCTGCTATAGCGAGGAGAAAATCTGTACAGGACGATGATCAACAAAAGGCCAAACATGGACATGGCCAGTACCATTAACTGAAGACCGTGTTGGCTTGGTCGCTGCAGTGTGGTTGATGTTCCCCGGATGCGTGGTCGTGCATGACTTGCTACAACTGCTTGCTGCTCATGCAGGAGCCTTGCACCAATGGTCGCATCCTCTACCTCCATCTGTCCATACTCCAGCACCTCCACCCACGCATGCCATCCATTGATCGCCGAATGTTGCTCACCCACCATGCCCGCCACAAGCCTGGACGCAATACCCATGCGCCTGAACACAAGTACGCAAACGCCATTGATGACATCACAATCGCCAGCTCCAATGGCCAGTACCTGCTCCAACCAGTCCCTGCTTCCGTCCAAGCGCCTGCGGTATTCATCTATGGTCTGGCGCGAACGATCATAGGCAAGCAAGGAATGCACCGCCTCTATGCCGAGATCAATCCTTTGGTAAACGTCCAAGTCCTCGAATCCTTTCAATCTCTCTTCCAGGGCCCTGGGTAGCGGATCAACCGGTGGAATCCGCATTGCTTGTTCCAACTTGGGAGAAATTTCCCTGTGAGGAGCTACGAGATATTTAAGCAGACCGCCACCATCGTGCTTTATGGAAACTATGGTCTGTCCATAAAGACTGGAGAAGACTTCAACAGCATGTCCATCGAGTCTCCCGCTTTTGCAAACATACTCGTACGCGGTTGGGATGGGGAGCACGAAATCCCCCCTGCTGTAGGGCCCCGGGATTTTGATGCCCATGGAGTCTGTATCATCGCTTATACATTCATCCTGGTACCACGAGTCGGGTTCAGGCGATATCTGCCAACCCAATGTCCTGTCCCATGAGTCGAGAATCATTCGTCGGAACATCATGGTATCGGACGATGAATAATAAAAGCTCCATTCGTTTGTATCTGAGCTGGCATTTACCGTGCCGGTGCGAACATGGCTGAAACTGCCCAGCCGGCTAATTGCAGGGAGTGACCTCAAAATGGTACTGTTTTCCGACGCGGGGGAGGTGGCTTTGTCTCTCATGAAGTTTTTCGAACTCTGTATGTTTGCCACGGTGCCCGGAGAAAGTTTTGGATTTGTCTTTTGGGTGCCTTTGAGCTTCTCGAGCTTTTTTGCAGCCAGGGATGTGTGCTTGTTATCTGCCTGTAAAAACAAACCGCTTGCTATACTGCCACTCAGGGCGCCGAGAACAAAAAGGGAAATGCTTAGCATCACAAGGCGGTATGCTCTGGGAATATTCGAAAGATTTCTGATCCATGCATACAAGGAATACTTTAGCCTGTTGATACCGCGCCTTGCTCCAGGACCATCTATCGTGCAGGCAACCAGCTCGTCGAATCTTCGCCTCGCGACCCTTATCATCTGGTCGAGGGCTTCGTTGTGCACCACGGTGTCTCTGTTGAGCACAACTGATAGCTTGTTTCCATTTATTACATAAACCGGCGCTAATCCGTCTTGTTCGGCAGTGGTCTTTTTTGCTTCGGCACCATTTTGCAATTCGTCCAGGTAGGCGCCCTCCAGTACCGGCAGACCCCTGGCGAAGAGTTTGTAGTGGGGACGGGCGCCCAGACCAACCACCCCCTCCACCTGTCCCTCATGGAAGTGCAGGGTCCCTGGGCCACTCAGGCTAAAAGGCCTGTTGATGGTGATACCGTTGAATTTTACTTTCAGGGCTTGGGGTTTTGCTTTTGCGGTCCTCAGGTGACACAGGTATCGGCTTGCTCCATGCCTCAGACTGTCAAGCAGGGCAGGATCGTCCGTCTCCAGCCACAGCACAATTGTGGTG
>JALVPF010000163.1:2200-5962 GCA_027031935.1 Myxococcales bacterium | reverse complement strand
TCTGGATGGTAAAGCCATCAGGGAACTGAGCACAAGCGCCTGGTTTTTGGGGAAGAGGATTTCGTTTGGCAGGAAAAGCTTTTATTTCGGACATACAGAAACGCCTGGGAAAAGAGGCTCGCGCCTTTGTCATGAAGGGATCCTTCCTGGTTGACGACAAGCAGGTTCCCTTGAATAGAAACGGCAACCCCTATTTATCGCTGGTACTAAAAGACCGTGACGGAACAATTTCAGCAAAAATGTGGGACAACGTCGAGACCGTTCAGAAAAAGAACCCCTTTTCGGCGGGTGATTTTCTCATGGTTGAAGCAGAGGCCCACCTGTATCATGGTCAACCCCAATTAAAGATAAAAAAACTCAGAAAAATCACTCCACCGGCTGCTGATGAACTCGTGGATTTTCTTGGCAGCGTCGCTGCAGATACCCAGGAGATGCTGGACGAACTCCAGGGCCTGATTGAAAGCATTCATCACGGTCCCTTGCGCAAACTCCTCATGGGCAGGCTGGTGGATGAAAAATTCAGGGATGAATTTTCCCGGTGCCCGGCCGCCAAGACGAACCACCACGCCCACATCGGAGGACTTCTGCAACACACCCTCTCGGTCATGAAGCTGGCTGACGGCATTTGTAAAAACTATCCGCAGCTCGACAGGGACATGCTGCTAGCAGGCGCTTTCCTGCACGATGTGGGCAAGATACGGGAGATAAGAACAGACAGGTCCTTTGCATATACTGACGAAGGTAACCTGGTGGGACATCTGGTCATGGGTGCTGCGATGTTCGAACGATGGAGCGAGGAGTACGACCTGGATGAGACCCTCAGCTTGAAGCTTGTACACATGATCCTGTCTCATCATGGCAAGCGGGAGTTCGGCTCTCCCGTGGTCCCGAAATTCCCTGAAGCCCTCGCGCTACATTTTCTGGACAACCTGGACTCGAAACTGCAGAGCATGTTCGAGGTGGCAAAACAACAGGCTGGACAAAAATGGTCTTCCTTTCAAGCACAGTTCGAGGGATATTTGTTTCTGGACTCCGAACCGACAAAAGTGCAAAGTGACGATGATAGGCCCAAGGAGCAGGGACTGCGACATCGTCCGCTCGCTAACCTGGCGAATGAGTTGCAACAGGGCGCAACAGCCGACCTCTTCAAGGCCGATGAGAACACGCCCAAGGGAGAACCAGGTTGAAGTTTGGCGAAAAACTCATAGAAGCCGGCCTCATCGACAGGGCTCAACTCAACGCCGGGCTGAGTCATCAGAAGGAAACCGGCCAGATGATCGGAGAGGCACTGATGGAGCTAGGCTACATCAGTGAAGAAAACCTCCTGAAGTTTCTCGCCAAGCATTTCAACACCCAGTTTGTCTCCACCAAGAAACTCTCGCGTATTTCCATTTCAGATCAACTCCTGGGACTTGTACCCCAGCCGGTAGCCGAAATAAACACCCTGTTCCCTGTTCTTTTCAAGGAGGCCGAGTCCACCCTTGGAATCGTCTCCGCGGAGCCCCAAAACACGTCTATAATCGAAGATCTCCGTGTGATAAGCGGCACAGACAATATCCAGGTTTTCGTCGCCTCCCGGGAAGGAATCCAGGCCGCCATAAAAAAACATTACAAGAGCGACATAAATGCATTTACAGCTCTAGACAAGGCGCGTCAGGAAAAGATGAACCAGGTCATGGAACTGTATTCAGACAGGGTACTGAAAGACGAGTACGTGGAGGAAGAGCCCAAGGCTACGAGTAAAGGTCCGGCTATCATGAGAGCCGAACCGGATCTCGGCTTTGAATCAGAAGGGACCTCGTCCTGGACTCGCCAGATAGAGGCTGTTCGCACGAACTCTCTGGTTTCCGACAACGATTTCATAGAGACGCTGAACATTCTCGTTGGCCTGCTGGAGATGCAGCGAGAGCACATGCAGGGACATTCGGCAAAAGTCGTCAAGTGGACCAAGGCCATCTCCGAGCGCCTGGGGTTAAAGGAGAGGGAAGTAAATCATTGCATCATTGCGGCCTACCTCCACGACCTTGGCAAGAGAGCGTCGGTTCATCTCACCCTCATGAGTATCTCTCAAAGTGAAGACCACAGGAGGAGGGCCAAGCGATACCATCTCACACCAGCGAGGCTTTTTGACAGCGTGCATCTTCCTCCCCAGGTCAACAGGATAATCGGACATCTCTACGAGTGCTTTGATGGCACCGGTCTTCCAGAGCAGCTCATGTCCGAGGGAATACCCACAGGTTCCAGAATCATCGCGGCAGTGGATGCCTTTGAAGACCTGATCAACAATCCCACCAACCCCATGGGGCAAGTCCTGGATGTGACCGCTGCCATGGATGAGTTGCGCAAATATGCAGATCGTCTCTTCGATCCTCAGGTCGTGGAGATGTTGGCCGAGGTGATCACTGGCGAGGAAGCGAAAGCCAAGCTATCGTCAGCTAGCCCCCTGGTGCTCCTGGCAGATCCGGACAATTCCGCCACATCCGTCCTGGAACTGAAGCTGGTCAAGAAGGGTTTTAAAGTTCGGGTAACAAGAGACAGCGAATCCACCATGGAGAGTCTACAGGCGGAGAAAGTAGCTGCCATGTTCCTGGAGATGCGCATGAGCCCTGAAGACGGATTCCAGATAATCAAGAAGGTCAAAGCTGCAGGAATGGATATACCCATATTCATGGTCTCCTCTGACCCTCCGCCTGAGGCTGTAACAAGAGCATTCAGTGCAGGAATAGTCGACTTCATCACCAAACCATTCGTGCCAGAGGTAATTGTCGCAAAGCTTAGCAAGGAGCTTTCATCCATGGAATCCGGCGGCGGGCCAAACTTGGCGAACGCAGATGGCGAAGAAGAGGTTGGAACCGTGGTTATAGATCTGGATGATTCTCAGTCTGGAGAAATTGGTGACGCGATGGCGGCAGCAGAAGAGGCCATCTCAGTAATGGATGACATACCTTCATTGAGCGAAGAAAAAACACCCACACCTCTTTTGACTCCTGTGCCTTCATTACCCAGAGAACACACCGGAGAGCAAACAACTCGGGACGATGACCCGAACATGCCTCCTCCTCCCACTGGAACCATGGCGGGAGTGGTCAACACAGGAAGTCAGGTGATTTCCGGCAGTCTTGGTGACAAGAAAGCCATTTCGCTGATCAAGGCCCTTTCCGGCAAGCGAAAAACCGGTTTGCTGTCCATGCGCCTCGGTGATAACAAGGGTATGATATATTTCGAAAAAGGTCATGTATTCCAGGCTCTTTTGGACGACATACAGGCGGAGGAGGCCTTTTTGGAGCTGGCCACGTGGACAGACTGTGTCTACAAGTTCGACCCGGAAAAAACGGCAAAAAAACGAGACATTCAGACCTCCACCGGCAAACTGATACGAATTGCCGAGTTGCAATCCTGAACTAAGTTTCACCCTTATCCCTTTACGAAGCACCCAAGACTGATTAGCTTGTCCCGCGCACAACTTTGGAGGTAATCATGGCATTTGAAATTGAAGTAACTCATGGTGGTGGGAAAAAGATTGACGCAAAAATAGGTGGTTTTGTCATACACACAGATCAGGCGAAAGAATCAGGTGGAGATGCTTCGGCACCCGAGCCCTACATGTTATTCCTGGCCTCCCTTGCAACCTGTGCCGGAATATATGTTATAGGGTTCTGCCAAGCCAGGTCCATTCCCACCGAAAACATCCGCATTACACAGGATCACGAATTCGATGCCAAAACCGGAAAAATGTCCAGGATCAAACTGCAGGTCCATGTA
>JALVPF010000163.1:0-2190 GCA_027031935.1 Myxococcales bacterium | reverse complement strand
AGACCGTCCAGCGCGCTGCAGCTTTATGCGCCGTGAAAAAGACCATAGAAGATCCTCCCATGATGGAAGTGGAGACCGTAGTCGACTAATCCGAATCCCAACAGCACCTGAACCCATAACCCGGGTCTTGGGTGTCTGGCTCGTTGCAATACCAGCCGTTCATGGGCCAACCACAGTGGTACATGAAAGTAATCATCTCCACCTGGTTGGGATCATTCAGATCACAAACCTCGTAACCGCCATTTGGATCATTGTAGTAGCAATACCATGCGCCTCCCTGTATACCCTTCCTGCTACTGTTCCACTTGCATTCATCCGAGACCCATTCCCAGAGATTTCCACTCATGTCATATTCGCCATCGACGGTAACACAATCGGGCATGGAGCCCGTGGGTACAGCATCATTGTTGCTCGTAGCCCAGGTATTGCACAGGTCGGGAACAAAAACCTCACCATAAGGATAGTCAAGGTATGCCGGGCCACCACAGGCCTGAGCCCATTCCTCCTTTGTGCACAGGCGCTTGCCTTGAGCTTGACAGGCAACACTCGCCTGATACCAGGTGGCATTTCTTGAAGGCATGAGCCCTGGAAGAGAACAGGCATAGTAAGGTTTGTCACCCGCATCAGGGATGTCAGGAAAATCCGCAGGATAATTGTCCCAATAGGTCTGCCCGTAAAAAGGTCCTGTGCAATCTGCACTGGCCGAGATGACATTTTCGTATGTATCAACCCAGAGGTTGAAAAAGGGATGTTTTTTCATGCAGCCACCAGGCTCATCCACCAGCCCATTGCAGTTATTGTCCAAGCCGTCAAAAGCCTCGGCCCCCACCTCGCATTGGTCGAGCGCTTCTACCCCTTCGTCCGTCTGCCCATCACAATCATTATCCAGCAGATCACACGTTCTCTCATCACCCTGTTCATATGAGTTTCCATAGTCACACTCTTGCCATCCCTGACCCTGTATACAATGTGTCTGGGTGCCGGAGCAGACTCCAGCATCAAGGGGACAGGCCTTGGTGGTCAGTTCCTCGTCGGTCTCGCCATCACAGTCATCGTCGATTCCATTACAGTCTTCTTCGGCAGGCACCAAGGCACCACAGGCCCATGCTCCATCCGTACACCTCATAAATCCGCTACAGGTACCGTGTTCGTTCTCCTTGCTGCATGCATCTCCCTGCAGACCTTCGTCCGTCTCCCCGTCACAGTCATCATCCACACCATTGCAGGTCTCTTCGTCAGGCTCTAAGGCATCACACACCCATGCACCTTCAATACACCCCATGTATCCCGAACAAGTGCCGTGTTCGTTTTCCTTGCTGCAGGCATCACCATGGAGATCCTCGTCCGTCTCCCCATCACAATCGTTGTCCACTCCATCACATTGTTCCACCCCACCCGCAGTGGGTGTACACTTCCTGACGCACTGTCCCCTGGTAGAACATTTATATCCTTCACGACACTCCGAGTCGAAAGTACAATCGAAAATACACTCAGCCATGGACAAAAGACAATACCGTCCTGATGGGCAATCCTCATCGGAACCACAACCCTGATCCTGGTTGGAACAAGCGGTGCTCAGCAACAAGGTCAAAGCAAATGTCTCCAAAAAGATCTTTATCATGCTTTTTCCTCCACGCTCATATTATCACACATCTGCCGAATAAGAGGATCAAGCCCCAAAAAAGTCATCCCCTGACTCTGAACCTTGCGCCCAGCTTTTGCGCAATCTCCCTGGCCTTCTCCACATCCACTGCCGTGTTGTCAACGACGGTGGCTGTTACATCATACTTGCCAGAGCAGCTCTTTATAAAACTCTGTACAGCGCCGAAGGCATCAGATCCAAAGCTGTTGGGACAGATTCTTTCGTGTGTTTCTGAATCATGGGCGTTTAGGCTTACGCTGAAGGCATCGACAGCCCCCTCCAATTCCACTGCCATGTTCCTGCCTGCCACCAGGCTTGCCAAGCCGTCCGTATTCACACGTACCCGCAATCCTCTTGACTTCAATGCCCTGCCCACTTCCATCACCAGTTCCGGTCTCAACAGGGGTTCTCCCAAACCGCAAAAGACCACCTCCGAGACCGGGCTTGCAGCAAGTTCCTTTTCTACGGCAGCCAAGACCTGCGCCGAATCCGGTTCGACGAGCAAAGCCAGATCGTAGTCACCAAGCTCATACCCGGAATTCTTTATG
>JALVPF010000162.1:3552-5969 GCA_027031935.1 Myxococcales bacterium | reverse complement strand
ATGGGCTTGGCTTGCCCTGATGATTTTGGGACTCGTACTCTCCTTGGGGCCTGTCTTGCATTGGGGTGGAAAAATCCATGATGGACTTGTCCTTCCCTTTCGCGTCTTTGAGATTGTAATGCCATTTGTCAAAATGAGTGGAGTCCCGGGCCGATGGCATTTTCTTGCCCTTGTTGCCATCAGTGTCTTGTCCGGGGCAGGACTTGGGTCACTGCTGGAAAGGTTTCGTTCTAAACGACTGTTCAGACTTCCCCTGGGGCCAACCATAGCTGTCATTCTTCTTGTCATGGTCTCCATTGAACTTGCCCCCAGGTTCGCGGAAACAAGGAGCATTCACCAACCCTCCTTCATCGCAAAATTGAAAGACCGACCTTCCGATGAAGTCGTTTTTGATCTTGGTGACTGGAACAGGGTTCTTCTCAGACAGACAGGGCATCAACACCCCATGATCGGAGGTTATATTTCAAGGTGCACACAAAAAGCTGATGACTTCTGGTTGAGATCCGACTTCACTCAAACCCTGAGAGGATTTCACCGCTTGCCAAAACAGGCTCTGTTAGCAGAAGCCAAACGTCTTCACCTGCGCTACCTCATAGTCCCGCACTGGCTCCGCCCGGCACCACACCCGGAAGATTTTGGTGCCAAACTGCTATTCAATGAAGATGGCCTGTCTGTTTGGCAGATTCCATGGCCAACAGCACAAGGCACATTGTAACGGGAAAAGTCATGAAACGGATTCTGACAAGCAAATGGGCCATTTTGGCTTGTGTGGCGATTTCATTCTCCCTTGTTCTATTGGCCCCACCCGCTCACCAGGGCCACGGCATGATTCTTTCCATTTGGGACGACAACATCTCCTTCCAGGGCCAGCCCCAATGGAGCGGTCTGGTTCGAAGGTGGAATGTATCCATGGACGGAAATTTGGCTTCGTCAAACCAGACCATATATTGCGAAAGATGGGAAGGATTCCTGGATGTTCCCATAGGGGGAAGATGGGGATTTGCCACGGATTCGGATGATGGGTCCAGCCTCTGGATTGATGGAAAAAAGATCGTCGACAATGGTTTTCGTCATCCCAGAAGGAGACGGGAGGGATTCGTCACCTTGTCAAAGGGCGAGCATAGAATAAAAATAGAATACATCCAGACTATAGGAGAAAGCTTTCTGAAAGTGGAATGCGCCCCCCCTGGCGAACGCTTCCAAGCACTCGATCTTGGGTGGCTGCGGCCTGTGCCCAAATCAGAATTTGATGAAGGAGCCTCTCGTTCACGAAACATGCTGCGCCTTGTGTTCATTAGCTCCTCCATCTTGCTTCTTTTGGCTTTTCTTACCTGGAGGGCATGGGTATCCAGAAAAACTTTAATGCAATTGCTCACAGACCAAACACTTCGAAAAACATGGGTCACGAATCTGATAGCAGCCCCTCTTTTCCATGACCTTGTGGTCGTCCTGGCATGTCTTCCTTTCTACCTTCAGACCATCTCTGTTCGCCTACCATACGAACCGTACATGAAGGGTGATTCCATATACCTGGCAAACGTAGCGATTTCAGTCCTTGAAGATGGAGATCTCGATCAAAAAAACCAGACAGACGTCAGGATTTTTGAAAATACGAATCCCAGGACACAGATCTCCCTGGCAAACTCGAATATTTCCAAAGGAATCGATGGTCAATGGTATCCCAAGCACTCCGTGTTGATGCCAATCGTATCTGTTCCTTTTTATGCATTATGGGGTGGATTTGGATTTGTCCTCTTCAATCTCTTCTGTCTTTTGCTCCTGGTAGTGCTGTCCAGGCGGGCTGCATCCATGGTGGCTGCTACAGGCGCTGCGGACCTGGCCGCCGTGGCCACGGGATTGACCCCAGTGTTTTACACCTTCGCCTACTCGTATAGTCCTGATATTTTCTCATCCGTATTGGTGGTTGCTGGTATCTGGGCTACCATTTCTCGCAAGAGTTTCTTTTCCGGTCTATTGCTGGGTCTGGCAGTCTGGTCAAAAATTCCGAACATATTTCTCCTGGTCATGGTCGGCATCTTCTTCATCACCCGGAAAGATTTGAAACAAGTCATTCGGTTTTCCACTGGTGCCATGATTCCCCTGGGCATTTTTGCTGGACTGAACTGGTACATGTTCGGCGCTCCCTGGACTACTGCATACAGCAGAATATGGGTCGTGGAAAACGGAGTCCACAGGATCGGCGACTGCACTTTCTGTTTTTCCAGACCCTTCTGGAATGGTGTCTGGCTACAGATCATGGACCCCTTACACGGTCTCATGGCAACAGCGCCAGTGAGCCTCTTCGCCATTTTGGGATTTTTCAAACTATACGGCCGAGACAGGAGTATCACAACAATCCTGCTGCTCTTTTCCCTGGGGATGTTCCTTTTCTACTGCAAATTCGACTTCACCAGTGC
>JALVPF010000162.1:0-3542 GCA_027031935.1 Myxococcales bacterium | reverse complement strand
TCATGCCGGTTATCGCCCTTGGCACAATCCCGTTTGCCAATCTGATTGAAGCGGTAGTCGCCCCTACTCGACAGTAAGAACCCCCATCTGATCTTCTGAAAATCCATTGTCAGAACCATCGAGGTCGCAATATGTCCAGTTGGCTCCGGCATCACCGGAAAACCTCACAGCATATCTCATGTCGCCAGTGCTGACCGGATGCAGGGAGACACCATACTCATCGTTGTTGTCATCGGTGTGTTGAGGATTATACTGAGCATCTATCCACGTAAAGGAATCGGGTGAAGAAGACGGATCTATCCCGGCAGAACCATAACCCACCTGCCCGATGATTCCACGGCAGAAGTTCTCACCCTCGGAACAAGCCTCCACGAAAACTCTTCCCCATACAGTCTCCGAATCGCTATCAGCGACAACAGTCATGGAAGGGGGATATTGCAAGTTACACCATCCTATAGAACGGGTTTGTACCGAGAGGCTTCCCATCTGTTCTACCTGCAAGCCATTGCTGGTTGAATCCAAATCACAGTATGCCCAGTTTTCTCCATTATCCATGGTGAATCTGAAAGCATAGGCGAACTCGCCACTGACTTGCGGTGTTATTGAAGCGCTGAACTCATCGTTGTTGGATGTATTTGCCGGGTTGTGTTGAGCCTCTAACCAGGTAAACGGAGAAGGGTCCGGGTCACCAAAAGGATCTTGACCCCTTGGTCCCCATCCCAACTCACCCTTCAGCCCCTGACAGGCGCCCTGCCCTTCCGTACAATTTTCAACAAAGACCTGTCCGTAGATCTGTTCTGTTGGCACACCAGGGACCGTTGAAGTGGAAGCTGGATACTGTATGTTACACCACCCCACGAAACTTGCCTGACCTGTAACCGTGAGATCACCCAGTTTGTCAAGCTGAAAACCATTATCGCTTCCATCCAGATCGCAATAGGTCCATGACTGACCAGCGTCTACAGAAAAACGATAGGTATACGAATAGCTTCCCTCGGTGTCTATGGTCAGGCTGGCCTGAAATTCATCATTGTTGTCATCCGTGTGAGCAGGATTGTAAGCAGCATCCGTCCATGTCCACTGCGAGGGATCCGCCGAAGGATCAGAACCAATAACTCCATATCCCAGCTGTGCCGCAAGCTGACTACAGGCGCTGTCACCCTCTGTGCAGCCCTCCACATAAGCCCGTCCATAGATGGCCTCCGTTGGTTCGGACACTTTCGAACTGCTAGCCGGCGGGCTCTGAAGAATACACCAGCCTACGCTCAGGACTTGCGAATCCACATATGAAAATCCATTGGGCAATGTTGCGCTCTTTCCATCAGGTGCCCTCACGATCACAGAGACCTTACCAGGCGAGGACGATGGAGGAGTTGTTGCCTGAAGCTGATAGGATGAGAGGAAAGCGACATCGCTTGCATCGTTTGAACCAAAGGAAACAGAGCAGCCCTGTACAAAACCCTTTCCTGAAATAGTCACCCTGGTTCCACCTTTCATAGGCCCCTCGACAGGATCCAAAGATATCACTTCCATCACCAGTTCATCCGAACCATCTGCCTTGTCAGTGCCAGCATCTCCATCCCAGGCATCCATTCCACCATCCCCGGCATCCTGTGCAGATGAAGATCCTCCGCAGGCAAATGGTAAAGTAAGCAACGCTAAGCTAAACAAGAAAAATATCAATCTTACGTGGAGTCGTGAGGAGAGCATCATCAAGTAAACCTCCTAGATACTGAATTCCATAAGGTTGCGCATTTGTACAAAGGGCCCACTAGCAATCATGCCAGTCAAGTCTGATAGTCAAGGGACCCTGGCCTGCTTTTACGAACAAGTATCTGTCATCACCATTTTCCCACTTGATCTCGCCATTGGACAATTTCTCAATCAATTTGAAGGAAAAGACAAGTCCCACGGGAAGAATAAAACTCGCGCTGAGCCTCTCCCTGGATGCTTTCAAGGGTCCTGCGGCGTGTTGCGGATTCCATTGTCCCAGTTCAGGCCCGGAGCCAGCAAGGTACAACGAAGCATTATCACCCAGGCATTCTGCTCTTACCAAGACCTGAACCTTTCTCGATTCATTCCTGTCCTTATAAAATCTGTCAAAGACACCAGGCTTGCGAGGTAGAAGAGAAATCAGTTTTATATTTTTTGGACCTATTTCAAAAGTTTTCCTTATTGTTCTGTTATCCATCAGGTCCAGGGCATCCACATCACTCAAAGGTATGAAACTTCTTGCCGGCTTTTGAGTACCGTTGATGGCAACCAATACAGCCGAATTCTTCAAAACACGCATGAACACGAGCAAGCCTTCTTCATAGGACAAAATCCTGGTTTTTCCATGATCGAGAGCCGGATTTTTCACCCTCAAGTCAAACAGTCTCTTGATATGGTCTGCAAGACTACCAAGGGCCTCTTCCCCATCGAACACCATGTCTCCCCGGTTCTGGGGTTCACCAGCACCCGATAGCCCTATCTCTGTGCCATAGGTCATGGCCGGTATGCCACGCACAACGAACTGGGCGGTCAGCGCCTGCTTGACCTTGTCCAAATCTCCAGCACAGGAGGTGCGGATTCTGGGAAGATCATGATTATCGAGAAAAGTGACGAGGTGGTCCGGATTGCTGTAAAGCCTATCGTTTGAAAGTACTGCTGCAAGTTTTCCCGCTGGCTTGCCTGAACAAAAGACATCCTTTAGCGCGAAGGCCATGGGGAAATCGAACATGTGAGAAAAACGTCCCTCCCTCTGTACTAGTTCCACACGACTTGGATTACCGTCATAATGTTCCCCCAGGAGTATGAGCCCGGGTTTGATAGAACCCAAGGCAGAATTGAACCTCCGCCAGAAATCCAGGGGAACATGTTTGACAGCATCCAGGCGAAAACCATCCACTTGTGCTGTTTGAAGCCACTTGGTGGCTGCCTTGAGCAACCATGAAAAGACCTCTGGGTTTTCCTGGTTCAGATCCGGCAATCCATGGACCTCGTTGTTCAGCAGTTGCTTGGGATCCTGCCAGTTTTTTATGGTCCCCTGGTGGTGGAACCAATCCGGATGCTCGGTCACGAGTGAGGAAGAGTACCCCACATGATTTACAACCAGATCCAGAATGATTTTCATGCCCCGTTCGTGTGCTTCAGTGGTCAATTTTTTCAAAAGGGACAAAGTTCCGAACCTGGAATCCACCTTGCCGGGGTCCAGAGTCCAGTATCCATGAAAGGCTCCATGTCCTAAAAACTTCTCCCTTTGCGAGGCAAAGACGGGAGAGAGCCAGATGGTGTCAAACCCCAGGTTCCTTATATAATCCAGGTGATCAAGAACACCTTTCAGATCCCCGCCATGCCATGCCTCGGGATCGCCAGGGTCCGTATCTCCATCATTGGTCCTGTCACCGTTTGAAAACCTGTCAAGCATGACGAAATATATGCCATGAAGACCGGTCCTGGCTGGAACAGAATCAGGATTTAACTTTTTTTTTTGGGCCAAAGAGGGTTTTCCCGCCAGGAAATCATCCAGGAGAATACCAAGACGGCGGGCGATCTCAGGG
>JALVPF010000161.1 GCA_027031935.1 Myxococcales bacterium | reverse complement strand
GAACAGGGAGGGACGGAGCTTATCCAAGCATCGGTTATTCTAACAATTAAGCATCCTCCGTCCCCTTGGTTCATGCATGGTTCCCCTGGTTTTCCCCTTGGTTCCCTGGTTTTCCCATGCATGATCTGAATTGACAAGCATGAACACTCATGTTATTTTTCCATCTGTTTTGGTGATTGAATTGTCAATCAATATTATCCCATGGGTAAAACCCGTGCGATGGAGGATGTCATGACACCGAAAGAGATATTTACGGACAAACTTCCCGGCCAGCTCAAGGAAAAAGGTGACGATGTCACCAAGGTCGGTGCCATTTACCAGTTCGACATCACAGGTGATGATGGTGGAAAATGGTGGGTGGATGCTACAAAAAGTGGTGGAGAAGTGGGCGAAGGTGAAAATGCAGACGCAAAATGTTCCATCACCATGACTGACAAGGACTTCATAGACATGGTCGAAGGCCGTCTCAATGGACAGATGGCTTTCATGACTGGAAAACTCAAGATCAAGGGAGACATGGGTCTGGCTTTGAAATTGGGAAACGTATTGGGACTCTAAACCTTTTGTAAACGCCAAATCATGGGCCCATCAAGGGCCCTTTTTTTTGTCTGCCCGATCCACGAGTGCTGTCATGGGTGTAATTTCCGCAAGACACGATGCCTTTTCATTTACACCAGCCGAGCGTATCAAGACAGACATGCTTGTGGATGACACGGGTTTTCGAAAAAACACCAAGGTCTGCAAACCCTCAGCCGACTTGAAATCATTGAAGCCAAGCAATCTCTTGTCAGGATCATGGCCACTGCTTCCATCCATCTGAATTTTGTTTCCATCGGAAAACTTTAATTCCAGGCGCTTTGCTTGACTCACGCTCGTTTTGCAATAGCGCACCATGACAGCTCTCACGGGCATAGGCTCTGCCCAACTGACCTTGATCTCGGTTGCGTTATTGACGAACCACCCTGTGTCGGCTTTACCATCCACAAGGTGTGCTATACCTGAGCCATCCTCGACACCAGGAACATGGACATCGAGACCCTTTACCGGATAGAGATAGTCCTGAAATCCCCTGAAGGCCGATCCATACCCCAGCCGAGCATGGGTAAAGACCCCTGTGTGGCTGCCAACTATTACCCTGGCCGGCCTACCTCCCCGGGATCTCAACTCCAGCACCTTGGGGGAAGTCCTCAAAATGGCAGTGGGCCATTGTTGTGCCTGCTCGCCTGCCTCAAAGGACAGGCCCATGGGCAATCCTCCGAGATCCACCACTTCCACGGGCGTTCTGCCCGCATCGAACTCCGAATGAAGCACCTCCCACCTGGTTTTCAACACTGGATAGATGCCCTGAGGGTTGAGCAAAAAAACGATCTCGTTGAAAATCGCCTCATCCGGGCCATCATCCAAGACCTTGAAGACAAGGCCAAGCCGATCACCAAGCTTTATGGACTCCAGGCTGTCGAGTTGTTCACCCGGAACAACAGAAGATCTTCCAAGGAGTTCGAAGCCGGATTTCTCTTTCCTGTATGCAAACAGCGCCAATCCTCTCCTGCACCTGGCGGCCACGAAAACACAATCCGTGCCCTGGTCAAGGGAAAGTTTCTTTTCTTTTACAACTTCGAAAGCACTGAGGCGAAGATTGGTGTAGGCATCAGAGCCAGTAAACTCCACATGTTGCTGTTTCTGCCCGGGTGCAATATCAGAGGCAAGTCCCAGCAGGAACACAAGCAGCAACTGGCCTGTCATGAATCACCTGCCCATGCTTCATCGTGTTTTTCCGCAAACATCTCATACATGGTTTCAATCAGATCAGCATACCGCACCTCTACCTGCTGCCTGCGAATCTTGTTGGTGGGAGTCAACTCACCTGCATCAAGACTCAGTGGAGTGGGCAAGATCGTAAAACGCCTGATGGTTTCAAAGGATGCAAGACGCCTGTTGCAACTGTCTATCTCCCTCTGAACAAGCTCCCGTATCCTAGGATGGGAAGCAAGCTCTTCAATCTTGTCCAAAGCCAGGCCTTCATCCTCGGCAAACTTCTGCAGGTTCTCATGATCCAGACTGACGAGGGCGGTCAGATACCTCCGGTTGTCTCCCACGACCATGGCCTGTTGAATGTACTTGCTCGCGCGCAGTCTTCTTTCAATATTCTGAGGAGAAACATTTTTCCCCCCGGATGTGACTATGATGTCCTTCTTCCTTCCTGTCACCTTCAGAAAGCCCCCATCCTCGAAATGCCCTATGTCACCGGTGTGCAACCAGCCATTTTCATCCAAAACTTCAGCAGTGGCTTCAGGCTGATTGAAATATCCTGCCATGACATTGGGTCCGCGGATTAGAATTTCACCATCATCAGCAATCAGTTCCTCCACCCCGACGACGGGAGGACCAACGGTGCCAAACCGATACCTGTCCGGCCGGTTTACATTGGCGGCACCAACATTCTCGGTCAGCCCATATCCTTCCAGGACCAGGATCCCAATGCTCTCAAAGAATTCGGCTATGGACCGAGCCAGGGGTGCTCCACCAGAGATGAAAAATTTCAGACGTCCTCCAAAACGTTCAGAAATGCCAGGTCCCAATATGAATCTTTTGTTGATGACATCGGTCACCGCCAGTGAAGGAGGAAGCGGAATATGTTCCATCTTGTTTTTCGCCACCTTGCCCTCTACTCCCCTGCTCCACTTCAAAACAAGCCTGGTGATGGGATTTCGGCTATTCATCTCATCCCGGATTGATGAATGGAATTGCTCCAGAATGAGAGGTACTACCGTTATGAAGGTGGGCCTGATCTCCCTCATCTCCCTATCAATGGCTTCCAGGCTTGTACAAAATGCGTTCGCATAACCAGTGGTAATCCCTGCAAAAACTATGGACCTTGCAAGGATATGGGACAGAGGTAGACACATGAGATGGATGTCATCAGGACCGATAACCGATTCCATCACGGCAGCAAGGGCTTCTGACTGAAAAACGATATTTGCCTGGGTAAGCATAACCCCCTTGGGCATACCGGTCGTACCAGAGGTATACACAAGGGTAGCAAGGCTGGATGCTTTCAGTTTTTTTTGCCGAGATGAAATACTGCCAGGGAACTCGGCCTTGTGGGCCTTTCCCATGGCGATGAGGTCCTGCCAGCTCGTCTCGTCGTCCGACTTGGCGGGACCACGCATTACGATGAGATTCTGAACTTTTTCGCCACATGCCTTGCATCTGACGTTGGACGAGTCCTTTTCACTCTCGAAAAATATTGCCCTGCTGTTGCTATCCGTCAGAATATGCTCTATCTGTTCAGGCAAGGAATTTGCGTGAATCGGAACGCTGCAGCATCCGGCCTTGATGATCCCAATATCAGCCAAAACCCATTCGAGACGGGACCGTGAGAGAATAGCCACACTCTGTCCAGGCTCAAGGCCCATGGCCATGAGGCCATGAGCGATATGATTGGTTATTTCATCAAACTCAAGCCATGTGAGCGACTCCCATTTGCCGCCCACACTGTGCAGCAGTGCCGGACGATCAGGACTTTTTTCCACTCTTTTCTCGATGAGATCTATTAACCTTCGATTCACGGTAAGCGCACCTCCGGAATTACATCCTCAATCTATGAACCTGCTGATTTGCTTGTTCCTTAGTTTCAATTCCCTTACAAGTCTATCGTGTTTATGCAATTTACCAAGGGATTTGAAGACCAGATAACCACCCAGGCCAGCAAGCCCGGCACAAATCACCAACAGCGGAACCAGCCAATGCAATACAGCCGAGACCTCGTAATACTTTGAAGTTGCGACCAACAAACCCAGCACGGAAAGAGGAAGGGCGAACACGGCGATTCCGGTTCTAAGGGCTGCCAAAGAGGTCCTCTTTTCTGCAAGGATCAGTTGAACTTCAGAGAGGATTATCTTCTCCTCCAGACAGTCGATGCCTTCTTCCGAAACCACTCCGGGGCTGACATCAGGCAGTTGAGTCAAGATTTCCTCATCGCCGTTCATTGTTTTCTCGTTGATTTGGAGTCGAGGTGTAATGGTATCTTGTTCGGAACCGCTATGACATGAGACCGTCGCCGTGCAGGTGCTGTGACATCAAGAGATTCATCACATTCTTCACTGAATGATTCTCCGTTCCAACACATCTGCAGATAGTCGATCTCCACGTGTCTCAGGCGCCCATTTTCTGTTCTGGATGAATAATTCTTCACATTGAGCTTCCTCAAGCCATTGAACAAGCTGGATTTATCAACACTTGTGTCAATTCTCATCTGCTCCGAATAAGTCATGTCATCCGTGGTCTCGTCTGTCTGATCCAAAACATCGCTCTGGTAAACTTCGAGCAATTGATTCTTGCCGACAAAATACACGCAGAGTTCGGCTGTGGCGTTGTTTCTATCCTGATCGGTCTGAGACCGAAGAACCGTCACCACTATTGCCTTTGCTGATGGATGGACGGCCCATGAACCCAGTTTCAGTCCGGAACCTCCATCATGCTCCGGTTCAATGGTTAGCGCGAAATCTACAAGCTCCATGGCAGCAATGGGTTCCAGTCTTCCATGTTCTCTCCGCAAAACCGCCAGCTTGGGTATTATCTCCGTCTTGTTGCCTCCATCATCAAAGGACTCTTCCTCCAAAACCAGTGCGGCTATGGTATTGGAAATTGGTCTCACTCCTCCCGAATCCAACAATATAAACGGACCGCTCAACATTTGGACATCCTGCACCAAGGAACCCTGCCCCGGACTGTCGTCATAGACCGGAACAACTTTGGGATACAGGGCACTAAGAACCTCGGAGACATTCACAGTTGGTGAACCTGCGCTTCGCCTGTACAACAGCTTTTGTGAAACCCTGACCGGCTCTGTAAAAGCATCGAAGCGCGCCATGGCAACAGCTGGCAGCAACTGAATAAAAATCAGCAAAGCAGCAAAAAACATACCTGTCAAATGGACCATGCTGACCTCCAGAATCTGATCCAACATAGTATCAGGTTAGAAACAGGATACCAGAATGAAATCAATTTTTCTTTTTTAAACATTGGACTATCTCAATATTGAAACAATACGTGTCAATCAGGTTGACATACGGATTATCTCCATAATAATAGGCCGCTACACCTGAAGTATTGGAGTACACTCTTGCTAGAAAAAAAAGAAATAGAAAAAGCGATACTGAGAATCCTGAATGACCAGTTTGAAATCTCCAATCCGGGCATGGATGACGATCTCAGGGAAAAGCACAAGTTTGACTCCATCGATGGAATCGAACTCTTGGCTGAAGTGGAGGAACTCCTGGGGTTTGAAATAAACCAGGAAGTAAAAAAAGAAGCTCTCGAGATTCGGACGGTCCGGCAAATTGTAGACTGGGTTGAAAAAGTCCAGTCTGAACATTCCTGACGAGGATCCACACTAGAATGGAACGAAGAGTAGTAATTACCGGGGCATCGGCCATCACGCCCATTGGCGCAACCCCACAAAACATCTGGGATTCCTTGCTCCATGGTCGATCAGGAGTCAAATCAATAAAAGATGATCCTCTCCTGGGCAAACACCTGCGGTCAAGAGTTTTTGGAACCGTGACCGACGAGTTGGTCTATGATTTTGAGAGACACTATCGCAAGACCATGGGTCCTGTTTCCTACTATGCTTGTCAAGTGGCCAAAAAGGCTCTGGAACAGGCCGGCCTGGAAGAAAAATTTGTAAACTCCGGAAAAATGGGAGTGGCCTTCGGCTCCACCCATGGCAGTCCCAGTGTCCAGCGTTCCATATATGAAAAATTTTTCAAAGGTGGGGACAACAAGCTCAAGGGGATCGGCGGAGCTGACTATCTGAAATCAATGGTTCATACCACTGCGGCAAATGTGGCGAGAATGTTCGGCATTACCGGAAGAATAATCTCGTCATGTACGGCGTGCACCACTTCGGCCCAGTCCATAGGATATGGCTTCGAATCTGTGAAATTCGGCATGCAGGACGCCATGCTTTGCGGTGGCGCGGACGAGTATGACACTACCACGGTTGCCGTGTTCGACAATCTCCTGGCTTGTTCAACCTCATTCAACGACACTCCGGAAAAAACGCCCAGGCCCTTTGACACCAAGCGTGACGGACTGGTGGTCGCCGAGGGAGCCGGGGCAGTCGTGCTGGAAGAATTTGAACACGCCAAGGCCAGAGGCGCTGTCATCCTGGGAGAAGTCCTTGGATTTGCCTGTGGAAACAACGGAGATTCACTCATCATGCCTGATGCTGTCGGCATAGAAAGAACCATACGGGCAGGCCTGCTCAGCGCAGGTATCGGTCCAGAGCAGGTTGACCTTGTCACGGCTCATGCCACAGGCACCAAGCTGGGCGATGCCACCGAGGCAATGGCCACGGCAGCCATTTATGGAAAAAAGCCATGGGTGATTGGCCTAAAGGGATACATGGGCCATTCCATGGGCTCCTGCGGAGTCATCGAAACCATCTGTTCCCTCATGATGATGGAACACTCGACGGTCGTACCAACCCTGAACCTGGAGAACATCGATCCCAGGTGTGATGGAATAAAACACCCCATGGAGATTGTGAACACTGAGATAAAGACGGCTGCTGTCCAGAACTTTGCATTCGGTGGTGTCAACACCTGTCTGCTGCTGCAAGGCCCGGACTAAGCCATCGGATCGCGCTCCTGGCCAGACGATGACTTGGGCAGAATATCTTCGGGTTTTCCCGTAATCAACCTCGCCCCCCTTGTGAAAGTAATATAGCTCCATGCCCAGGAGAACATGACGAACACCTTTGTCCTGAATCCGATCAAAAACAGGATATGCACGAGCATCCAGGCAATCCATGCAAAAAAACCACTGAACTTTATCCTGCCAAACTGTGCCACAGCAGCAGCCCTGCCAATGGTTGCGAGGGATCCCTTGTCCTTGTATTCAAATGGTGTCCTCTCAAGACCTCTTATACTCTTGACTATGGACCTGGCCGCAGCCCTACCCTCTTGAACCGCAGCAGGAGCAACTCCGGGCACCTTCTCGTCACCCTTGCCCACCGATGCCATGTCCCCTATTACAAAAACCTCCTTGTACCCAGGCAAGCTCAGGTCATCGTCAACCACAATGCGACCTGCGCGATCCCTGGTCAAATCCGAGGTGCCGGACAATGCCGATGCGCCCACACCCGCCGCCCAGATCACTGTCTTGCATTCTATGGTCTCTTGCCCCAGACGGACCCCTTCTGCATCTATGTCAGTAACTCTGGCACTCGTACGAACCTGTACCCCCAGTTTTTCCAACTGCATTTTCGCCTTCTGAGATAATTTTTCCGTGAAAGTGGGCAATACCCTGGGGCCACCCTCGAGCAAAATCACCTTGGCATAGGTGGGATTGATGGAACGAAAATCCCTGGCAAGGCTGAAACGAGCAATCTCCGCCAATGCCCCTGCCATCTCGACTCCAGTGGGTCCACCACCTATGACCACAAAAGTAAGCCATTTGATTCGATCTTGCAGCACAAATCTCTCGGCAGCCTCGTAGGCCAACAAGACTCTTCTTCGGATCTCTTCAGCATCCTCTATGGACTTGAGGCCCGGAGCAAATTCGGCCCATTGGTCGTTACCGAAATAATGATGGGTAGCCCCAGCTGCGAGAATGAGGAAATCGTATTCCAAAACACTGCGGTCGTCCAACACCACCTGCCTGTCATCAAGCCGTACCTCTTTTACGTCAGCCAGGATCACCTTGGCATTTTTTTGACGCCGAAGAGCGGACCGGATGGGATAAGCTATATCGCTTGGATTCAATGCAGCAGAAGCCACCTGATAAAGCAGTGGCTGAAACAGATGATGATTGCGACGGTCGATTACGGTGACATCCACAGGCGCCTTTTTCAAGGCCATGGCTGCATTCAGCCCACCGAAACCTCCTCCTACTATCAAGACCCGGCTTCTAGCGCTATTCATCAAGAGCCCTCCATGGAGTCGAAGATCATAATGGTCTATAGGAGTATTTGCAATTCCATTCAACTATCCCTGATTTTCCAGAGGGTGGGAGTCATAGTGACGCCCTTGGTCTCACCTGCAGATGATGAAAATCACCCTGGAGCGTGTGGTACGGCCCTGTCTACGGCTAGCTACCCTTGGCTTCTCGGCAAGCTCGAAGCTACGGGCAGCTACGCCTGCCGCGGGCCTACGAAAATGCTTCAACTTCATAAATTTTCGAGACAGATTTGGGAGTATGATGGGTTTTGGTGTATGCTCCGGCTTGATGAAGCTGACACCTGCCAACCTGATTTCGGCTTACTGTCAAGGAGTCTTCCCCATGGCAGATGAAAATGGCGAGGTCAACTGGTACGACTGTGACCCCAGGGCTGTTTTTCCGCTGGATGATAATTTTCACGTGCCAAAAAGACTTGATCGCACCATCAGGTCCGGAAAATTTCAGGTCCGGTACGACACTGCATTTCGTCGCGTGATGGAGTTGTGTGCACAGCCCGGCCCTGGAAGGGAGACCACCTGGATATCTCAGGAGATAGTAGACGCATTCGTCAATCTCTATGACCTTGGATTTGCCCACAGCGCCGAGGCCTGGCGTGGAGACAGTCTGGTGGGAGGATTGTATGGCGTTGCCATCAGGGGACTGTTTGCAGGAGAGAGCATGTTTCACATCGCCAGGGATGCAGGAAAGGTGGCCCTGGTGACATTGATTCGCAAGCTCAGGCAAAACGATTATACCCTTTTCGACGTTCAGTACATCGTCAACGATAATTTCAAGCAGTTTGGAATCATGGAGATCTCCAAGGCAGAATACCAAAGACGTCTTGCAAAAGCTCTTGAAGTGCAGCCCTCACTTTGGTCCCATTAACAACCTAAGCCCCCTTTATCCTGATTCCAGAGGATAGGAGATTTGAGCCTTAAAATACTCTTTACACGAAAAAAAAGATATTGTATCCCATACGCAGTCAGGATCGGCATAGGGAAGTTCGGTCAAAAGCCGACGCGGTCCCGCCGCCGTATGCGATGACGAAACCGGCAATGAGCCACTGGGATTTTTTTGTAAGCATCCTGGGAAGGCGCCGGAAGTAGGATGACTCGCGAGCCGGAAAACCTGCCCGATCCTGTCCAATGTTTTGTGTCTCTTCGAGGAGAGAGGCCAATGCATCCATCTATTTTTCCAACTCCTCATTTTTCAGACCGCAAAAGCTCATTTTGCGGATGGAGGTTTGAAATGGGCAGATTGAAAACAGTGTTTCTTGCTCTCGTGGCTGCAACGTCTGTGCTTATGGGCTGTTCCAATGGAGATGATGGACCATGCGCCGGTTTGAACTGCGGCGACCATGGAACCTGTGATACCAGTACGGACACATGCAAATGCGATGCAAACTATGCCGGTTCTCAATGCGACTTTTGTGCAGACGGTTATCACGATGTGGGTGGCCAGTGCATGGCCAACAGTTGCAACGAGGATTCGGACTGCGATGATGGACTTGGGTGTAACGGGCAGGAGAAATGCATCGTTGGAGAATGTCTTTCAGGCACCGCTATAGAATGCGGGCCAAACGCTTCCTGCACGGAGCCATCCGGTGCCTGTCAATGCGATGAGGGATTCGTTCTCATCGGTGAAAATTGCGTTACAGGTGATTGCGAGACGGACTCGGACTGTGACGATGGTTTGTTTTGTAACGGCGCAGAGGAGTGCAGTGATGGAACATGTGTAAGCCACCCATTTGACTGCATGGAAAACGGACATTGTGATGAATCAGCCCAGGCTTGTATTTGCGATAAGGGATATACGATGGAGCAAGACCAATGCATCGCAGTGTTGGGCATTGCCGGAAGCTGGATAGACGACTGGGGATCCTTTCACGATATCACGGACGCCACATGGGTCATGGACGCCTCTGTTTTTCACATAGCCTCATTCGATGCCTCGGCTGATTTTCTCGTTGCACAAAACGACGGGCAAAACCGGTGGAGCCCAGGACTATGGAGCAGATTCGATTGGACATTCGATGAGTCAGGAGACCTTTACTACTGTCAGATAGCATATGCGGCAGCTTCCGAGTCCGAGGCTCTTGCATCGGACTCGGCGGACAGGACCGACCTGTCTGCCGGCTGCGCAGGATTCGGATGGTCGAGGCTTAGTGAACGGCTGGATATCACAGGCATCTGGGAGGACTCCTGGGGATACGAACAGGACATATCCCAATCGCAGTGGAAATCAGGTGACTCTATATTTCACACCAGCCTGTTCGACAACGAGCAGCAATACCTGCTTGCCCAAAACGATTCCAACAACCAGTGGAATGCTGACAAGTGGAGCCGTTTCGACTGGACACAAGACGCAGTGGGGCAACTCTATTATTGCCAGATCGCCTATGACAAGGATTCGGAGCAGGATGCCATGTCAGCCACCGGAGCAGACAGACAGGACCTTGATACCGGATGCGCCGGATTTTCCTGGTCTGCCCTGTATACAAGGCCAGCCATCGTTGGCACCTGGTTAGACGATTGGGGCTATGAGCAGAATATCTCCAGGGACTCCTGGACCAGCGGTGATTCCCTGTTTCACATCACCAGGGTCAACAACCATTTGGGTTATGCAGTTGCCCACAACGATCCGGACAATCAGTGGAACCCCGGAATGTGGAGCCGGTTCGACTGGACATGGGACAATGATGGTGAGTTGTACTACTGCCAGGTCGTCTTTGATGCCAACAGCGCCGATGCGGCGGAGGCGGTCAAGAGCGCTGACCGCACAGACCTGCAAGGCGGATGCTCGGGCTTTGGCTGGTCCCACCTGAGCCTCTCAGACTAAGCTTCCAAACCTTCTCGTCTGCCAGGATTAGCCGAATCTCCAAGCACCTGGAATCAGGGAATTATTGCTCGTGCAGGCAGCTATGCATTATCCGCCTGGTCTCGTGCAGTCGATCATCCGCGGGCATATCTGCAAGCCTGAGGTTCATGTTCTCGTCATTCTGTGATGCGAGGTGAGAGACCACGTAGTCGATGACACCAGGGGGGAAAACCCCATCCTTTTCATACAGGGCTCTTTGTTCCTGCAAGACCCTGCTTGATGCGACACAGCTTCCGGGAAGACTGGCAAGCTTCTTCATGAGTTCATCGTCTTTGAAAATGTTGCCGGTGACATAGAGCTGCTCGCTCAACTCCACAGAGTCTTCATTTTCGAACCCCCAGTGTGCTGCCATTACTATGCCTGCAAGCAGCAAGTGAACGATGGCACTACCGTCAGGACTTCTCAGTTCGACGGTTTGTCTCTGTCTCGTTCTCTTGAAGGCTTCTGTCTGCTGAGGATTTATCAATCTTGCCAGGTCTGCAAGTTTGGACCATCCCAGGGGCACACGGATCATGGCGCTTCGGTTGAGATCGCTCCAGCAAACCCTCGTTGGAGCTTCCTGGTTGGGAACGAGACGCAGATATGCCGAAGAGACCGTGTTTCCGAAAGCGGTCAAGGACGATGCGTATTTACACAAGCCTCCAACCAGTTTCTTCGCGTAATCAGAGATATCACCCTGCTCATCGGTCATGACATTATGACCGTCTTTCATCAAGGCCATGTGCACATGCATGCCGTTTCCTGCGACTCCTTCTTCCAGCTTGGGTGCGAAGGTAGCCACGTACCCGTGCTTGTAAGCGATATTGCGAATCAGCCAACGACCGAGCACCAGACTGTCAGCAGACTCCTCCACGGGCCTTGGTAGATATTCAATCTCAAGCTGCTCGGCGCATTTGCCGCGTATCTCAGGCAGATCAGATCTTACCGAGTCCACGTAGCCGACTTCGCTGTGAGCGTATTTGACATCCCCGGTGATCTGCGTGATGTTCCTGATCATCTCATTGAGAATGGATCCGCTTTTAACAAAAGGAGAAGCCGCATGATACCCATGTTGTTTCTGAGTTAGAAAAATCTGTTGAGGATCATTTCCAATCAGAAAAAACTCCAGTTCCCCCATGGTGTGCAGCTCGACACCAGTACTCTTCTTGAAGAGTTCGTTGGCTTTGTGAAGAATGGTATCAGGAGCGAAGGGAGCCAGTTCCCCGTCCTTTGTTATGTACCGACACACGAAGTCCAGGCTGTTGGGTTCAAAGGGGTTGATGAACGCGCTTCGATACAGCGGGACCACGTAGAGATCAGACAATGATTCATCAACCATTTTCTTGAACAGAGACGATCCATCCACCCTCTCTCCCTCTGCCAGAACCATCTCCACCTGAGCTCTCGACGAGATGGGAATCTTCAGCTCCTTGAGCTTGCCATCCATGGCAGTGTAGTGAAAGCCAAGACGTTCTATGCCTTTTTCCAGGATCACCTTCATGAGATCGGTGCGGGTGAAATCCTCGCGGTTCTTGTCCAGCATCTTTGACAAAGGATTAGACAGAGCGAAGGGAAAGCTCTCCTGTGTCACGGTATCCTCCTCGAAATATGTCTTATTCTAAGAAAAGAAGTGACTCGTAGTGGCACCTGATAGTACCCAGGAAGTCCATCGAGGCTTGGTCAATGGACGAGAGGAAAGGCCATGCCAATAGTCCGGCTTTAGTGGAATTTCAGCTCTTTCATGGCTGTGTTCAGAGCCGTAGCTTCCTTCGGGCACTTTTTCTGGAACTGCATCTGAGTGCTCATCATGTCCTGCATCACTGGACCGATCAAAGCCATGACCGCAGGGCCCATTTTTTTCTGATCTTCGGGGGTCATGGTTTTTTTCGCTTCTTCGGCCTGTTTCTGGAGTTCTTTGAACTCGCCCTCGTGCGCCTTAACATACTTGGTCACTTCTTCTGCCACCTTCTTGCAGTCGGCCAGATTGTCTTTGGTGATCTTGTTCATGGCCTTCATGTGGTCGACCATCTTGACCATGTACTCGGGTGCGTCCTTGGCATTGCCGGCAGTAGCGGCCTTGACTGCATCAGCAACAGCCTTCTTGGCCTCATCTGCCTTGGCGTCGGCCTTCTTGGTAGCGTCATCGGCTGGTTTTGCAGTATCTGCCTTGGCCGTAGTGGCGGCTTTTTCATCCTGTTTCTTCTCATCGCTTGCCTTCTTGTTGCAGCCTGCCAGCACCAAGCTTCCGGCTACCAACACCAAGCCAAAAATCTTTACGAAACTTTTCATGTTCTTCCTCCTTAGTAGGTCCTTGTTCCTCACAGCTAAACTCGCCGTTTCAATAGCTGCAAAATTCGATTTAAGTGACTTGCCGGACCGTACATCAAAAACGGTCTGTTGGCAAGCACAGGATGCAAGATAATTCTGCATGGTCTGAACTATATACAACCGTCTATAAAATCAAGCACTTCAGTCATCGAAATTGCCCGCAGGGCCTTTATCCGTATCCAGGTCCTTGGCTCGTGCAACAATTTTTTCCCTGGTCCAGCTAGCTGGATTTTCCATGACATGGGCTTTGGGCGCCGGGTAATACGAACCGGCCTCGTTGATGATGTCAATGGCAATGGAAGCCGTGTCCACTGCATTGAAGACATTTGCCAAGAGATTGTAGACGAAATCCTCCACGCCCTGGATCATGCGTTCCCTGATATGCCTGGGTTGACCGAGGAATTTGTTTTCAAATGGCAGATTGAGTTTCTTGAATGCTCCGCCTTTGAGACCTCTTGCTGCCGCTTCCTTTTTCATCTCGGTCCACATCTGTTCCGTGACACCCTCGCCAGGGATCTTGATGAAATTGCCGGATTCGTCCATCTGGGCGTTACCTGCGTCGTTTACCTTCACACCCCATGAGACCATTTGAAGCGCCGTGGCCACATTGGCCTTGGTGGTCCTGGTCAGGTCGGCGATCCTGCGCAACCTGTCGGAACCGTTCCCCGAGGTTCCATGCTGTGCACCGGACACTCCATAGGGTTTGATTGCATCGTGGATGCCCTTTGTCAGTTCCACCTGTATTCCCTGGTCTGCAGTCTGAATGCCATGGGCCGTACCGTTGTTCAGAGCGATCCACTCGGGGAAAATGCCATGGGCGTTTAGGCCCTGAATCAAGAATAAAGCCTCTTGTTTTGTGGACAGCCCCTCTTTTCCCTTTATCTCCCCTACCTCTGTCTCCAGACCGGCCCAATCCGGAATGAAGGGGTTGAGTTCCAGGTTTGCCAAGAGATTGAGATCATCGGGCATGTGCGACGCATCAATGGCGATGGAGGTCAGACCAGCATCGAAAATTGAGGGGATCTCCACCTTCGCAAAGGTCACATCGTCGTATTTCTTGATGCCATAGTGATCAGCATGAACGGCAACAGGTACCTTTATGCCCAACCTGTTGCACACAGCGTCCACAATCCTCGCTATGTTCCAGTAGTTTACAGCGCAGTATGCGCTCGCTCCACCTTCGGATCGGGCTATCTCGATGATAAGAGCGGCATTTGCCTTTTGGGCGGCCCGCAAGGCCCCCTCTATGACAAATGTGTTGCGCCCATTGGCTGCGATGGTCATGGCCTTTGTCTTGGTAATACAAGCCCGGTCGATGAACTTTCCACTGACCAGGAGCGCCCTTGAATTTGGAAATAGCCTGGCCACGTTGGGTGGTCGACCAAGGGCAAGTGCCCGATCAAAAGGAGTCAAGGGAACCCTAGTCTGTGCGGGTTTCTTCTTCGCCACCTTCTTCTTGGCTACCTTCTTCTTGGCAGGCTTCTTCTTCGCCACCTTTTTCTTGGCGGGCTTCTTCTTCGCTACCTTCTTCTTGGCGGGCTTCTTCTTCGCTACCTTCTTCTTGGCGGGCTTCTTCTTCGCCACCTTCTTCTTGGCAGGCTTCTTCTTCGCTACCTTCTTCTTGGCCGGCTTCTTCTTTGCTACCTTCTTCTTTGCAGGCTTTTTCTTGGCGACCATTGTATGGACCTCCCTTATTAACGCCCGGTCGTGATTATTTCAGACTACGCTAAAGGGCGTATTGCGATATGGTGTTTTTGTCAAGCATCTCGTGCCGCCTTGTGAATTTGATGATGCATGTATCTAGCTATGAATTTACAAATTTATCATAATCCTTATCTACAATCGTGTATAATGCCTGTTGGTTTGGTGGGTAGCGTTTTTCAACGGACGTGATTTTTCAGGGAAGGGAAAACCATTGTTCAAAGGAATGTATTTTCTGGTGGCGATGGCAACGCTCAGTGCATGTGGAATATTTGTAGACGATGGCCCATGGGACCTGACCCTTGGTTTGGGCGTAGCCGGAGAGACTATCGACAAGGACATAGTCGTGCTTTTTCCTGATCAGTCCAGCTCGGACAACACTCAGTACCTAAAAATCTGGACAATGGATCCTGCTGGTTTGAGGTGTGATGATTTGATCTCAGGGGATATTGTCCCAGAGTCGGATACTTTGCAGATCAAGCTACCCCTTCCTGAAGGCTCTGCTCTGCGCAACATGCCAGACAAGCAAGTGATGTTTTTCGTAGAAGCCAGGGACGCAAACGTTGCCCTTCTGAGGGGCTGCACCATTGCCAGGGCCAGAAAAAAGCTAGGTATTACAATTTTACTGACTTGTATCTGCCAGCCGGATCCGGGTATATGCGCTGCACAGGACGAAGTCCCCGGCAATTCCAAAGACGACGACTGCGATGGAATGACCGACGAATGCGATCCCCAAAAAAATGACTGTGATGATGACGAGCCCTGCACCCAGGATTTGTGCGTCAATGGTAAATGCCAATATTCAGTGTTTGATGATGGGGTTGAATGTGATGACCTTGATCGGTGCACGGATAATGACAGTTGTCTTGATGGACTTTGCACTGGCGATGCCAAGGATTGTAGTTCTTTGGACGTAACTTGTAAGCTTGGAGTCTGCAACAAGCTTTCAGGCGAGTGCGAAGCCATAGCAGTTCCAAATGGAACTATGTGCGATGACAATCAATACTGCCTGGATGGAGAATGCCGTAACATGACTTGGGTTACAATCGCAGGTGGGACCTACACCATGGGCGACAATGAACATGCAAATGAGAGTCCTGAACACACAGTCACCGTACCGTCTTTCCAGATCACGAAGACAGAAATCACGCTAGAGCTATACAAATACTGCGTCACAGCAGGAGCATGCAGCGAACCCTCAAATAACGACGATAAATGCACATGGAAGTACGAAAGCAGTGATGACAATGAGGACGGGGACTATCCGATCAACTGTGTCGATTGGAACCAGGCAAAAGATTTCTGCGAGTGGGCAGGGGGTCGGCTTCCCACCGAGGCAGAATGGGAATTTGCAGCAAGATCCAGAGGCCAAGACAAGTTCTATCCATGGGGTGATGAGGTGCCCTCATGTGAATTTGCAATCATACGTGATTCAGGTACTCATTACTGCAAAGACGCTCCACAAAATGTTTGCAGCAAGGAAGCAGGAAATACCGAGCAGGGCCTTTGCGACATGGCCGGGAATGTTCAGGAGTGGACAGCAGACTGGTGGTACGCTGGTTACGACAATACGCCCACGGATGGAAGCGCCATGACAGGTTCTCAATATGATACCAGTAGATCTGTTCGTGGAGGGAGCTTCGAAGATACCGCTAACTACTCAAGATGCACCTGGCGTTATGGCGCTGATAATGATGAACAGGCTCATTCTCTAGGATTTCGTTGCGCCAGATAACAATAAACACCTCTCAAGACCACCGCAGGCTTCGAGAGCATGTGTGATCACAAGCAATCTGGGAAATCTGATTCAAGAGGGTGGTAGATTTGGGGCAGGGGCCAGCAGGGGCCACCGTTGACCTTTAGGTCCCAGATACCTATGATTAAGATTACGAACAGAAAGGAAGACAGAATGCGCAAGTCAACCTACAGAGCAAGGTGGTTTGTTTTCTCTTTTCTGCTTTCAAGCCTTTTCATCTCAGGCATTTCCCTTGCACAGGAGTGCCCCGGGCCAAGGAATATATCCTGCGGTGACTGGAAATATGAAAATACCAGTTACTCTGACGATGACAACCACAGCAGCTACTCATGTACAAACAGTGCGTCCGGGCC
>JALVPF010000160.1 GCA_027031935.1 Myxococcales bacterium | reverse complement strand
ACGCACCCTGTCGCAGCTGCCTGTTCGCGCCGCCGCTGAGCGGGCCGCAAAGATGGCCTGTACGATGAGGTTGCCCGCCTCGCGCTGTCGGCCTTTTTGCAGGGACATGCTGAAAGATGGAACCACCGCAGCGGTGACAAAGGCTATGATGGCAACCACGACCATCAGCTCCATGAGCGTAAATCCCTGTTTTTTCCCACCATGCACCGAGGTGATGAACTTGAATACATGATTGAATGGGGTCATTCGATTCCTCCGGATTCAGTACGACTAAATAAGTCCATGCAAACCATGTACCACTCCGAAACATGTTCATTACATTGAAATACAAAAGATATTTTCATTGGAAAAAAACGGGGTGAAAGCTTGACTATGAAATGATTTCACTTGGCATGCATTTTTATTAGAGCTGACAGTCCTAAATCCCAGCATGCAGAATATGCTGCGATGCGCAATGGTGGAGTAAGCAAAATACAGGGTATCAGGAAAAGGAATCAGCGTCTATTTGATAATCCTTGAGTTTGTAAAGCAATGTACGGTGGCTTATTTCCAGCAGCTTGGCGGCTCTGGTCCTGTTGCCACCGGTCTCATCCAGTGCCCTGCGTATGAGATCCTCTTCGATCATGCGGACAGTCTTCTTGATGGACAGCAGGCCCTCGGGAAGTTTTGTCCCGGGCTGGGGAGGAGCCGATCGGACCTTGTCCGTAAGCAAATCTGCCGTTATCTCGTCTCCGTCACAGAGAATCACGGCTCGCTCTACCAGGTTTTCCAGCTCTCTGACGTTGCCGGGCCACGAATACTCCATCATCAGCTTCATGGCATTACCATCCACCGAAGAGACAGAAGTGCCCAATTTTTCGTTGCAGTGATTCAGGAAATGATTCACCAGCAGGGGGATATCCTCAACCCTTTCACGAAGGGGTGGTATCTTCACCGACAGCACGTTGAGCCTGTAAAAAAGGTCTTCCCGAAAAGTACCGTTTCGCACCATGTCGGACAGGTCTCTTATGGTGGCGGCAAGAATCCTGACATCCACTTTTCGTGACTTGTTTTCTCCCACCCTGCGAATCTCGTTTTCCTGCAGCACACGAAGCAACTTGACCTGCAGCCCCAAAGGTAGCTCGCCTATCTCGTCCAAGAACAGGGTCCCGCCTTCGGCCTCCTCGAACAATCCCTGTTTGTTCCGCACCGCATCGGTAAATGCACCCTTGACATGACCGAACAACTCGCTCTCCAGAAGGTTTTCCGGTATGGCGCCACAGTTTATTGCGACGAAAGGTTCCTTGGCTCTGGGGCTGGAGTCATGGATTGCGCGGGCCAGGAGTTCCTTGCCTGTGCCCGATTCACCATGTATGAGCACGGTGGACTTGAACTCGGCGATCTTGTCCACGGTTCTGAACAGGTTCTCCATGACCGAAGTCTGACCGATTATTTTCCTGTAGGGTTCATCCGAACGGATTTGGCGCTTCAGGCGCAGATTCTCTCGTTTGAGTTTGATGCGCTGCTCAACGATGCTCATGCGCAGTAGCACTTCATCGTTCTTGTAGGGCTTGTTGAAGTAATCTACGGCACCAGCCTTTATGGCATCTGTGGCCAGTTCCATATCTCCATAGGCAGACATGATTATGACCGCTGCCTCTGCTTCCCTGCCACCAATGCCTTCCAGAAAGCCCAGGCCATCCAGGTTGGGCATGCGCAAGTCCGTCAGAACGATGTCGAACTTCTCCGCCCTGAACCTGGCCAGTCCATCCTCTCCGTCCCTTGCTGTCTGGACAGAAAAGCCCTTTCGTTTCAAAAGGGATGCAAGCTGAAGTCTAACGCTCTCTTCGTCGTCGATGATAAGTACTCTCGTGCTGGATGTCATGTCTGTCTCCTGCAGCACATTGTACAGGCTGGAAGTCATTTGTCAAAAGCATGGCAAGACAGCGCGCAATTACCAATTGTAATGGGTCTCCAAAATCTCCCACTCTTTAGGATCAGATTTCCCAGATCGCTTGTGAGTCACGAAGATGCAAGGAATCGTCCGCAGTCGTGGATTGCCCACGTCGAGGCCTCACCTCACCGGAGAAGATTCCGAAGCATAGCCACAGAGATCGCAAGCGAGGTGGGAAATCTAGGGGTCTGTGGATTGCTTGGCAGAATGCTCATTGAGCAAGTAGATTGAATCCCTTTACGCAATATGCTTCAATCAAACGGAAAATCACGGCTTACGAGGAGAAGGCACCATGAAAAAGAGATCATTGTTCTTGCTGGTGGCTTTTGCTGTGATCGCATGCAAGGGTGCCGAACAGGTGGAGATTAGCTCCGTATGGCCCAGAGACGGAGCCACATCTGTGCCCCTGAACACAAGCCTGGAGGTGGCTTTCGATGCGCCCATCAAGCTCGGCTCAGGGGGCTCGCTCAGCTTGATACTCGACGGTCAGCAAATTACCGGAGAAGTCACGGTGGGCCAAGGGGGTGGTCCCCTTGTGTTTACCCCCGATAAATTTCTTCTCCCGGGACGCACCTACCGTGCGGTGCTGCAGCGCGATACGGTAAGAGACCTGGAAGACAAGCGAACAAACCCTGAGATACAGTGGTCCTTTTCAACCATGGAAGGCTGCGATATACAGGCTACCCAACAGGCTTACATGAGCACCGGCCCCACAGATGATGGAGCAGTGGTCATTCCCGGCGGCAGACTCATCAAACCATGGGGTCAATACATTCAGGCAGGTTCGTTTCCCATGAACCTTCTTTCGTGGCCCGACCGCACCCTTGCGGTGATAAGCAACGATGGCAAAGGGCTTGCACCGGGCAAGCTACAGAGTATCCAACTGGTGGACACGGATCGCGCAGAAGTTCTTCAGACCATAAACCGGGATCGGCCCGGATCGTTTTTCTTCGGTCTGGCACTCAGCGATGACGGTACACGCCTCTACGTGGCTGGAGGGGGCGACAACAAGGTGGAGATATTCCACCTGGCAGCAGATGGCCTGTCCCTGGAAAAAAGCGGCGAGTTCGAAGTGGGTGGTTATCCATCAGGTCTTGAGCTTGACGAACAGCGCCATGTTTTGTTCGTAACAGCTCAGCTCGATGGCGACCTGGTAGCGGTGGATCTGGATTCCGGCGAAGAAGCATGGAGAAAGCACCTGGGGGTGCTTCCCTATGACATCAAGATGAGCCCTGACAACAAGGTACTCTTCGTATCCATGTGGGGTCGCAGTGACCTTGATTCGCCGGGGCAGGTAGTGGCTGTAGACGCGGACACATCAAACGTGCTCGCCAAGATCGACGTAGGCAAGAATCCGGAGGCCATGGCCATGGCATCGGATGGCAGGCTCTTCGTGCCATGTTCGGATGCGGATCGAATCGACGTAATCGACACGAGGACAAAAACCGTGGTGATGTCCATTAACCTTCGGCGTGATGGCTCGGCGGCTGTTGGGCTGAGTCCCAGTTCCGTGGCCTTGGACGAATCCCGGGGCAGGTTGTACGTCACGTGCGCCCAGAAAAACAGCGTGGATGTTCTGGACATGCAGTCCGGGGATATTCTCGGATCCATTCCCACGGCCTGGTACCCCACTGCGGTGGGCATCAGGACATCAGATGGCATGGTGCTGGTCTCCACGGGAAAAGGCCAGGGCATTGGCCCCAAGGAAAGCACCGATGACATACACAAGTTCATGCACGGCTCACTGAATCTCATCGCTGCACCCACGGACGAACAACTCGAACAGGGCGCAGCCGAGGTAAAGTACTACAACGAGCGTCCCCTTTCCTTTTTTCCTGACCGCTGCCTCGGCAAAGCATTCCCGCTCCCCAGATCCATAGACGAACCCTCACCCATAAAACACGTGGTTTTCATTCTCCGGGAGAACAAGACCTATGATCAGAACCTGGGAGACCTGGAGACGGGAGATGGCGATCCCGACCTGGTGATGTTTGGAGAAAATCTGACTCCGAACCTCCATGCGCTGGCAAGGGAGTTTTGCAGCCTGGATAATTTTTACGCTGACATCGAGGTCTCTGTACAGGGCCATTACTGGATGGTGGCAGGCACCATCAACGACTACTCCGAGCGCATCTGGCATGCCAGCTACAGAGACGACAGCAGGTTCCCCTCCACAGGAACCCAGCAGGCAGACTATCCAGCCGGCAAGTATATCTGGCAAAACCTGTTTACCCATGACATCCCATTTAGGGATTACGGAGAACCGCTGGGGGTGGTGGGCGAAATGGACAAGTTCGCCCCCTTCGTAAACAGCGACTACATGCTTGATCTGGGCATGTATCTTTACTCCACACCAGACACCCAAAGAGTGGAGTGGATATGGGAAGAGATCGAGGCAGGAATGTTTCCTCCTTTTCTTTATGTCGCCTTGCTCAACGATCACACCTACGGAACAAAGCCAGGCCAACCTACCCCTCAGTGGATGGTTGCAGAAAACGACTACGCCACCGGATTGTTGGTGGACAGGATCACCCACTCCAAGTATTGGCCCGAAACCTTGATAATCATCACGGAAGACGACCCACAGTCAGGTGCTGACCATATAGACGGCCACAGGTCATTTGCGCTGTTCATCTCGCCTTTTACAAAAAAAGGATACACCTCCTCGGTGCAATACAGCTTTTCGTCTCTTATCAGGACCTACAGCTTGATATTGGGATTGCCAGCCCTGAACATCCTGGATGAATCCGCAGCGCCCGTCTATGACTGTTTCAGGTCCGAACCTGATCTCAGCACCTACGATGTACGCGACATGAACATTTCGTACGAAGAAAACAACTACGCTACTCCGGGGGCATTGGCGTCCGACAGGATGGATTTTACCACCGTGGATCGCGCAGATGGTCTTGGAAAAGTGCTGTGGCTGGCCACTCATCCAAACGATCCTCTCCCGGAGCAGCTGAAAGACGAGCAGCCATGGCAGGAACAGCAGGAGGATGAAGAATGGACACTTCCTGTACCCATAGGGCCAGGACCATGGAAAAAGGAGGCGAGATGAGTTCAAAAGTCAAAAAGAACATGTTCTCCAGTATCATGGTCGCAGTGATGTTTTTTTCTATCTTCTCCTGCAGCTCTGGAGTTCAAGAGGTAGATTTCGAATCCATAAAACCTGATGAAAAGAACATACAGCGACAGCTTGATTCAGACGCAGAAAAACTCCGTGACTGGAAGCCGGATGAGCAGGCAAGGCGGATATTGAAGCTTTTTCACAAGGCCAACGAACTGAGCGTATCGAGGGATCAGGCAGAAACCGACAAGCTCAACGAAGTGCTCAACACACTGCATATGGCCACCAAAAGCTATCTCATAAGTTCCGGGCGACCCAGGCTGGAAGTATTGGGCCTCAGCCTGCTTGCAGATTTTGAAAAGGAGTTCGACGCCATCTGTTCTGCAGCGGGAAAAGTTCATGGGGCTGCCCTGGCATTGCTGACCGGGGCTCCCGTGCCTGATGGCATAAAAAAACAATTTCAAAGTTTTGCCAGGGCTGGAGGCGGATTCCTGGTTGTAGCAGCAGCCAACGATCTGGTCACCAAGTCAAATGACGGCACCCTGAAAGCCAGCCCTGACGCCAGATTTTTCATGCGCATCGCCTTCAAAGTTTACTGGTCCAACGCCTTGCCTCAAAGCGTCGAACCGCTGGACTGGATACTCAGCCCATTCGAACGGAAATGGTATGAAATCTGGGTGGCACAAAAATCAAAGACGGCGCCCCTTGTGCGCAAACTGGCAGCCCTCGAATATCTGTCGAAAAACGTAAAGGATTATCCGGCTGAACGGGTAAAGGGAATTATCCTGTACAAGGCAAAGAAATACGCTCTGTCACAAAAGGCCTTCGAGCTTGCACTGCAAAAAAATCCAGGTGACAAGAAAGCCAAGCTTTTTCTGGCGGCGGCAAAGAAGAAGATGCCCAACTCCAGCGCTTGGAACTCCATTTTTTTCTGTATTCACCGCCGCCATTCCCCCCGCATTTCCGTTTCAGGATAGATAT
>JALVPF010000159.1:300-1884 GCA_027031935.1 Myxococcales bacterium | reverse complement strand
TCATACATGTCCGTACCGCGAGGGCAGGACGTCAGGTGTGTGGTGGTGGACAAGGGCCTGGATGTGGCAGACGACTGGATTGCAGAGCACATAGACACAGATGATGTCTGCATCACCGCTGACATTCCTCTGGCCGCAAGATGCCTGGAAAAGGGGGCCAAGGTCTTGGGTTCGCGTGGCAAGGAGTTTACTGAAGAATCCATTGGAGAAGCGTTGGCCACCAGGGACTTGCTTTCGTCTCTCAGGGACCAGGGGGCCATAGGTGGAGGTCCACCACCCATTACAAAAAAGGATCGATCCAAGTTTCTCAATCAGCTCGATAGGATCATTCAGTCCATAAAGAAAAGATAGAGCGCCCTGTTAACTCCATTGATGGATGCTGTCACCTCCCTATGAAAAGCTCGTTGGTGATTTGTCTGGTGCGTACTCGCGGAGAATAAATATACAGCATAGGCTGGTTTATCAAGTCTATGAAGACGAGCATACAGTCAAAATAATACGCTTATGGACACACTACGAATGATGCAAAGAGTGTGGGGATTGACATCTGTTCCTGTTGTGCGCATAATAGGAACAGATGCTCCTTGGAGGACCTTATGGCAAAAAACCGACTCAACATTAGCCTGGACCAGGATCTGGTAGACTTCGCCAAGCTCTTCGCCGCTGAGAACCGCACCACGGTCGCCGAGGTGATAACCCAGTATCTCCTCGCCTTGAAGCGCAAGGCCCATGGCGAGACCAGCACCAGGATCCTCGCCCACCCTGCTTTCCACGAGGCCATGGAGGAGGTCCAGGCCAAGCTCCGCGATGGCAGGGCCGAGTGGCATAGCTTTGACGAAACCTTCGCCGACTAATGGAAACGCTTTTCGAGAAGGCCTTCGTGAAAGCGCTCCGCAAGCACTCTGGGATCAAGAAGCTACTACAAGTGTCGACCACTTGTTTTTTTACTCAATCTGAAACAGGGAGAAAAATCATGAGGAAGAGGCTATTTTTTATCATGGTACTAACAATCACTTTTGTGTTTGGTTGTGTATCGGCACACCTTGTAAATGAGTTCATAATTCCTCCGGCGAAGGCAGGAGTGAAGTATGTGAAGTGGGAGTATCTGTGCGAGCGGATCGAAACCAGTTCACTAGAAGAGGCAAAAAATATTGCGAATGAGATGTTTAACAAAGCAGGTCATGAAGGTTGGGAAGTGGCTACGACACTTTCTCAGGGATGGATAGTTTGCTTCAAGCGTCCTGCGCAATGGTCACCAAAGGAGGATATAAGCGGTGATGGTAAAAAGGAGTGACCGTGGCCCAGTACCGCGTCTGCGTAGAGGCGGGCAAGGGTCCCGACTCCCACTTTTGTTATTGTTGCTATTGTAAAGTGGAAGACAACGAAGAATAATATGCACAATTCAGGGGGGCTGTTTATGAGTGATCCGGTCCGCCACCACCGCCGTTCCATTCGCCTGCGGGGATACGATTATTCCCAGTCCGGGGCGTATTTTGTGACAATTTGCACCCACAATCGGGAATGTCTGTTTGACGAAATCATGGACGGGAAAATGGTGTTGAACCAATATGGGAAAATCGTGAC
>JALVPF010000159.1:0-290 GCA_027031935.1 Myxococcales bacterium | reverse complement strand
ACGGATGAATGGATGAAAACATCGGAAATCCGCCGTGAAATCGAATTGGACGAATGGGTGGTAATGCCGAATCATTTTCACGGGATTTTTTGGATACGCCGCATCGGTGACACAAGCGGACATCATGGGGCCGATGGATTGATACGTACCGACCGGGGATTGTGTAGGGGCGACCGGGGATTGTGTAGGGGCGACCGGCCGGTCGCCCCTAGTGCGACCGTGAGCGTGCATGGTCAGGAGGGTGAGAGTCCCTCTCAGGTATGCGCTCTCCGGCCTGTAACCGAAAGTAA
>JALVPF010000158.1 GCA_027031935.1 Myxococcales bacterium | reverse complement strand
ATCTCACCCAAAGCTATGAGCTGTTGCCCTCCGATATAAAGCAGGCTTACATGCAGTCAGCTGTGCCCGTAGATGACCAGGCAGGTTCATTGACTGCGGGCATTTATTTTTACGAGGCTCGCTATATACGCATGCACAATGTCCAGACCCTGGGGCTCACGGAGGATTTCCGGCTTGGCCCCAGTGCATCTTTGGAGGCCAGCTGGGCCAACCCGGCCTTCGGCTTTGCTCAGCATTCCCTCAGACTGGATGTAAACCTTGCCTATCGAATCGACCTCTCGGGAGATTTGCTCAGTGTTTCAGCGTCGGTTGGTGCCAGGTACATGCCTTCACACGGAATGCAGGGTGTGTCGAGTTCGTGGATCGACCAGGTCTACCAACTGGAGCTGGAAAACGTGAGCCCAAGCCTGTGGTCAATGGGGAGACTGTTTGTGCGGCTCAAGTATGCATACAGCCAGTATTTGAGGACAAGGTCTCTTTATACGGTTGGAGGGGACAACACACTCAGGGGATTTCCAACGGGCTTCGCCTCTGGTCAAAGACTTGTCAATGTAAACGTGGAGTTTCGAACGAGACCATGGGTGATTCATACGATGCACATAGGCCTGGTGGCTTTTTATGATGGGGGCGATGCTTATGGATATACCGCTGATACGGATTTTTCCTATCACCAGGCTGCCGGGATTGGTGTCAGGTGGTTGTTTCCGCAGTTCGACAAGGGGACGCTAAGAATAGACGTGGGTGTTCCCCTTGGCTCAGATTTTCATTCGCATGTCATAGACTGGGTGACCATAGCTTTCCTGCAGGCTTTTTGAGTCTTTGTTCTCCATGGGTCAAAATCTGCAAGTAAGGTAAACGACTGCGCGGAGGTCAGCGTATCACCGATGCTCGTACAGCAGGCAATCAACGAGGGCATTCAGCGAGGGCTATTCCGCATCCTTGATGATGCTGTGGTCTCGGCTTCGTAATGAAAAGTTTTCAACTGTGGTGGGGGTCCTAACTTGTTCTTCTGATGGCAAGCAACAATGATGGCAGCCTTTTTAGACTGGCAAGATAAAGTTGAGCATAGAATGAATATTTGAGTAGGGGCGCCCGTAGAACGTAGAAGTCGAGAAAGGCTGGAACACATTATCGTTTCATTGCGACCATGATTTGTTTGAGTTTCAGGAGTGAAGATGACTTATTGCTATTTGATTTGTCTTGTTGAAATTTCTGGATCTCCTATTTCTTCGGGAATAATTCTCTAAGGGGGAAAGGCATGAAAAAACTATGGGAAATCCTGGGCTTGTTGCTTGTAACATCATTCGGATTGCTCCTCGTGCACTGTAGCGAAAATACAAAAGAATGCGCTACTGCTGCTGATTGCAAAATAAAAGGCGAGGGATTTTTTTGTGATCCTGTCAATGGAATCTGCAAGTGCGTACCAGTGTGTGTAGGTAAGTGTGGCGGTGATAATGGTTGCGGAGGCGTGTGCAGCGATAATTGCGGGGAAGGGCAGAGATGTAATACAGATACTAATGTGTGTGAAACCATGTGTAGTGATGGTGCTAGAAGGTGCACTGGAAGTATACTGCAGATATGTATGGATGGTGTTTGGACAGATGGTGCTGACTGCGCTGTGTCTAAGCAGATTTGTCAGGACGGCCACTGTAAAAGCGGTCAAGTGTGCAAGGACGGTGACATTCGGTGCAGTGGTAGTGTAGTGCAGAACTGCAGCTCAGGCAATTGGGAAAGTGGAATCGATTGTGCTTCATACGACCAGGTTTGCATTGATGGACTATGCAAACCTGCAGGCTGCCTCGAGTTAGGCGAACAATGCACGGATTCATCACAATGCTGTGGGTCGTGGTGCTTGAAATACACTGGGCAAGACAAGGGATACTGTACCAAGCGTGATTGTCAGGGTGATGACTCTTGTGTCAACCACAGCACAGACAACGCAGAGATGTGTTGTGTGGACGTGGGTGACGAGTATTTCATCTGCTTGAAGATCGGTGAGGGCTATACCTGCGGCGATAGTACCGGCATGTGCGGTTCTTCCTGCGCAGGACAGATGGACTCTGCCTGTGATCCTTCCCAGGCTTGCCTTTCGGCAGGTCTAGATGATCCCAACGCTGTCTGCGCCCATGAGTGCACCACTGACAATGAATGCTCTGATTGTTCCGATCCCAACTCTGACAACATCACCTTCTCCTGCCAGAGTATTTCCGGTGGTGTTACGTACTGCCTCAAGGATAAAAACAGCAGCTGTGATAGTAGTTTCGCTTGTGATGATGGGTATGTTTGCGTTGCTTGGCCAAGCGATGATCAGCAAAGCCTGGACGGGAAATGTAGCAACCTGGGGGATCTCCCTCCTGGTTCTGCGTGCAACGAGGATCTTGACCCTAACAATCTGCCTGCCGAAGAGCGTTGCTCTGATTTTTATTGCATAAAAGGTCATTGTTCGGAAGTTTGCTCTGTCGATAACGATTGCCCAGAAAACATGCTTTGCTCCACGATCAATTTCCATTTGGGTTCGGATGGAACAATCGCTTCTATTGGAATGTGTACCTGGATGGATGGATCCGGCATTAGCTGCGGCAGCAATACTGACTGCCCAAATGGTGAGATATGTAGTTACTATCTTCCTCCCGATGGTTCTGTAAAGAAGATTTGTACAAGCGAATTATGTGATCCCGAAAGTTTTGACTGCGCGGGCCCTGGTGATGAATGTGGTGCAGGACTACCTGATTGTTTCACCGGTCTTTGTCTAACCTCTCAGAATGTTTCAAATAGCTGGTGTTCTTTGCTTTGCGACAATCATTCTGACTGCCCAACCGGGATGGCGTGCGGCTTGTTGGGAATCAGCGAGACCGAGACAACTGGCGCTTGTGTCCCCTTCGATGGTTCTGCGCAATCGTGCGGTAGGGACGCAGACTGCCCAGATGGGGAAACTTGTAAATATATTGCTTCTCCCGCTGGAGGCATGGAATCTGTATGTGCAACCATGAGCTGCGATCCCGCATATGATAGCTGCAGCTTTGTCGGTGAGACATGTGGCCAGGATTCAAATCCATGTTACAACGAGCTATGTCTCACGAACGGCACTGATTCGTGGTGTGGTGCGGTGTGTGAGACCGAGGAGGATTGCCCGAACGGCTTTACCTGTGGTGACCTTCAGTTCAATGGCGACCCCGCGCTATACGGTGCATGTGTCCCGACTTGAGTTAGTTCCTAGATTTCCCACCTCGCTTGCGATCTCTGTGGCTATGCTTCGGAATCTTTTCCGGTGAGGTGAGGCCTTGACGTGGTGAATCCACGATCAGGACCTTTGACTCGGCTTCGTATGAAAAGTTTTAAACTGTGGTGGTGGCTTCCTATCTTGGGCGTGCTTATCTTGTTCTTCTGATGGCAAGCAACAATAGCATGAGCAAAAACACGGCGGGTGTTTTCTGGTGAGTGTGGCTGCAGGAACATCCGCCTGAATCATCGGTAGAGCCCGTGCCCCCATCGGTCATTCCGCCGTCAGGCCATCCCCCCAGGGGCATGTGATCCCGGGCGTTGGGAGAGATGTTCGCACTGCCTGCTTCGCTCAATTCGAAATACCTCCCCATCCAGTAGGCCGCCAGGAGATCTCCTCCCGGATTGAGCAGCTTTCCTCCTCCTCCGTTTACCACGAAGGGATTGGACCTTGCGTTGAAGTTCGACGGGGGACGAATGCGTGGGTCCAGCGCTTCGTCGGCCATCCAATCACCAGAGCCGGTCTTTCCAACTAGATGAAGAACCGTCTGGCCGTCTATGGCCGTACACTCCCCGGTGGCTATCTCGTCTTCGTCGCAGTTTTCCACCCGGTCGTTGAAATAGGGGCCCAGAGAAAAACCCGTAAGCAGGGAAGCTGTCTGCTCTGCCAGGGACTGGTTTGCACCATTTTCAGTTATGGTCAGGTAGATGATATTCCAGAGGGGCTGCTTTGACCTGGAGGCACAAAACACGGCTTCGTCTTCTGGCGCCCACCAGCCGTGTTCGAGAAAGTTCTCCAGGGGCGCTCTGACTTCTGGATCTTTTTCAGTGTACAACGCCAGCCAAAGGGCTACTGCCGTCATGTCAGGATCATCGAAGTTGGTGCCTTTTCCAAGGTATATGTAATCCACGGCTCCTTTTTCTCTCGAGAGCATATCCAGAAACTCCCGTTCCTCGAGCATGTCCCTGTATATGTATCGCTCCAACTCCGGATCACCTGATACGTGGTAGAGCCCCTTCATTACCCCTATGGCCGCCACGGTGTTGAACCTGTTGAAGGTGGCAGAGTCTTCGGGCATGTAGATTTTTTCCACCGACTTGGGATTCAGATCATGGTACTTGGTGGGTCGACCGTCTGCGTCCATGATGATGAGGTCGTAAATGCCTTCTCCCAGGGCAGCGCCGTTTATGCTCTCTAGTTGTGAAATGTCTCGTTCGGCCATGAGCATTCTTGCTGTGAGCGTTGCATCCTCCTGCATTTGCTCCACCAGAGACTGATCGATATCTGGATCGTCCTTGATGGCATCATACAGCACCACCATGCCCCATACCTGTCCCAGCATCTGATCCTTGGAACAAGAATCAATCCAGACCCATTGGCCTTCAGGCAAGATGCCATCTGAAAGATCGTCTCTCCATGAGCCGTTGCTCTTGGGTCGAGGCTGTGCCAGGCCCTGATCATCAAACATGGGTTCAATGTCAGGAGGTGGGCCAGGAAAAGGCGGATCCGAGGGATCTTCAGGGACAAGCCGCCTTATACCCCTGGCAACTATACCCCCTCCCCCCGTGACCGTATAAAACACGTGCCAGCTTTTTGCCGCCCTCACCAGCCGCTGCCTTGCCAGTTCTATGTCAGGCTCTGGTGCGCCATCCCGTTTCATGGCAAGGTAGCGAAAAGCGGTTCCAGCCAGCGCCACTCCTCCAAAAAATCCCAGGTCGCCGAACTCTCCGTAACTGCCGAGGACATCGTGCACGTGCTTAGTGGTAACGGCCTCAAAATCATCACTTGCATCCTGGGACAGGAACTGCTCGATAAGTGTGCGTGCCTGATCGTCTTTGTAGTGGGCATCGAGACTCAAGCCAAAAGGTCGTGCGTTGATGAAATAAAATTGTCTGTCCTGTCTGGACATGGATTCGTCCAGGTCCGGGTAATTGCCCCTGGGAAAAATCGGTCCTGCCAAAACACATTGCGCTTGAAAAACCACAATGGCGATTACGGGCATTGGCATTCGCATATCTCACTCCTCGAAAGATTGTTGCAGAAGGACTGGCTGGGTATCTGATCATGGTCCTGGGACACATACTCCGTTTGCATCACAATGTTGATCCTGCGGGCAGGTCTGAGAACTTTGGCATGACCTGAAGATCCAGATGGATCCAGAGGCACCTGGTGATCCACTGGAGCCGCTGGATCCTGTGCCAACAGATAAACCTCCCTGGCCCTCCTGTCCTCCTGTTGGCACTGAATCAGATATGGGAAAGAGGTTGTCCTGCAGCAAGACGCCGGCATCCGAGTTTACCAGCATGATGTCAAAAGAAGGCCCACCTGCGCCGCCACCGCCACCACCGCCGGGACCCCCGTTGCCGCCGTCTCCTCCTTTTCCCGCCTGACTCGATATCCAGCTTGGCTGACCACCGCCAAAACCACCCACTCCTCCAAGTCCACCCTGACCGCCTATTCCTCCCTGTCCGCCGGCGCCGCCCATGCCCCTCTGTATCACGTTGAACATGACGAGTGGACCCTGGGCAAACTCTGGTGGTGTGGAGCTTATGTATAGTGCAACGGATGCTCCGCCTGCCTGGCCGGGTCCCCCTCCTTGCCCACCACATCCTCCAGCCCCACCTCCACCACCTGAAGGGCCGATTTCGTCTTCATCACAACCGCCGGAATCATAAAGGGCAGGGCCGCCACCACCACCGCCCCCACCACCGCCACCACCACAGCCACCACCACAGCCACCACTACAACCACCACCACAGCCACCACCACAGACACCAC
>JALVPF010000157.1 GCA_027031935.1 Myxococcales bacterium | reverse complement strand
CCTCACATCCATGCGAAACAGCGCCAACTGCGCCATTCCAGCAACCCACCAAGGAAAATCGTTTCTTACCTTCAGTCTTTTCTCCAGGTTGTCGATTATCAGATGTAAGGCCTTGGATCTTGGAAAAGCATCATTGATTATCCTGAGTCTCTCCAGTCGGGCCTCCAGTGCCGCTCCACGCCGTCCCCTGGATGAATGCCATCGTTCGTGTTCGTCCAGAATAAACGCTATTTTCACAAGTGGGTGAATTCGCTTATCGGACAAATCGAGGGTTTCTTCACTGAAATCGTGCAGCAGTAAATTCTGATCCAGAGTCAGGAGCGCGTCCTTGTCCTCAGGTGACCAACCATTCTCATCTGCCAGTAATGATACCCACTGGTAGGTCACCGAATCCCTGAGAGTTGGACGAATCCCATCTGGATATTCATTTGGTTCTATAAACTCTCTCAGTGTATCCCTTGGTATTTTTCCAAGTTGTGATCTGAGCATCCATACCTGCATCATTGCATTTGAGGCTCGCGCAAAAAGCTGATGACTTGTAAGCAACTCGATATCCTCTCCATGTGTTCCAGCCACCAAGATATGCTCTGGGAGTGTTTCACGGAGTGCTTTTTCGTAGTTTATGAGAAAGGCAGCATAGTACAAATGCAGTACCGTGAATCCAAAGAGATCCTCTGGCCAGGTCTGGGACTCCATGAACCGAACACTCTCTCCGGGCTTCCTCATGGCCGTCTTCAGATTTGCAATTTTTACAATACTTCGAACGATTTGTTCCACGTTATGCTGTCTTTTTGCCTGTAAATAGATCTTGTTCGTCAGCTCAATTGCTTCTCGAAACTCCCTGTTTTCTTCTAGTTCAAGCACAGTTTTCCATTTTTTCGGGGTGTTTCCTGTCCATTTTTCTGTTTTCAGGCTTTCCACATCACGCGATTTACCCAATGACTGGTCGTTTTCTACATGCCTGGATTTTCCCCGATCGTGCCAAGCTTGGTCCGTGTAGTGCCCTGCGAAGAGACTGTCAGACCCACAAGAGCAGAAGACACCCATCGCGATGAATACTATAAAAACAGTATCAATTTCTTGCATAGGAGACCTCCCCGTAAACCTGAAATGATGGCGAAACTTGTCTCATTCAGACAACGCTCTGCCCAGCTTGGTTCCCTGTCCGGCGGTTGCCATCGCAAATGTCAGCAGCGTCTGTGGGGAGGAGTAGATGACACTGCCCGGCTTGGAGGACGAACGGACCGAACTATTTGCGCCTGATCCCTGACAGAACAAAACAAAACAGAAACATCGCAATAAGGGAAAGTCCCTCTCGAGAGGGTCCTGAAGCACAGCCGCATCCCTGTCCATCCAGACTTGGCGGCTCATCCGCCTCAGACTCGGCGTGGTCCAAGCCAGCATCTTGGTCTGCATCAGGTCCTGCATCAAGCCCTGCGTCCCCTCCTGCATCATCTGCAGAGCCATCCACACCTGCATCAACACCAGCATCCGGGTCACCTCCGGTGTTGCCATCTGCATCCTGGCCACACCCGGCATCTGGCACCGGTCCACACTGGCCACATTCATTGTACCCGGGATCGTCGCATAGCACCGAATCGCTGCCACTGCATTCATAGACGCCACAGGCCCCGCACTGCTCTCCAGGCTGCCCGTTCAAAGCGGAACAACCTCCGCAGGCATTCACCGCACCGCCCCCACATGGCTCTGAAGTGATCTCCACAGTCTGCCTGATCTGTGGACCGAACCATGCCACACCATCGTGAACCATCTGTGCCGAAAACTGGCATGCCCCCAGTTGCTGCGGAGCCTGTATGGCAAAGGTGATGCTGATCTCCTGGCCCGGGACAATCGACTCAGGGAGGTACAGACGTTGATCAGCAGGGCTGTTATAGT
>JALVPF010000156.1 GCA_027031935.1 Myxococcales bacterium | reverse complement strand
GCTGACCCTGTTAGTCGGCGAAAGGAGCAGTCATGGTCCGTTATTCACTTTCATTTTTTCTTCTTTTCCTTTTGGCCTTTCCCAGCCTGGCTGGTACTGGTGCGCGCACAAAGTCCAGTACCAAAGACCCTGGTCTTGCAAGTAATGTACGTCAGTTGACCTTTGCCGGTCGCAGGGCGGGGGAGGGATATTTCAGCGCCGATGGAAAGAAGATGATCTTCCAGAGCGAGAGGACCGATGGCAATCCTTTTTTCCAGATATACCTGATGGATCTTGTGACTGGAGATACCAGGCGTCTTTCCAACGGGGTGGGCAGGACCACCTGCTCGTGGCTCAGCCCGGACGGTGTCCATGCCATGTTCTCTTCCACCCATGAAGACCCTGATGCCAAAAAGGTGCAAGCAGAAGAACTCGCCAGGCGAAAAAAAGGTCAGCCCAGGATGCACAGCTGGGTATACGACGAGAACTTCGATATCTACCAGATGGATCTGAAGACGAAGGAAATGATCAACCTGACCCATGTCAAGGGTTACGATGCCGAAGGTTCATATAGTCCAGATGGCAAAAAGATTCTTTTTTCATCCAACAGACATGCATATGCCGGAAGGCTGAGCAAGAAGCAGGCAGCGGCATTCAAAAAGCACCCGGAGATCGCCCTGGACCTGTACATCATGAACTCCGATGGCTCGAACCCAAAGAGACTGACCAATGTATGGGGATATGACGGTGGGCCGTTTTTCTGCGCAAGTAACGACAAGATAGTCTGGAGGCGCTTTTCTCCCGATGGAATGAGGGCAGAGATCTACACAATGAACGCAGATGGCACGGGCAAAAAACAGATAACTCACATGAAAGCCATGTCTTGGGCCCCTTTTTGTCATCCATCCGGCAAGTACATAATCTTCACCACGAACAAGCACGGCTTTGCCAACTTCGAGCTGTACATGGTGGACGTGGACGGCAAGCACAAGCCGGTGAGGGTTACAAACAGGCCGGGTTTTGATGGACTCCCGGTTTTTACTCCTGACGGAAATCACCTGTCGTGGACCAGCGACCAGACCATAAATCACCAGGGGCAGATATTCATGGCTGACTGGGACCACCAGAGAGCCATGGAGTTGCTGGGACTGGCAAAGCACAGGAAAATGGCTGCAATTTACGGCAAGATACCTCTTCCGCGTATTCCCAAGGTGCTCATCCCCAAGATTACGCCAGAAGATCTCTACGTTTATGTCCGTTACCTGGCCGACCCGGGATTGGAAGGCCGACTTACTGGCACTAAAGGAGAGCATGACGCCACCGCATTCGTGGCTTCAAAATTCAAGACCTGGGGCCTGTCGCCCGCAGGTGACAATGGCACCTACTTCCAGGAGTTTTCTTTTGTGTCGGGGGTAAGCACAGACCCATCGAGCACCCTGGATATTGTCGGACTAAAAGGGAGAGGCTTGAAACTGGAGCGTGATTGGCGGCCGCTGGCATTTTCCAAGACGGGCAAAGTGAACGCTTCTGAGGTGGCGTTTGTGGGATATGGAATTGTGGCTCCTGGCTCCGAGGGAAAACCAGAATATGATTCTTACAAGAAGGTGGATGTACGCGGCAAGTGGGCCATGATGTTTCGGGATCTGCCCCGGGGCTTGGCGCAGGCAGACCGGCTGAGACTGTCTCCCTTTGTTTCCATGGGCAGAAAAGCTGCCGAGGCCAAGAGCCGCGGTGCAGTTGGCATAATCCTGGTGAGCGGACCCAAGGCGCACTTTCGACACGATCTGGTTCCCCTGGTGTTCGAGGGTACGGCCCAGGATGCAGGCATTGCTGCCGTGTCCATGGGAAAGTCTGCAGCAGCGAGAATGTTGAAAAAATCCAGGGTCAGCCTCGCTGGGCTGGAAAGACGCTGGCGGGGATTGCATCCTCAAAAGGGATTTGTTCTGAAGGGAATCGAGGTTGGCGCGAAGATCGACGTGACAAAAAAATGGAGCAAGGGGCGAAATGTTCTTGCTCTGTTAAAATCAGCACCAAAAGAGGGTGCACCCCTGGTCATGGTAGGTGCTCATGTTGACCACATTGGTCATGGTGAGGGCCTGGGATCGTTGGCTCGCAAGAACGAGCAGGGAAAAGTTCACCCAGGCGCCGATGACAATGCTTCCGGAGTGGCGGTCATGATGGAGATGGCGCAGTACCTTGCTTCACTCCAGGCCAAGGGCAAGCTGCCTGCGGCAAAAAACATCCAGTTTGCTGCATGGTCAGGTGAAGAGCTGGGACTTTTGGGCTCGAACCACTACGTCAGCGAGCTGAGAAAAAAGAATCACGGCTCAATCTATCCCGGGATCTCGGCATATATAAACATGGACATGGTGGGAAGGCTGAGAGATGCCTTGATCCTCTATGGCCTGGAGACAAGCCCTGCGTGGGCACAGGCCATAGAGAGAGCAAACGCACCTTTGGGCCTTCCGCTTGTGGTGCAGGCAGAGAGCATGCTGCCTACCGATGCCACGTCTTTTGCCTTGGCCGGGGTGCCCGTGCTTTCGGGCTTTACCAAGATGCATGAAGAGTACAACACACCCAGGGACACTGCGGATACCTTGAATTACCAGGGAGCAGCCAGGATAGGGGTTTTGCTTTCCAGGGTGGTGGAGTGGCTCGTGCGCGATGAAAAGCCCATGGTCTTTACGGCTCCACCGAAGAAAAAAATCCAGTCCATGAAGAACAAGGGCCACGGTATGAGGGCTTACTTGGGAACTGTCCCTGATTTTGCTGCAGCGGATGTGGTGGGCGTGAAACTCTCCGGTGTCAGGAAAGACTCTCCCGCGGACAAGGCTGGGTTGAAAACAGGTGACGTGGTCAAGGAGTTGGCTGGCAAGAAGATCGAAAACTTGTATGACTATTCTTTTGCCATAGGCGCCTTGGAGGTGGGCAAAAAGACGAAGATGGTCTTCGAGAGAGACGGAAAGAGAATAGTGGTTCAAATCGTACCAGGATCTCGTCAGTGAGCTGTTGTCGTTGACTGAACTACTTGGCCATGCCCAGAGACCAGTCGATTACTACCTGTTGTGGTTCCTCGGGAGCGAAGTAGGTCAGTTTTGAACTGCACGTCTTGCAGTCTTCATAACCTTTCTCAAGTTCCGTGATTTACGCATTCGAGACGCTTGTACAGAATCAGGAAAAATGTGATTTTTGTCACAGGTGGTTCCCATGTTAGACATGGCTGGTGTCGAACTCTATGAACGCATACGGTGGAAATCTATTGACACTGACATCTGAAGAGGTTGCAGACATCTACAAGAGACGCGCTGATGTGGTTTATCGTCGTTGCTTGACCATGTTAGGCAGCGAACAAGACGCCATGGACGCGGTACAGGAGATTTTTATCAAGGTGCTGAAAAACCGATTGAAATTTCGGGGAGATTCGGATCCCACCACATGGATATACAGGATCACCACTAACCATGTGCTAAACGTCATTCGCTCTTCGAAGCGCAGAAGGGAGACGTCTATGGAAGCGAATGACGAGGCAATATCATTGCACCTGAATGCACAGGGACTGGAAGGCGCTATGATAAGCAGGCAGACCTTGAATACACTGCTAGCATCCTTGGACTATCGTTCTCAGGCTATAGTGTTTTTGCATTTCATAGAGGGACTGGAGCAGGGATCGGTTGCGTCGGTAATGGGAATATCCAGACGAGCTGTGGTGAAGCGACTGAAGAAGGTCAGAGCGCTTCTGGAAAAAATCCTGGAATTGCCCAATATGGAGGTAGATGTGTCATGACCGGTGAGCATTTGTCAGACTTGGATTTGGATAGGCTGAGATATCCAGTAGACGGGCAATGGACCGATCCAGATGAGCTTGAGCATCTTTCTTCGTGTGAGTACTGCACTTCCAGGATGAATAAAATGCAAGACATGGCGCTGCAGATGTCACAACGTTTAGATAGTTCCTTGCAGGCTGCCCGGAGAGAACTGTCTCGGACCAAACACAGAAACCATTTCCGGATCGTGTATGCGGTATCAGCAGCGGCTGTTGTGGCGATAGTGATTTTTTTGGGATTTGGATATCGAACACGGAACGTCGGTGCTGTGAAACCACCGGTTCGATTTGATAGAGTAAGGGCTATGGGGGGGCCTCATATCAGTCTGTCTTTCGCTGATGGTACGGCAGTGGAGGCCGTGTCCATCGGTCAGAGTTTCACTGTTCGGCTGACCGGCACTCCGAGACCGAAAGGATTGGTGGTTGTCGACGTAGATGGTTCACATAGTGTTTTATGGTGTGATAAAACTCAAGATTCTGAAATGGAAATTTCGAATAAGGGTGTTGAGATGAAAATCAAAGCGAACAAACCTGCGGGGAAAATAGCTATTATCGCAATTTTTGGTCAGGGGCCGCTGTCGGAAAAAAAAGCACTGGATTTTGCACGGAATGCTTCCTTTGATTCAGGCGCTTCTCTGCCAGATGGATGGCATGTAATTCGACGTTCTCTGGTCGTAACCAAATAGTCAAAATGATACGTGAACACTTTCTTGGCACATGGCGTCTCATGGGTATGAGACTGGTTATAGTTTGTATATTGTTCAATGTTTTTATTTCGCTAGACAGCGCGCACGCTGTCGATGACCTTGAAAAAAGCATATATTTTGTAGGGATTGCCTCACACACAGGGGGAGTAGCTGAGACTCCTCTTTTGTATTCCGAGCGTGATGTAAGACGGGTAGCGAGAGTTTTTTCAGATTTGGGTGGTGTGGATCCGGCCAATTCGGTCGTACTCGTGGATCCGTCAGTTCAACAGGTCAGAAAGGTTTTCAGTGTCCTGTCGGACGGACGAGTAAAGAAGGGCGATGAACTCATTGTTTATATTTCTTCTCACATGGATCCCGAAAGCTTTCATCTTGGTGTTGACAAGTTTATGTTCTCAGAGCTACTCGATAGCGCAAAAGCTACAGGTGCATCTTTTCGGATATTCATAATAGATGGTTGCAAGAGTGGCTCTGTCACACAAAAAGGACTGTCTTTGGTCGGGTCCGTAAAAGCCATCAAACCTGTACGTCGGGTTGCAGAGGGCGAGGTGCTTCTGACTTCTACCGCTCCGGATGAGGATGCTCTGGAATCAGAACGCCTTGGTGGTTCATTTTTTACTCACTACCTGGTCTCGGGTCTCATGGGGGCTGCTGATATAGACGCAAACGGCAAGGTCTCTATGGAAGAAATACTGGATTTTACACACGACAACACGGTCTATGCAACTGCGGGATCTCCTACCGGCTCTCAACATCCTTCATTCAAACTGGACCTTGCCGGTTCTGGCCCTGCTATTTTGACAAGACTGGGAGGTACGTCAGACTCCAATGCTCGAATACTTGTTTCCCACACCAGCAAAGCAGTCGCATATCTTATGAATTCCCGGAGCGGATTATTGGAAGCTGAATTTCCGCTGGTTCGCCCTGGCCAACTTGTTGTTCCACCCGGCGAGTATAAATTACGTATCGCTGGTCCTAGCGGAGTTTTTGAGGGGATACTGAACCTGGCTGAAGCAGAGGTGACGGATTTGTATACCGTACCTCTTTCCCGAGTAAATTTGCTGACCCTGATCCGAAAGGGGCAGGGAGTAGTTCCGATGCGGCCGCTACTCCGTGCTGAATTTTTGGGGAGCTTGCCTGGTGTTCAAGGCTTTGGTTTAGCTCCCGGCTTCCGTGCATCGGCCTCCATAGAATGGCGTTCACTGTCCGTGTTCATGTCTATGAGCTATCTGTTTTCGAAAACGCAAAATCCAACAGTAGAATTTGGTTTGCATCACATGGGGCTTGAGTTGGGTATTAGTCATGCCATCCATTTGGGTTTTTTTGCGTTGAGATTCGGGATTGGTCTTGATGGCATAGCTCTATATGAGCAGCTTAGCGCCAGAGAAAAGGGCGTGGATACCCAGGGAAACAGGTTTTCTCTGGCGTTTGGCCTCAGTCCACTTGTTGGTTTGGATGTACCCCTTGGATCAAATTTGTTATTGAGCCTGTCTATTCGGGGAAAGGTTTTGTTTTCTGCTCAGAATATTGGAAAGCTTGTCCCGGATTTGGGAGTTGGATTGGGCTGGGTATTTTGATGGTGTTTTGTGGTTCTCATTTTCCGCTCTGTCGTGTCAAAAGGATGAATGAAACATTGTGGAAGGAAAATCCAAATGAAGGACAGGCTCGAAAGGAGAATGGAAATGAAACATGTGATTAAGGGAATATTTACTACATCGGTATTCTCAGCAGCGATGCTTTTTATCGGTTGTGGAGGAATAGAGGACTCTATGTATAGAGGAGAAAGCCTATTCGAATTGAGCGGAACTGTTAAGAATCAAGGAAGTTCGGATATAGGAACTTCCGATATCCATGTGGGGCTTATGTGGATATTTGATCACGGAAATGGTGATGAGGTAGGAATGATGGACTCTGTGGTAGGAGCGCAGTTTCCTGCGCATTTCGACCTCAACCTATACAGCACTCCTGCTGACTCGCTCTTGATGACTTTTGATGATGCATCAGACGGTGTCTCGGAAGATGAACTACCTGAGCTGAAGTCAATGTGGCCAGAAGGAATGAAAATTGGTCTGGCCTATATCGCGGTTTGGGAAGATACAAATGGAAATGGAAGGTTTGACTATTCCAACGAGTCCAATCCGGATAGGATAATTGGCGGAGCGCCTGATTTTGTCGTTGTGTTCATGGAAGGTGCCGCACCTCCATCCAGGTTCTATTCCGATGTCCTGGATGGCATTATAGATGGAGAGCTTCAACTGGGATATACTCTTCTACGAACCAATGGTAAGCAAAATTGTTATGAAAAAGACGGCAAACAGGTGTGTGGATCCTGGGACCAGGTCGTTCCTGTGGATTCGGGCACCGAGGTCGACTTAGTTCTAGCTGACAATGCTGAAAATATTTTCCCCAATATTAATTGATTCGATACCTTTGTCACTCCCTGGCTTATACTTCTACGTCTGAAATCCCCGTCTTTATATTCACCCAAATCTGCTTCGGAACTTCATTCATGAAGTTGCACCATATTCGTAGGCCCGCGGCAGGTGTAGCTGCCCGTAGATTCGCATTTGCCGAGAAGCCGAGGGTAGCTAGTGCCCATCCCAAAACTCAGGATCAGATTTTCCAGATCTCTTGTAAGGTCACTGAGATGCAAGCAAGCGTCCATGGTCGTGGATTCACCACGTCGAGACCTCACCTCACCTCACCGAAAAAGATTCTGCAGCATAGACACAGAGTTCGAAGGCAAGGCAGGAAATCAGGGATTCACTTGCCGGTTTGATCTGTGAAGCATAACTGGTACACTGCCACCAATATATTGATACTTTAGGGAGTACATCATGGATAAACATGAGATTTCTCCGGAGAAGTCATCGGACGATGAGTCCACGGGCGAAGATTCTTTGGCATCCGGGGAGCACGGTGGGCTGGATGTGGATTGGGAAGCCCTGGCGGTGGCTGTGGAAAACCAGTTGCCTGACGCCGGGAGTTTTCTGAACGTGGTCACGGGTGAGGTCTTGACCATTCGCGACAGAGACAAGGAGATGGACCCCACTACCGAGAATTCTTCTGACTGGATACCTGTACCCCCCAGGTCATCGCGAGAGGGATACAGAACCATGCAGAGATTCATCGATCAACTCGATGATTCGCCCTTGAAAAATCGTCTTGCCTCCGCCTTGGTGGGAAGAGGAGCATTTCGCAGGTTCAAGGATATTCTTTTAGATGATCCCGAACAGCGACAGGAGTGGTTTTCCTTCAAGGATTGCGAGGTTTTTGATTACGTCTCTCGATGGCTGAGCCAAGAGGGCATAGTCCCAGCCACGCAGCCACCTGCAAGTGCTTCACGGTCGCGATTCTCCGCTGCAGTTCGACGCTCTACGACCCGCAGGCTTGTAGATCCACAAGTCGGCTCTGAAGTGGGCGATGGTGTTTCGGATGAGTGGATGAAAGCCATCGCTCCTTTTGACAGGATGGACAGGCTCTTTCGACTCAACAGGTCGGCTCTGTTGATCGTGGATATGCAGGTAGTGTTTGCAGATCCTGCCGGGACCAGCTTTTTCCCTTCCGCCCTGCCAGTAAGGAAAAGACTCTCTGCCCTTGTTCAGGATTGGCGGGCTGCGTCCAGGCCGGTGTTGTTTACGCGGCATGTACACAAGGACTCTGTGCAGGACGGTGGCGCCATGGCTAGGTGGTGGCGTTCGCTGATCATGGAGGGGACGGCCGATTCGGAGTTGGTGGACGATCTGCAGCCACTTGAGACAGAGAGGGTCATTACCAAGTGTCGTTATGACGCTTTTGCCAACACCGAACTCGAGATGGTGCTCCGGTCCATGGGCATAGAGGACCTGATAATAGGCGGTGTCATGACCAACCTGTGTTGCGAGACCACGGCTCGCTCCGCATTTGTAAAAGATTTCAATGTGTTTTTTCTCGGGGATGGTACAGCCACCGCAAATCAGGAGCTTCACCTTTCATCTTTGAGGAATATTTCCTTTGGTTTTGGTAGAGTGTTATCTGTACAGGATGCCAGGAAGTTGGTGAGCTCAGGGTAAGTTCAATCTCCCAATGTTTAGGCTGTCTGACCCTGCAGGGCAGGGCTCAATTGAGGACGTAGGACCTGAGAGGTACTCATGGATACATATTCCAGCCTGCTTGAAGCATTTGATGCATTGAACAAACGCAAGAGGAAAGACCCGGACAGTTTTCCAGAAAGTGAGATGGAAATCTGGAGGGATATGCGCAGGAAAATCGAGCGGGAATTGTTCAATTCCTCGGTGGATCCTGAAAGTGACACCAGGAAGTTTTTGAGGGTGCCGGTCTCCCTTTCAGCCAGGTACTGGACCAAGAACGAATTGAAGGACAGGTACATCCCTGTTTTTGGGGAGGGGGGATTGAAGATAGTAACGGTGGATCCACTTCCCTTGGGAACCAGGTTCGAACTGGAAATAGTCATCGCTCATCGTGGCTTGTCATTCAAGGTCATGGCCGAGGTGGTCTGGGTCAAATCGGATGATGACCCGGCAGGTCGTGGAATGGGCGTCAAGTTTGTCGATCTCACTTACGAGCAGAAGGTGGCCATCTATGATCTGGTTGATGACACGCTCAAGCAACGACTCTCGGACAGGCGGAGGTTTGGAAGGGTCGAAGCCAGATTGCAGGTACAGTTCGTGTATGCCGATGGTTTCTTTGAGCTGGAGACAGAGGACCTGAGCATAGGTGGCATGTTCATTTCAACTCAACATTTGCTCTCCGTAGGAGAAAGGCTCAGATTGGTGCTTCACCTTCCCGGTTCAAAGCCCGCCATAAAGGTGGTGGCCGAAGTCGCTCGTGTGGTGGAGGAGACCAAAAAGGGCCAGCCTTCAGGCATTGGAGTCAAATTCATAGATCTGAGCAAGGATGATAAAAAGGTAATACAGGATTTCTTGGCCTTGCAGGTGTCCAGGCGCCAGGAGCCAGGTGAGGCATCAGAGCGCAGAACTCATGCCAGGCTTGGACGCAGGATCAAGTTGCGATTCCATTCGGATCGCTCGGCAGGTATCAGCTTTTCCAAAGACATCTCATCCGGTGGGGTGTTTATACAGACCCTCGACGAACCGCCTTCTATGATGAGCCCCATACAGGTTACAGTTGTGCATCCTGTAACATTACAGACCATTGAGCTTAGCGGAAAGGTCGTAAGAGTGGTCAAGCCTGACCCATCAAGACCCGAGTTGGTTGCTGGTGTCGGCGTCGCGTTCGAACCCCTGTCCTATGAGCAGCGAAAGGAACTCGACGATTTTTTGGTGTATTATACCCAGTTTGATAGAGAGAGCTCATCCGAGGCTTCTGCTTCCGATGACAGTGAGGAATTGTGAAACATGATCAAGAGGTTTTTTCCCGTAGCCTTGGTTCTGGCCCTGCAATTAGCCTTGGTAGCTTGTGAAGAAAACGGGACTGCTGAAAAAAAGATGCGCAATTACCAGTTCAGAGCCATATCCGGCTTTTCCATGGGCTCATCATCAGCGGCTATCGTGGGACTTCGTCACCCTGAGTTGTTCGATATTGTGGCTCCCCTGGGTGGTGCAGTGGACCTGAGTGTGTTGTTGCACATTATTAAAGACGAACTGCTGGCAGGGTTTTGTGTTCCACCTCAGTTGGGCAAGATGTGCCCAGCCTATCCAGGAGCCAACACTTATGAACACATGAATGTGGGATTGCCCTCTCAGGGAGGCTTCAGGCGCACAGGCATGATAGAGGCTTTTGAAGATCTTTCCATAGCCATGGGAAACCCTATCATGTTCAACAGGTCCGATCCCTATTTGCCGCCGGGAATAACAAAGGATGTGCTGGAAGAAAGCAAACAGCAGTTTTGTTCTAATCCGGTGCGACTGTCTGGATTTTTTGACTGGCGATTCAACCCTGAAGGCAAGTATCCCGTCATCACCTTTTGCGAGGCCAACAACCCAGACCAGGAAAACCATCGTGGTGAGTTTGATCCTTCTGCCACACCTACCCAGCCGGTGGAGATCACCTTGGCTGTTGACTTGAACGACAACGGTGTGCGCGATTCAGGGGAACCTGTGTTGTTTCAGGCTTCTGAACGTTTTGACGACTGGGGTGAAGACGGCGTGCCAAGCGAGCAGGAACCTGGCTACGATCCGGAGACGAATCCTGATCCGGCTGGAGACGATTGGAGCGCCATGGAAAACCCTCTGGGTACGGAGAACAACGGTGCATGGGATGAAGGAGAACCATATCTGGATTATGGTCTCGATGGAGTACAGGGCACAGCGGATTCTCCGTATGATTGGGGCGAGGGTAACGGACGCTTCGATCTGAACATGAACCTGCTGCTGTCTGCGGTCAAGTACGATCCAGCCCGCTTGATAATGGACTTGACCGATGAGCAGCTTTCCCGCCTCGATTTCTATGTGGATGTCGGTGTAAGAGACCACCTTAGATTCAGAGACACCACCGAGTCATTTGTGGGCAAGCTCATGGCTCGTGGCAGGAAGGTTGATGTCAGGGACACGTTCCGGTCTTTGCTGGAGCCAGACTATGATGGCGCTTTCCATATTTCCCACATTGACTGGAAGCATCTCGGCAGGGATGTGTTCGTCAGGTATGGCCACGAGGATGCAACCGAGGCTCAGTTGGCAGCTGGTGATGGTGGACACGTGGGCAGTTATGACCAGACCCTTTGGCGCTTTTTTACCATCTGTGCATATGTGTCAGAACACTGGCCTGGTGGAGATTACGAAAAACTCGGGCCCGAGTACCGAGCCAGGTTGGATGACAAGACCTACCATAGCGAGATTCTGGGCATGGACCGACAGTACTATGTCCTGCTCCCTCCAGGTTACGACGAGCGTCCCGATGTTCGGTATCCTGTGCTGTACATGCTACATGGGATAGGAATGTCTGCATCGGATCTGACCGCTTCAGCACTTTTTACTCCCGACTGGATGAGCCAGGGCCTCTTGCAAAAGTTCATAATGGTCTTTCCCGACGGAGAGTGCCAGGAGGATTGTTTCAGCGGCAATTTTTTCCTGAACCAGGCAGGCCGGGATTTGCCACCGAGACGCTATGAGGATTCTCTCATTCAGGAGTTGGTTCCTTACGTAGATGCAAATTACAGGACACGGCAGCCTGAGGACCTTGAATTTGAACAATAGACTTGTTCGCAGGAGGGCAGATATGTGGCGATTTGTTTTTTGGGGGTTGGCCATGGTCTTGTTCATGGGTATTGCCACCTCTTGTAAAACGGTACAGGTGGCAGGGGAGTGCCCTGAGAGTCAAGGGTTGAGGTGCATGACCAGAAAGATCTGCCAGATGGATGAAAAGCGTGGCTGCCAAAGGTGTTCATGCCAGAGCACCTGGCGTTCTGATCCATACGATGCTGTCAAAAGGGCAGAGGGCTCAGACGAACCCTGAGTGTTGGTGCTAATCGTCCCCGGTGTCGGTTATGCGAACCAGTCCTCCCATGGTTCCAAGATAGGCTGTCGAGTCAGGTCCCAAGGCCAGGGGTTGACCGAAGTTTGCATAATCAATTCCCGAACCGGTGGGGATGCTAAAAGCTGTTTTTCCCGTCTCGAAGTCCAAGCCCGTCAAAAACCACTGGTATTGGCCGTCGTCTTGTAACTTGTAAGTGTAAATATAGAGGAGACCATTGCTCAAGGAGAGCTTGGGAAGGACCTGGGATGATTTCTCCTGACTCTCCCATACCTGGGTGCATTTCCATGTACCGTCTTTTTGTTCCAGTGCGTCAACTCTCACCATGTGTCCTGCGTGATCTGTCCAGGCTCCCCCGGGGTTCAGCACCTCGTCCCGTCGAATGCCGTAGTTGTTGTCCACTATGACCGAGTACTCCAAGCCATGGGGGCCTTGGCGCACAAGTCCAGGCAATGCGTTTTCAGTGGTGCTCTTGCCTTCACCGAATACAGCAAGCCTGCAGACCTCGGAACCGTCTGAACGCCTCAGAAAAAGAATGTTCATGCGAGGTTCAGCGTTGTCTCCTATGGCCACCAGGTCGCCGAATATTTGCGGTGTGGTTCCTGAGCCCTGGTTGAAGTTCGAAGGCTTTACCGTGGTGCCTCTGTCATAGGGGGTTCGCCAGTCTTGCACTGGTTTGCCATCATTGTCAGCACTGAATCGGTACATGGCGTGGTCGCTTACTATATATGTGCCGTCTTCAGCCATGGCAAAGGAATTTTCCAACTCTTCGCCTTGCAGTTCGGTGGTTTGTACCTTGCCCGAGTCCGTATCTATGGTGCCAACCATGCCGTAGCGGCTTGTAAACCATAGATATCGACCGTCCCAGCTTGGGATCGCCATTTGTATATGATCCCTGGCGGGTGCTGTCATGGGTACTGTGTATTGTGAAAGATCATATCGCTGCACCAGCTTGAACTGTTTTGACTCGTCGAAATACTTGACCAGTTGAATGGAGTTTTCAGCGTCTGCCAGTATGATTCTGTCTTTGTCGTCCAGTACAAAATAGGTCGCTCCTGATGTGTCATCATAAGGAAACAGAGGGTCTGTGGGATCCCGGTCGGGTAGGTCGTAAGATGCTAGCACCTGCAAGGAGTCGGGATCCAAGAGCAACAATCTGAAAGACAGCATGGACGCACTGGTGGTGAGGATACGGTCCTGGCTATCGAAGGCGATGGTGACACAGGTGTTGGTGCCATTCGCGTAGGACTGAAGTTTTACATACGGGTTCTTTCCCATCGGACCGGGCAGTTCGTAAGTGTCTGACATATAGGCGTCGTCGTGCATGTTGTTTCTTCCATTTGGCGCCATGTGGGGATGCTGCGGATACGAAATGTGTGGTATGGCCCAATGTGTAGCCTCATCGCATGATAGAGACAGGAGCGCAAAAGACAAGATCACAAGAATGGCCAGCTTTCTACCCATTAAGTCAGCTCCAAAAGTCTGCTTGGTCCAAGACCAAAAGTTTCATGGACAATCTATAGACCAAGGCAAACCGTTTTAGCAATCTTTATACAGAACTGGCTTACTCATCGAGTCCATTTTCGCTTATTGAGCGCAAAGCATGTATGGCCCTCCTCAAACTCGGAGAAACACATGATGCTCGTGATGGATCCCAGTATCCACTGACAAACTCGCAAAGCTTTTCATTATATAGAGGACCGATCGAGGCGCTGTTGCCGTCCGGAAGCATTTGCTTATGCCAACTCTTTGTCCCCTTTTTACGTAAAATTGTAAGCAGGGTTGCTTTAGGATCGCTCAATGTGTCTGGTTTGCCAGGAAAGTTGCTTTTGGCAATTCCAAGGAACTTCGATAACGCGCTTGCATCCGCTAGCAGCCACGCCTCAACTTCACGAACAGCCACTCGAAAAATAAATCTATTCGGTAGCTCAAGAACTGTGCGGGGTTTCAGTTTTAGCCAGCGACGAAGAAGCGTTGGCGCACAATCAATCATGTCGAGATCGGTTATAATAAGCACATTGTTTTTTTGCCTGGCCATCTCCAGGTATTTTGGGGCCTTTTTCTTGATATTACCGTTGCCGCGAACCACGGAAGGGAATCCATCGACGAAGCGCAGGATGTGCTTGCCTTTGGATGAGGCGTGAGAAACAAGCGACTTCGCAACTTCTGCAGTAGGCTTATCCTCTACCCAGCCATAGAAGTAAACGGTATCCATCTTCAAACACGTCCGATGGTTGATGAAACCTGAGGCAACAAGACATCTGCGGGCGATAGACCCGCCCTCATCGCAGAAATGTCATGGTCATTCGGTTGCCAGATTTCAGTTGATTCGCCTCCCTCGCCAGGCTTCAGCAAGAGAAAGCTGCCGCGAATACTGTGGCTTGCGAGCATTGTTTCGCTATGGGTCGAGATCAGGATTTGTCCCCCAGATCTCTTTCTCGATCTTCTGGCATCATTAATTAGCTTGGGGATCTGTTCTACAATGCGCTCGTGCAGTGACAGTTCGGGTTCCTCGAGAAGTATCAAGTTGTTTGTGGTAAGCAAACTCCACATGAGCGCAATTAGACGCAGTGTTCCGTCGGAGAATTGGTCTTCGCGTTGCCAGCCGGCATTGGGGCGCCAGTGTCTGTATCGCATCTCGATATGTGGCTGACCCGTGGTCTTGTCCCGTAGAAATCGAAGTTCCTCAAAGTGAGGAATAACCTTTTTCAATATGGTTTCGATGCGCTTTAGACGGGAGTCACGGGTTCGTTTCGATGTCTCGGCGATCTGCTCAAGGAATCTTTGACCGAAGGGATCTTCTCCGTTGATGAGCTGGTTTCCCGAACCATATTTCAGGAGTTGAGGAACCAGATGTAGATACATTACATGGGAAAAAAACTGGGCAATCTCTCTGAATTGACCGTTCATATTGATCTGTTCGAGATGCGTTTGGGTCAGGAGTTCCTTGTCCTTTTTGTCTTCATTGGCCGGTCGGGAGAGGATCTGTTTGCCGTCCTTGAAGACGTTTTCAAAATAGATTATAGGCCGGCGTTTGCCTCTCTGTTCGGATCCAAAGGAGAGTTCGTATCGCCACGCTGGTGGCGAAGATGCTGCGTCGTCATGGCCGTCATCATCACGAACATCTTCACGAAGTTCAACTTTGATTTCCACCCGTGGATTCCTGCGAGCCGCCAAGCTTCTGACCTTTGGCAGACCTCCTCGCAGTTTGACTGCCTGTTGCAGGCCTCCGCCGTGGGATGTGACAATATCTCGCAAGAATCGAAACACATCCAAGAGATTGGATTTTCCTGAGGCATTTGGACCTAACATGAAAACCGTGTCATCCAATTTGACCTCAGCCTGAGTGAAGTTACGCCAATTTCGTAATTCCAATTTTGAAACGATCATTGTAGGCCTCCTACAACGACTTCACATCGTCGATGTAACTCATAATTCGAATTCGGGAAAGTATGGCAGAATTCCATCGTAGCTAGAAAGTATTTTTTTGTTCTGCCATATCCTTTCCATGTATATGCTTTTTATTATGTCATGGCGAACTTCTTATCCTGTCCATCATGCCGCTGTGCTGAGTGAAAAACCCTATGGAACTATGCAGATGATAATTATTAGCAATGCTCGATGAGTATTGATTGTATTCCCCTTGGTTTTGGAAGTTGAAATCAAAGGAAGGTGATGATAGTTCCTGCTGAATGTCACCTTGTCTGGGAGGGTCCATGATTATTTCATGCCTAAAATGTGGTTCTCATGTGGATACCGGGGAAAAGGCTCCAGGAGAAATAGTCATATGTCGTTGTGGGCTCGGCATCTTGGTGCCTGAGCCCCTTGTAACTGCGGGTAAGCTTGCATGCCCAAAATGCGGGGCAGCGGTGGACCCCTCGGTAATAACCTGCGAGTTCTGCGGTGTCAGATTGCAGACGGTGATATGCCCCAAGTGTTTTGGAGTGGTTTTCGAGGGCAGCAATCACTGCACTCACTGTGGTGAAAAAATTGAGTCAGAGGCGACACTGCATCATGGAGACAAGAGCATGCATTTGTGTCCAAGGTGTGAAACCCATCCCAATCTTTGGGTGGAGTACGTTGCAGGGCTTGCTGTGGAGAGATGTCCAGAGTGCGAAGGGCTATGGATAGATGATGCGGTCTCGAAACGTTTATATACCGATACGGAAATTCAATATGGAGCCATTGGCGCTTCTATAAAAAAGAACCCTAAACCCGTGGGTTCCAATACTCAGAACAAGGTCGTGAAACCAGAGGGATACATCAAGTGTCCTGAGTGCGGCAAGATGATGAACCGTACCAACTTCGGGCGCTATTCAGGGGTGGTCATCGACACTTGCATAGGCCACGGAACCTGGTATGACGCGGATGAACTCCGACAGATTTTGGAGTTCATCAGATCAGGTGGTCTGAAGAAAAAAGAACGAAGAGAGAAGGAAGATGCGCAAATGGAGGCGCAAAGAGCACGATACAAGGATTTTGATAAGGCACCGGGTAGTTCGAACAGACAGGGTGCCGTTAGTTTTTCGAGATTTTTTTCTTGTCTTAAACGATAGGCATACGGAACCGCAGCGCAGATGCGTGGTTTGCCAGGGTTTCATTTGTGATTCCAGATGCTTGTATTACCAGCGTCCCTGAGTCGTCTTTTTTGCTACCTGTGGTTTTTTTTCTTGTGGAAGGTGAATTCAATTTTGTACCTGGTGGAAGTGGTGACGGAGAGGGATTTGTACTTGTGATTTTTCTGGAGTTCTTCGAGCAGTTCTAACGCGAGTTCTCCTCCTCCTCCTTTGTATCTGGTTTGAAAAGCCAGCTTGCCGTCTTTTTGCCCCAGCACCTTCACCCGTCCGGAGATTTTCTTCAGCGATGCATTCAAGTCCAAGCCAAAACCCTTGGGCGGATTTTTCACCGAGATGATTACCGGGAATCCACTTTCGGCAAGCGTTCTCATGTACGAAAACATCTGCAGGTCAGCTTTACAGACAGCTTCGGTGACAGCTCGCATAGCTGCTTTCCTTCCGTAGCTCACAGGTGCAGGTGTGCTGGCTGATGTTGCACCTGCAATCTTTACACCAGGTACTGTCAAGCTGGATGAGACAGCGACGGTATAGATTATGGCTTTGTCCTCCTCACTTGGGCCAAAATCTTTCTCTTGAGAGTCGATGGACAATACGACTTCTATATCCGCAGGTGACAAAGGA
>JALVPF010000155.1 GCA_027031935.1 Myxococcales bacterium | reverse complement strand
GGAATTGGCACCGGAGATCGGCCTGGTATTGGGCTCTGGTCTTGGATTTTTGGCAGACGAGGTGGATGATCCGGTGTTTGTGGACTACAAGGATCTTCCCGGATTTCCGGTATCCACGGTTCCTGGCCACAAGGGTCGCCTGGTGATGGGTACCTTGTCGTCGAGACGAGTTGCGATCATGCAGGGGCGTTTTCATTACTATGAAGGTTACTCCATGGATAAAGTCGCGCTGGGCGTGCGCCTCATGGGAAAACTCGGGGCCAGGGCTTTTGTGATCACCAACGCTGCCGGCGGGATCAGGGCTGACCTGCAGCCAGGGGATCTGATGCTCATACGAGACCACATAAATCTCATGGGTTCAAATCCTCTCATTGGTCCCAACCACGATGATCTCGGTCCACGCTTTCCTGACATGAGTAACGCTTATTCCAGCGAATTGAGAACTCAGGCGAGGGCGGTCGCAGCGGACTTGGGAATCCTTGTCAAGGAAGGAGTATATGCGGCTTTTACCGGCCCGTCGTACGAGACACCTGCGGAGATACGATTGCTGAACATTCTTGGTGCAGACGCGGTGGGCATGTCTACTATTCCAGAGGTCATAGCAGCAACCCACATGAGCTTACCCGTGCTGGGGATCTCCTGTATCTCGAATTTGGCGGCGGGTATCTCCCCAGAACCCCTCAGTCACGAGGAGGTTACGGAAACGGCCGCCAAGGTCCGACATGTATTCAGCAAACTGGTTCTTGCCCTGGTAAAGGGGCTTGACTTGTCAGGAGGCGACGATGGCTAAGGCTTCCAAGGGTGGCAGAACTGCTGCGGTAAGGTTACGAAAGATCGAGCAGGCTCTGGTGGATGCAGCATTGTCCGTAAGAAAAAAGGCATACGCTCCCTATTCCAGGTTCAAGGTTGGCGCTGCCTTGCTGACCGACGATGGTGAGATATTTCTTGGTTGCAACGTGGAGAACGCCTCGTATGGAGCAACCATCTGTGCCGAGCGGCATGCTGTTGGAAACGCAGTGGCAGCAGGAAAAAGGGAGTTTGTTCAACTGGCCATAGCCACCAGCACTTCTCCTCCCAGTCCTCCTTGTGGCATTTGCCGTCAGGTCTTGGGAGAGTTCGCGCCAAAGTTGAAGATTCTCCTGGTCAATCCAAAGGGAGAGGTCGTGAGAATCAGGCTGGACAAGTTGCTGCCCATGGCTTTTTCTTCTCAGAGCCTGTAGAAGCTCGTGTCCTGCGTCCTGTGCATAAGAAATTTATGACTGCTTGGGGACAGAAGCGGTTTTTCGGTTTTTGGTCTTGCAAGCGAGGATGCCGAAACTCAAGGCACCGGTGGGACAAGCCTTGATGCAAGCCAGACACCTGGAGCAGGTATAGGTATCGGCGGGATTCGATTTACCTTGTTTGAACAGAGAGGTGGCATCGTTCTGTACGGTGACGTAGCATGCCTTGTCGCATTTTCCACAATCTACACATGCCTCGGCCTTTTTACGAATGCGAAATACACTGAATTTGTTCAGCAGACCGCTGATCCATGCGATTGGACAGCCGAGTTTATAGTACATGTACAAGCTGGCAGCAGAGTCGCCGCTGGTGTCGTCCGAGTCGTCCGCGCCTACCATCAAGTCCATGACAAGTCCGATGGGACACATCCATCGGCAAAAGAATTTACCGAAGATGATCCCAAGGGCAGAACCAAAAATCACCACGGCCCCAAGCCCTACGAACTGATTCTGGAGGAGCAGAAATAAACCGGCCCCAAAGCCCACCTGGGCTACACGTCTAGCCGAGATGAGTCTTTTGAGGAGGCATTTTTTACTTCTTAGCTTGCTGTCTTGGACCGAACTCAATCCGGGATCTCGTCAGCTTCCACTAGCTTTGCCAGGAGATCTCCGGCAGGGACCA
>JALVPF010000154.1:10276-17153 GCA_027031935.1 Myxococcales bacterium | reverse complement strand
CGCAGAACTACTTCTACGCGGTCAGGGAGGCGCACAAGGCAGGCACCTTCGATCTCGAGCCCCTGGGAAAGCTGGAGGATCAGATAGCCTTTGGCGAGACATCCGAGCGATTGTTCGGAAAGCCCCTAGTAGCTCAGGGAAATGTATTCTTCACCACCTACGTGCCCATAAACAACGACTGCCTGCCGGGCTATGGCAAGGTGTATGGAGTGAAGTTCACGAATTTCACATCGGCGTATAATCCGCTGCCTATGCCGCATGTATTGGCAGGAGCAGGGACTCCCAGCTCTCCCAAGATGACCATAACGGAGAGGGGTCCCGTGGTGCTGGTGCAGCAAGGCACCAGCGTCGAACCCATACCTCTGCGCGAATCTATAAAGCCCACGGCCAAACCCTTGCAGTGGGGCAAGGTGCTGTAGATTTTGTCCGATCATTGGAATCTGCCGGGAGCCGTTTTTTCTGTTGCGGCTCCCGGTTTTTCGAGATGTGGTCCATAAAGCTTCAAATGGCTTGTATGGGTCATCAGCAAGGTGTACGATTTTTGCATTGAAAGGACATAGGGAGTTCGAGGAGGTGACATGAAAGACATTCTCTTGTGGTCTTGTTGTTTGGCATTGGCTGGACTTGGCATGAGTGGTTGCAGATGTTCAAGACAAAAGGAACACAAGGACGCCTCTGTAAAGGTGATCAAAACCAAACAGGAGCAACCTGATGCTGGACTTGTAAAACAGGTGTCAACTCCTGGCTTCTCTGCTTCTACGTCCAAACCTGTCAAGGCAACTCCTGTCCATCCTTTGGGTTTGGACAAAATGCCTGGTGTGAGCAGGACCGAGATAGAACAGGATCCTCGTCTCGACAATCCTAATCTGCCTTATGCTTCAAAACGGACACTGAAGATACTGGAGAAGCTGCAGAAGTCCAATCCGAATCTCACCAGGCCGGATGATTGGTTCAAGGCAGAGCCGGATGCGGACAATGTGAAAGGCGGACCTCCAAAACATCCATGATCCATATATGGTATATGGTGCCTTAATTAACATAAAATTAAGTAAAATTATAGATAATTTTAGTTAAGAAATCTTGACAAGTGGATTTCCTTGAGAGATACTTGTCATGTCCATCGGCCTAGAGTCTTTTTCCACCGCAATGCGGTGAGCGTATTGATGGTGGAGGAGTGGAAACTGGGAGAAGAGCCAACATGAAAAAGGACCGAAGGAAAGCATCGGTTGCGGTGGTTGAAGACAAGGACACAAGCAAGCAAAAACCGGCTGCGGAAAATGAATCCGGCGCTGGTCTTCATCCCAACAATCTCCGTGCTATGCGTGAATCTCTGTTGATGAGCAAGGCTGAATTGGCTCGAAAGGCCGGGCTGAGTGCGCTTACCATAGACAGGGTCGAAGCAGGATACAACTGCCGAATGGATACCAAGCGCAAGATCATCCTGGCCTTGGGTTTGACTTTGGCTGACAAGGATAAGGTTTTTTAATGGGAAATTAGTCGCGAAACCTGTTGTGCTGTATTGGTTTTTGTCATTGGTTGGGTCTTGAAGGACCCGAACAAAGGACGAGTTGACTCATGGCTAGATCGAAAAACGTTATCGGGCTGGATATCGGATCAAGCGCAGTAAAAATGATCCACCTCAAGGCCACAAAACGTGGGTACCAGTTACAGAATTTTGGTATTGCCAATTTGCCTCCCGAGGCGATCATCGACGGTGCCTTGATGAATTCAACGGTCATTGTCAGCACGATACGAGACTTGATACAGTCGCAACGAATCAAGCACAAGGAGGCCGGGATCGCCATTAGCGGCCATTCGGTAATCATCAAGAAGATTACTCTGCCTGCCATGACAGAGGAGGAACTCGAGGAGTCCATACAGTGGGAGGCTGAGCAGTACATTCCTTTTGACATAAACGACGTGAATATAGATGTGCAGTTGCTTACCCCGGATGCCACCGAGCAAGGGCAGATGGACGTTTTGCTGGTGGCGGCCAAAAAGGACATGATCAATGATTACCTGGCTGTCGTTCAAGAGGCCGGGTTGACCCCCATGGTAGTGGATGTGGCAGCGTTCTGCGTTGAGAACGCATTCGAGGTCAACTATGACATGCCCACAGCTGATACCGTGGTCCTGGTAAATATAGGCGCGAGCGTGATCAACATCAACGTCCTTAGTCATGGGGTGACAGCTTTTACCCGCGACATTTCCATGGGTGGGAATCAGTTTACCGAAGAGATCCAGAAACAGCTCAACGTCTCCTACGACGAAGCGGAAGCGCTGAAGCTGGGTGGTGGAGCCACAGTGGACGCTGATTCGGTAGTCCCGCAGGAGGTGGAGAGAGTGATCGTGTCCGTGTCCGAGACTCTGGCCGGAGAAATCCAGCGCTCTTTGGACTTTTATGCAGCCACCGCGGCGGACAGTCAGATCTCGCGAATTTATCTCAGCGGTGGAACATGCAAGATCCCTTCTCTGTACAAGATTATTGAAAACAAGGTCGGGGTTGCAGTCGAGGTTATGAACCCCTTTAGGAATATCGAGTTCGATCCCAAGCGTTTCGACCCGGAATATATCAGGGAGGTCAGTCCTGCGGCAGCGGTTGCTGTTGGACTGGGCATGAGATCTCCGGACGACAAGTGAGGATGGTCGGTCATGATTAGGATCAACCTACTCCCGATTCGCCAGGCAAGAAAGCGCGAGAGCGTCAAGCAGCAATTGATTCTCGCTGCTGTTGTCCTGCTTGGTGCAGGTATTGGGTTATACCTCTTGTACAATTCTGAAGCCAACCAGGTAGCCCATAAAAAAGCTCAGATAAAGTCCACCCAGCAGCAGATCGCACAGTACAAGAAAGTCATCGGAGAGGTGGAAAAATACAAGGGTCTGGAAGAAACCCTCAATCAGAAACTCAAGATCATCGCTGACCTGATCAAGGGAAAGACGGGCCCTGTGAAGGTTCTGGATCATTTGAGTCAGATTATTCCAAAGCAGGTGTGGCTTACCTCATGGAAAGAGTCCGGAGGGAATGTCAGTGTTGAGGGCGAAGCCCTTGGAAACAAATATGTTGCGCAGTTCGTAACAGCGCTGAAGGAATCATCCAAGCCTGCCAAGGTCGAATCTCCGGGCAGTGTTGCTGCCAAGGCACCGGTGGCCAAGACTCCCCAGTATTTCAGCAATATCAGGCTGGTTGAGGTAGAGGCTGACAAGGATGGAAAATTTGTCAAGTTCAAGATTGTCATGCGGGTCAATTATGCCATTTAGGGCCAGGTGCGAGGGCTATAGCCATGGATAAATTCGTCGCCTTAGTTCAGAAAACACCTGTCAGCCACAAGATCGCCCTGCTGGCGTTCATCGTCGTGGCCATGGGGGCTGGTTACTACTTCTTGATCCACAAGGATATGGAAAAGGATATCAAGAAGTTGGATAGAAAGTTGGCCAAGTTGGAGACAGACCTTCAGGAGAAGCAGGAGATCGCGGGAAATCTCTCCAAGTTCAAGAAGAGGGTGGAGTTCTTGAGGCAGAAGCTGGAGGAAAAGAAAAAGAACCTTCCCAATGACGCCAACCTGGACCAGCTTTTGAGAACCCTCAACGAGCTCAGTGAGAAATCCGACATGAAGATAGTGAAGTTTACTCCCCGCTCGGAAGTCCGGAAGCAGTTTTATGCTGAAATTCCGGTGGCCTTATCAATAAAGGGCAATTATCATGAGGTGGCGACCTTTTTCGACAAGGTTTCGAAAGAGGAACGTATCGTGAACATCACCAACATCGAACTGGGTCATCCAGAGGTCAAGAACGGAAAAGTAATCGTGGAGGGTAGCTGCCTGGCGAAGACTTTCAGGTCGCTGCCCAATACCGCTGTCAAGAAGCAGTCAAGCGGTGTAGCGAGAAGAAGTGTTCACTGAACCCAGGTAAAAGGCGAGGTCGCACAGTGATGCTAAGCGACATCAATAACCGGATGATTGGCTGGTTGACGCTCGGAGCGCTTGCGTTGATGCTGGGCGCAGGCGGATGCAGCGACAAGAAAAAAAGACCACATCGTGCTTTACCAGCGAAAAAAGCCAGTGCCGCGGCCAATGCAGTGGCTCTCAATGAACTGGACACGGATAAACAACTTGCCGAGACGTATATTTATACACCTGTGGGCAAGAGGGATCCGTTCAGGTCCTTGTACAAGAACATGAGCGGAGAGAAAGAAAAGCCCGGCGGTCCATTGGGACCCTTGCAGAAGTATGAGATCGATCAGCTCAAGCTAATCGCGGTTATCACTGGTCTTGCTCAACCAAAAGCCATGGTCACTACCCCTGACGGCAAGGGACACGTGGTCAAGCTGGGAACGAGGATCGGTAAAAACTTCGGCAGGGTTGCCCGTATAAAGAACGGTGAAGTGATAATCGCAGAGGACTACAGAGATACCAACGGGCGAAAAGTTACCAACTTGATTCATATGGCTATGAAAAAGGGCGAGAAGGAATGAACTCGACTCTGTTTGGATCTATTCGCGCAGATTGTGCTCGGGCAATGTCAGCTCGGGTGGTGAAGGAGAGAATCCATGGCACCTCGTAAGATCCTGGTCTCCTGGATGGTACTTCCCTTGTTGCTTCTTGCAACAGGAACAGCTCTACCCGGTGAAGCAGTCAGCAAAAAGGGTAATTTGATTACCGGTTTGGAGGTACAGAAAGGACCTGCTACCACCACCGTGTTACTGCACGCGAAGACCGCGCCGGTCTTTACGGTGTTCAAATTACGTAACCCTGACAGGCTGGTTGTGGACGTACTGCACGCCGGATTGACTGAAACGCTGGGTAAACCGCGTTTGGTGGACGATTCCAGGGTAGGGAGAATCGCCACCAGTCAATTCACACAGGCAGGCAACCAGGTCAGCAGGGTGATTATAGGATTAAAAAGCAAGGTGCGCTTTGAGGCCAAGGCGCAGGGTGATGGCATTGTCGTGCTTATCACCGATGTCGGCGGGAAATCTGCCGACGTGTCGGCACAGGCTCATGTCGCCGCATCTTCGAAAGAACTCAGGCCATCCAAGCCCATGCCTGTTCACAAGGCCACTGCACAAAAAGAGCCACAAAAAGAGCAAGGTGATCATAGAGTGGTAGAATCCTATGGCAACAAGAAGTCTGCAAGCAGGGTGCATCTCAGGAAAATTGTCAGCCGCAAGGATGACTCACTGGAAATACTCACTGACGCCCCCATAAGTGCCTATGATGTTCTGGAGGTATACAAGCCATTTCGTTTGGTCCTGGATCTCTATGGAGCAAAAAATTCCCGCAAGCGGTACTCTCGCAAATTGTCTGGTCACTACGCCAAGCGTATCAGGGTGGGTGCTCATTCTGGAAAGACCCGCTTGGTCCTGGATATGGTGGGCGGCAAGAAACAGCCGTACAGCATCGAGCGTACCAAGCATGGCCTGATGGTTCATTTCGGCCCTGCTGAAAAACAGACCATTGCAGCCGATCCAAGGTTAGAGAAGAAACAACCTCAAAAAGAGGCCAAAAAAACTGTGCTTCGCAGGGAAGACGACAAGGTCGACCAAAAGAACCAGGAGCAAAAGGCTGAAAAGAATGTTAATGTTGCTGTCTCTAATCTCAAGGATCTGACGTTCAAGAAGGAAAAGAACAAGTCCCTGGTGATAATGGACCTTGTTGGAGATTCCAGGCCAAGAGTGGTTCATTCGGATGAAAAATCTACGGTGCTGGAGATTCCCAATTGCAAGATGCCTGTCTTGCTCGAAAGGACCCTGGATACCTCTGAGTTTGGTGGTGCGATCAAATCCCTGAGCGCATACCGTGTCAAGGACAGCAATAGTGTGAAGATCGTTGCCATCACCAGCTCGCGTGTGGCCAACCGCTTGGAGCGACACAACAGCAAGCTGCAATGGGTTTTTGAATCTGGTGAATCGGGAGATGCTGCTCATGCCGGTAAAAACGCAGTGCGACGTGAACAGACCGGCATGGACTATTCGTATAAGCCTGACGAAGTTGCAGGTTACTCTGTTCGACGACCTGAGTTCGCAGATGATTCGGGCGGTGGAAAGAGACATAAACGAAAGAAGTATACTGGGCGCAGGATCACCCTACGCTTCAAGGACGCTGATATTCACAACATTCTCGGTCTCATCTCGGATGTGGCCAGGATAAATATCATAGCCAGTGACGACGTGAAGGGCAAGGTCACAATTTCCATGAGGAATGTACCATGGGACCAGGCCCTGGATATCATCCTCAAGACGAAAAAACTTGGAAAGGTCCGCCATGGAAACATCATAAGGATAGCTCCTCTCGCGGAGCTGGCCAAGGAGCAGGAGTTGGCCGCAAAGGCTGCCGAGGCAAAGAAGTCGCTGGAACCCTTGAGGGTAAGGATCATTTCTGTGAATTATGCCAGCGCTGCCTCGGTCATGCCTCAGGTAAAGGACATCCTGAGCGATCGCGGTTCAGTGACCGTTGATAAAAGGACAAATGTCTTGATCGTAAAAGATGTCCTGGAAAATCTGGTCAAGGCTGAAGGTCTCGTCAGAACGCTGGATGCAGAAACACCTCAGGTACTCATCGAAGCCAGGATCGTTGAAGCCAATACTCAGTACCTGCGAGAAGTCGGTATTCAGTGGGGTCCGGTATTCAATTTCAGTTCGGGCAACGCCAATGCCACGGGACTTCCTTTCCCTAACGATTTGATCGTCAGAGGTGGTGCGGAAGACAACCAGACGGTAACATCCGGTACTGCTAGTCCGGGAAATTTCGCCATCAATATGCCCGCTGCTGTCGGTTCGGGATCTGGTGGTGCCTTGGGATTCATTTTTGGTTCGGTAGATAGTTCGGTTGCGCTCAATTTGCGACTCAGTGCATTGGAGAACAAGGGTGCAGTGAATATT
>JALVPF010000154.1:0-10266 GCA_027031935.1 Myxococcales bacterium | reverse complement strand
AAGATAGGCCAGGGAGTATCCATTCCCATCAGCGTGGTCAGCGCGGCTGGTGTCAATACGACTTTTATCGAGGCAAAGCTGGAACTTGCCGTCACCCCGCATATCACCCAGGATGGAAGTGTCCTGTTGGAGATTAATGTGAAGAAAAACGAGCCGGATTTCTCGCGTACCGGTGCAAAGGGTGACCCGACCATTTTGAAAAAGGAAGCCGAAACTCAGGTTCTCGTCAGGGACGGTGACACTACTGTCATAGGTGGGATCTATACGAAGAAGACTTCGGACACCGTATCAGGTGTTCCCATCTTGTCTCAAATTCCTATTTTAGGGTGGTTCTTTAGAAATACAAAGTACAATGACGAGAGGACGGAGTTGCTGATATTCATTACTCCCAGAATCGTCAACCGCCTCCAGTCGACTGTCTCCAAACAATAGACAGGGCGATGGTCGGAATCTCAGCGAGGAGGACAAAATGTTGAATACAAAAAATGAAGTTAGCCCGATTCATGCAGCCCCAAGGCCTGGCAACATGGCCCATGTGAAAAGGAGCAGGGCTGTGGGCATCGCAAGTCTTTTGTTGGTGATGCTTGGAGCTTCCATGCTTTTTTCCGGCTGTATTGATGATGAAAAATCATTTGTAATCATGTCTGCGATCCCACCCAATGATGATTGCACAATGTCTATTAATGGATATTATGTATCAGAAGGATTGCTGGATCTGAACTTCTATTCCGCGATTGGTCATCCTGAGATTCCCCCTTCATATTATGGGATCTTTCAACTTAACAATTATTTTATCAACACTGCGGACAAGGACTCTGGTCTCATTGATGCCAATCGCATAAACCTGGAGCGTTTTGAGGTAACCTATAGCTGGGTCAAGGGAGAGGAGATTGTTCAGCAACCCGGCAATGAGAATCTTGCCTTCCTGGCAGAAAGCCCTGCAATGGTAGTTCCAGTAAGTGGCTTTATACCTTCCGCATCTGCAGCTGACAAACCTGGTCGACTTCCTGTTGCAGGTTTAATTATTGCTCCTGATCAAGGCTCCGTATTGCTGGATATTCAATCCGGTGAGGAGCTTTCCCTGGTTCTAGGAGTCCATCTCAAGGCCTTTGGGACGACGGCAGGAGGCAAGGCTGTGGAGAGCAACGAGTTTGTTTTCCCCGTCTATTTTTGCCGCGGCTGTCATGCATGTCCTACTGACACTACTTATATCGCTTGTCTTCCGGGGCAGGATAACTTTACCTGCGAGGAAGACTCTGGCAACTAGGCCTAGGCCAGGCTTTGGGCCATTGCCCTTTTTGAGTTCTACACTCCATTTTTATACTAGTCGAGAGATTTTATTTTCCATAGTTGGCTTTAGTGCTCTGGTTTACAGAGGTGGAAACCAAATTTCCCACTCCCTGGAATCAGGGTGGAACTTGACTTATTTCCACCCTTCTAATACATAGGTAGTGCTCTGTGGTCCAATTTTCTTGCAGGGTGCTTTCTGTTTCGCAAGGGAGGAGAAATGCAACAATCCAGACGACTTGCCATATTGAGAGAGCTTTTGAGTAAACTCACAGGGCAAGCGACAGTGGTCAATTTTACTGCAGAAAAGGAAAACAAGGCAAGTTCCATTTCCAGTCCAGGAGAAAAGCGGCTTGCAATTTTGCAAGAGTTGTTGCGTCGATTGGCCACTTGAACTTCTTTTAAAAGGACGCTGCAGACAGGGAGGATGTCGAGATGTCGTTCGAAGAAGAATTGGAAGCAATATGTTCATCTGTTGATGGTGCCAGGTCTGCCGTGCTTATGAGCAGGGATGGAATCTCCGTAGCCATACACAAGCTTGATGAACGGGGGCCGGATGACGAGACAATGCTAATCGAGTTGGTAGCTTCCTTGAACCAGGCTGTTTCAGCGGCCCAGGCCTCTGGTGCTGCTCCGCTGTCATCCGTGGATTTGCATACCGGCATTGGAACCATAATTGTCAGGTGGCTCAGTGAGGAATATTTTGTTGCCTTGATGCTGAATCCTGGTGCGCTGGATGGTCACGCCCGCTATGTGCTCCGAATACATAGCCTGGCCCTTGAGAAGGAACTCTTGTAACAAGAACGAGGAGCATCGAAAAAATGTTATCTACAACCGACTTTCGGCGGGGGCTCAAGATCGAGATGGATGGAGAGCCTTTTTTGATGATTGAATTTCAACATGTAAAGCCAGGCAAGGGCGGCGCATTTGTAAGAACCAAGCTGAAAAGCCTGATCACCGGAAATGTACTGGAAAAGACCTTCAAATCAGGCGACAAGGTGGATAAACCGGACTTGGTGGAAAAGGAAATGCAGTTTTTGTATAGGCAAGAGGATGAGTTCTATTTTATGGATAATGAAAATTATGAACAGCATTTCATCCATAAGGACCAGTTGGGTGGTGCAGATGCTTTTTTATATGAAAATATACTGGTCACGGTATTGTTTCACAACTCCAAGGCCATAGCCGTAGATCTTCCAAACTTCGTGGAATTGACGGTAGTTGAGACAGATCCTGGAGTAAAGGGCGACACGGCCAGCGGAGGAACAAAACCTGCCACCTTGGAGACTGGAACTGTGATTCAGGTCCCTTTGTTCATCAATGAGGGTGAAAAGATCAAGGTGGATACTCGTTCAGGTCAGTATGTGGAGCGAGTAAAGTCATGAGATCTGCTCAAATCTAGACAGGCGAAAGTCCATATTGCTTGCAGGGAAAAATATAGTGCCTTTCTGTCGACCGGTGCAAACAGGTGCCACGGGCGGTAAATTTGAAAAAGAGTTTGACGGTTCGGGCATTAGCGGATATCATATAAAGTTGATCGGCTTTCCCAAAAGGCCTGAAAAGTAAGGGAAATTTTCAGGCTGCGGGAGTTTTTTTTACTTATGGCGATTGATTTTCGTCTTTGTTGTCATGGTGCAGGATTCTGGTTGTCCATTTAGATGGTGGCTAGCAGAGAGGGTTGGTCGTGGCGATCAACAAGAACAAGATCAATGACAACGCTCTGAAATTTCTTCAGAAGGGCCAAATCAAAAAGGCCATTCGGGAGTATGAGAAAATCCTTGCCGAAGAGCCAGGTGATGTCAGGACACTTTTGAAAAAGGGTGACCTCCTGGTTCGGGTCGGCGATCGTGATCGCGCCGTAGAAACATATCTCATTGTTGCCAACGCCTATTCTCAACAAGGCTTTTACCTCAAGGCCGTGGCAGTTTTCAAACAGATACTGAAACTCGATGATAGTCGAATCGATGTCAATCTTAGGTTGGCAGAGGAATATCAGAACCTGGGCATAATAGGCGACGCCATGAATCACCTGCAGATCGTTGCGGCATATTATGACCAGCAGAAAATGACGCGTGAGTCCTTGGATATACTGCGAAGGATTGTTGATCTGGATCCCGAAAACATAGCAAGCAGGATCAAGCTTGCAGAACTGTACTCACGCGAAGATATGTTGACCGAAGCTGTCGAGGAGTTCAGGAAGGCTGCCGAGGATCTCAAGAACGCCAACAGGGTCGAGGACTACATCAAGGTTGCAGAACGGCTTATTTATCATGATCCCTCTGACGTACAACTCATCAAGGAACTTGCAAATATTTATCTCCAACGTGGTGACACAAAGCGCGCCCTTGGGAAACTCCAGATTTGTTTCAAAGCTGACCCAAGGGATATTGAGACCCTGAGTCTTCTGTCCATGGCTTTCCAGGAATTGGGGCAATTGTCCAAGACCGTCTCTGTGCTAAAGGAGATGGCCAAGATTTATGAAGAACAAGGCTCCTTGTCTGAAATGCAGGATGTTTATAGAAGGGTCCTCGAGATTGCGCCCGACGACGAAGAAGCCAAAGCTGCTTTAGGTTCTGCCGGTGCCTCGCCCATGGACGATCTATCCACGGATTTCGATGATCAAGTCATCGAAATGGCACCTGAACCCGAACCGGAAGAAACCATGCTTGAGACAGAACTCATGCCCGAGGTGGCAGATCAGATGACTGTCGAGGCTCCCATGCCTGAACAGGATGTGATCGATGAGGTTTTTTCCCAGCCCGAGGTCGAGGAGGCAACACAAGCATACGAATCGCCTTCTTCCGGTGAACTCACGGAAGAGGTACTGGATAATATCTCCAGGTTGTTGACCGAGACCGAGGTGTATATCAAGTATGGTCTAAACACGAAGGCCTATGAGCACCTGAACAAGGTCTTTGAGATCGATCCCAACAACCTTGAAGCTCACATGAAACTCAAGGACTTGTACCTTTCTGCAGGACAGCAGAATCATGCTTGCCAGGAACTGGCAACACTGACCCATATTTCGGCCAGGATGGGAAGGCAGGACCTGGCACAGGGATTCTTGAACGAACTGCTGGAGCTGGATCCCGAATATCCTGACGCTGTTATGCTTCAGCAGATGGCCAGCTCTGGTGCAGCGTTTGAAGATGAAGAAATGGGTGATTCCCTGGATTTTGATGTGGATATGGAATCGTCAGTGGATGTTCCCATAGATATGGACCCGGTGTCTTTCGACCAGCTCACCGCCCCAGCATATGACCCGGCTGCTGAGGAGGTCGTCCCTGAACAGGATCGGATTGACTCTGATGCTCCCTTTGACTCGCCGGATGATGATTTTTCAGTGGAGATGATCCCTGAAGATGCACAAGCCGAGTTAGGGGCTGATTTTCTGGATGACTCAGTCGTGGCTATAGATGCAGGTGAAGATGAAGCTGAGTATGAAGAGGCTGAGACCTTTGTGGCTCAGGGGAATGAAGATTCCCTGGATTTTCCCCCCAACCTCGATCAGGAAGTTTCAGATTTTGACTTTGGTGACGACTCATCCATGGATGATTATGGCCTGGACGAAGAAACCATAGATGTGGGGCGCATGGTTACCGGGCAATATGCTCTGGATGCTCAACCTCCCGAGATCTCCACTACTGCACCGGCGGAACCACAGCAGGAACCTCAGCCGGACTTTATCTCAATTCAGGAAGTACCAGCTATACAGGAAAAAGTGCCCGATGACGTGGTGGATGCGGATGACCTCATTATAATGGATGCCGAACCCTCCGATGTCAGTGCAAATCCCATGCTGGAATCTTCTGCAAAAGAGGCAAAATCCGAAAATGGCAGTGATGTAATATTTTTAGATGACGGCTCCGGGGAATTTGATGTCCCTGAAGAGTTCGTCTCTGAAGAACAGGTGGTGTCTATAGATAATCAGTCCCTTGAGGCGCATGCTCCTGTTGTCGAGAGCCCATCTGTGATGAGCACACAGGGCGATGAAGTGCCACCTTTGTTGGAAGATTTTGATTCGCCTGTGCAAGCACAGGAGTCGGTTCAGGAAGATGGATTCGGAGATGAGGAGCAAGCTACAAAACTCGACCTTTCCTATGCTGAAGAAGTAGCAGGGGTGGATTCTGCCGAACAAGTGGTCGCTGAATCTTCCTCTCAGGAGCAACCCTCCGACGACACGGATTTTGAAGACGGCATAGAGGAGGTGGAGTTTTTCATACAGCAAAACCTGCTGGATGAGGCTTCAGATGCATTAGAGGCCCTTGAAGAGAACTATTCGGATAGACAAGAGGTAAAAGACCTGGCCGAGCGGCTGAAAAAATTATCCAAGGGCGAAGAATCCCAGGCAATGGTGACCCCTGAGGACCTGGGGGAGGAGTTTGACCTGGCTGCGGAGATAGAAAACGAGGTTGATGATAGTTTAACCGGCAGTTCTGTGGATGATGAATTTCAGTATAGTCTCGATGATGTCTTTTCGGAGTTCAAAAAGGGCGTTGAGCGAGTAGTGGAAAAAGAGGACTCTGCGACACATTTTGATCTTGGGATTGCATACAGAGAGATGGGATTGATGGATGATGCCATAGGAGAATTTCAGATAGCATCTCAGGATGAGACCAGGCGATGTGAATCATTGACGATGGTCGGCATGTGTTATCTGGACAAGGAACGATACAGCGAGGCGATCAACACTTTCAAGGATGCCTTGCATTCTCCCAAGATCACTGATCAGCAGGCCACCGGTGTTTATTATGAGATGGGTAATGCATATGAACTACTGAAAGATAAGAACGAGGCTTTGTTCTATTTCAAGAAAGTATACAAGCGGGATCCAAAATTCAGGGATATCACTGCACGACTCAAGAAAATCATAAAAGCAGCAGGCGGTAAATCCGGCAAGAAAGGTTCGGAGGGCGACCGGGCTGCCAAGAAGACTGGCGACAAGAACAAGATATCTTACATGTGACAAAGAAACCGGATGGAGAGATGAACTATCTTCAGCATTTTCAGCTAAGCCAAGAGCCCTTCTCCAATGCTCCGGTCACCCGTTTCTATTATAACTCGGTCCAGCATTCCCAGGCCATGGTGAGGTTGATGTTCGCCATGGATAACATGAGAGGTTTGGCTCTGTGTGTGGGAAACATCGGTGCAGGCAAAACGACACTGGCACGAAGGATGCTGGAACACATGCCAGAGAGCCAATACGAAGCCGCGTTATTGGTCATTATCCATTCAGGAATTACCGCTTCGTGGCTACTTAGAAGAATCGCTTTGCAATTGGGTGTGGAGAGCCCGGCAGAGGAAAAGCTTTCTTTGCTGAGCCAACTATATCAGCGACTTGTTTATCTTTACGAAAAGGGCAAGAAGGCTGTGGTCCTCATCGATGAGGCACAAATGCTCCAAAGTCGCGAAATAATGGAAGAGTTTCGTGGCCTTTTGAACCTGGAAGTGCCTGAACGCAAACTCATTTCTTTTGTCTTCTTTGGACTTCCAGAGGTGGACCAAAACCTGATGTTGGATCCACCCCTGGCTCAGAGAGTCGCCTTGAGATATCGTCTCGATCCCTTTAACCTCGAGTCCACGGAGGCATATATCAAGCACAGGCTCAGGGTGGCTGGATCAAAAAAGATGCTTTTTACTAACCAGGCGGTGGAGAGAATTCATGCTCTGAGTGGCGGTGTGCCCAGGTTGATTAACACGATTTGTGACAATTCGCTTTTTGAAGCGGCTTTGATGAGCAAGCATGTGGCTGACAGGGCTCTCGTGGACAAGGCTGGTCAGATGCTGGGCCTGGACAGGGATTTGGCTGAGAGTGAAGCCATATCTGCCAGACGTAAGGCTGGAATACTGGCTCCCGGAGAATCGACGGCTGGAAAGATAACAATGCCTCGTTCTGATGTCAGGCGGCCATCCATGTCAGAGATTGACAGTTTCCTTCGCCGCTATGGTAAAGCTTGACAGCAGGATATAAGGTATAGTAATTGCTGACAAAGATCATGTCGGGTGACGCAGGAGGTATACACACGGCAGTCTTTTTTTTTCGCGGGTGTAATTCAGTGGTAGAATGCAAGCTTCCCAAGCTTGACGTCGTGGGTTCGAGTCCCATCACCCGCTTAGGTAATCACGGTCAGCCTCAGAAGCTTTGTGAGCATCTGGGGCTTTTTTTTGAGGTTTACCGTGAAGGGTAAGGCTCGTTTTTTTCTGTCCTTGCCGGTACTGGTGTTGTTGGTACTGCTGGCAGCGGCCATTGCTTTTATCAAGAGTGACTTTGCAGCTGGAAAAATTTGCGGAATGCTCAGGTCGAAATTGCAAGACAGTTTAGGCTTGCAAACGGAAATAGGCCAGTGTTCGGTCGATCTGTTGCCCCCGTCCCTGGATGCCAAGGACCTGGAGCTGACATCCGAGCAGGAAGGAAAGATCCTGGCCGTAAAAAGGGCACGGTTCGAACTTGATTCCATCTCTTTGCTGACTGGTGACTTTAGTGTAGATCGGGTTCTTTTGAACAGCCCTCAGATCCACCTACGGCTTTCAGGCGGGAGCTTGAAAGGCATTCCGGTAAGGAGAGTTTCCCAAAAGAAAGAGTCCGAGTCCGAAGCGACATACAGATTTCCGGGAAGGGTCCGAATCGAAGGGGGCAAAGTAGATCTCGTCATCGATGAACTAGGTTTGTTCCAGGCGCGTGATCTGGAATTGAGGGCCTCTTCTTCAGATGGCGAAGTCGTTGATTTGGATATAAGATTGGGAGGCGGTAGCCTCGATGTAGCAGGAGCCCAGGATGCGTCCCTTGTTTTCAAACCTAGCCGTTGCCAGGGTGTTATAGGGAACACAGGCATAGAACAGATACAGTGCTCTGTACAAGTGGAGGAATCTTCTCTGACCCTGAAGGGGAAATTGGCCCACCTCTCTGGACAGTGGGTGCCAGAACTACAGCTGACCATTTCCACACCTGCGGCCTTTGCTCATAGGGTTTTTCCTCAAGTACCAGCCATGACTGGAGATCTTGTCCTTAGTGTAGCAACGGTTGGAAACAGAGGCCTCAACGCGGCAAGAGGATTTTTGGAGCTTGACGATTTTGGTTTTGGCACCCTGTCAAAGCTTGACTATAGTTCGGAATTTCAAATCGATAGAGACACGCTGAGTCTTTCCAAGATTCAGGCGTCCAACCCTGCCGGAAAAGTGACAGGGGACCTGCTTGTCAAGTTTGATGATCTCATGCATCTGTCAGGACACCTGACCATCAAGGATGCATCCCTGATTTCTGCGTTGGGCCAGGCGGGACTGGATTGGCATTACATCGATTTGCATGTTGGGGGCGATCTTGACATCAAGGGCCGATTGAAGGGCAAGAATTCTCCTCGCATAGCCATAAGCAAAAGCAACTTTGATGTGGAAAAGATGCTGGTGCAACTTGGTAAATCCGGCCGAAGAGTTCTCGGGCTGAACGGTCCCACCCAGGTAAATGCCAAAGCTGTTTTTTACAAAAACAAGGTGAGGATTTCTTCTGCCAGGATAGTGACCGGGAAATCCAAGATAGATGCAAAAGGGACAATAAGGTTTTCGGATTATGGACTCACTGGGCATATTGCTTCACAGGAGATTCACCTGGGTGATCTTTGCCCAATCATGGGAATTGATTTCCAGGGATTTTCCGCTCTTGATCTCAACCTGCAGGGCACGGTCCTGAATCCCATATTCGATGCCATGCTGTACATCAGGGATTTTGGTATCGAAGGACACCCGGTTGGAATTTTTCAGGGCAAGATCGAAATGAATGATTTCAACCTTACAGCAAGACAGATACGTTTGACTCGTCATGGAGGGCTTGTCAGGGCATCAGGTACGCTTCGTGTTTTGCCCCCATACGATGTATCCATGGACGCAGATCTGAGCAGAATCAAATTACCGGAACTTGTGTCAGCGATCCAGAAGGGACAGATACCTGGATATGTAGAGGGTTGGGTCGGTGGCAGAATAGAGGCGAGGGGAGAGCTGTACAATCCACAAATGCGATTCCAGTTGGCCTTTGCCGATCTGCGCCTGTGGGGCCAGCATTTTTCGGAGGCAGGAGCAATTGGCAAGTACCAGGCTGGTGCATGGCAATTGGACCTGCTGGAAGCCAGGCTGGGGCCAGGTTGGGTTTTTGCCAGGGGCGGCATCTCTGCCACCAACAAGCTGGATTTTACCGCTTACACGACCGGGCTTCGCGGGTCGTCCTTCGAAGGTCTCTGGGGCTACAGGGATTGGCTCGACTACAGGATGGACCTGCATTTCGCCATAAAGGGCCCATTGTATGCACCTGCTCTCGATGGATGGGCCAGGGTGTATGATACAACTTTTGCGGGCTTGGAGGTTCCAGACACCAATATTACAGCAAAGGCCAGCCCCGAAAATTTTCAGATCGATGGCAGAATCTTGGGTCAGGCGGCAAAGCTTCATATGCAGGCCGACCTGCTGAGAGATTTGCCATTTGAAGGAAACCTGCAGTTCGACTCCGGTCATATACAGAACCTGAGCAGGATTCTCGGCCTTGAAGCTGGTAGCGTAAAGTTGGCAGGAAAACTCTCTGCTTCTGGTTCTCTGATGAAACCGGCGTCCATCGATGCGAACCTTACATTGAAGACCGCGGCGGTTTCCATCGGCAATTTCCAGGTAAACAACATTGGCGACATGGACTTGTCATTGAGCGACGGCGAGATTTCCATGTCGCATTGTGATTTCAAGGGGCCTCAGAGCAGCTTGTCGTTTTCAGGTGGGGGGCAGCTTATGGGGGGGCCAAGAATCAAGGCCAAGGGCCTGGTGAATCTGCGTCTGTTGCCATTACTTGGAGCCTGGATACCCAGAGCAAGGGGAAGCGCTGATTTGTTTCTGGATATTGGCGGCTCATGGACAAGCCCGGATATTGCGGGCTATCTCGATCTCGATGCAAAGCGGGTCAGAGTCCGTGGTTTGCCTTCGGACCTTCGCAAGCTAAAAGGCCGA
>JALVPF010000153.1 GCA_027031935.1 Myxococcales bacterium | reverse complement strand
AGTACAGCTTGGGCCTTTTGACCAGTCGCTTGCGTATGTTCGACTGATAAGGAGGAAGTTGCCTCAACAGGAATGCTCCCATGAGGTAATCGAGGTAGCTGTTGATAGTGTGATAGGATAGGCCAAGACTCTTTCCCACCTGTGCAGCATTCCAAACCTGCCCATGTAGCGCAGCCAGCATTTTGAGCAAACGATCCATCACCTGTGGCTTGGCCGGTAAACCCCATGTGGGTAGATCCCTCTGGGTGAGGAGAGTCAAGTAGTCAATTTGCCATCTCGGATATCGTTTAGAATCTAGTATCCCGCCTTCAGGATAGCCTCCCCGCAGCCAATGTTGTTTCAGGACAGCATCGATTTTCAACTCCGAAAGAAGAAATGGTGTCAGCTCGACGATTGACAAGCGGCCTGCCAGTGACTCCGACACATGAGTCATTAGTGATGGAGATACGGAACCGAGGAGCAAGAATCGACCCTTGCGTGTTCGCTCAGTATCGATGGCACCGCGTAGGCGAACGAAGACCTCTGGCCAGGATTGGGCTTCGTCCAATATCAGCATTTTCTTGCCTGCAACCAACTCGTCCCACTCCAGGTCCAAACGCAAGCGATGCGCTTCCTGCTCGAGGTCGAAATAATCCCCGGGCATAGACTTTGCGAGGGTTGTTTTTCCACACTGTCTGGGCCCTACTAGAGCAACAGCCGGATAAGCCGCAAGACGTTTCCAGATCTCCTCTTGGATGATTCTTTTTATCATGTTTTGTAGTATAGAATAAAATTTCTATTTTGCAAATAACAGGTCGGAAACTAGTACATGGCCTGGTCCATGCGGGCGATTTGTTCCCGCAGGTCCTGCATCTCCTTTTGCCAGTAAACCAGGGTACCAAAGTGGGGGAAGGTTCGCTGGAAGATGGGATCCTGCCAGCGCCTGGCGATCCAGGTTGCATACCTTATGAATCGCAATGCCCTCAGCGGCTCCACCAGCTTGAGCCATGAGGGGCTGAAGTCCCGCATCTGCGAATAAGCCTCCACGAGGACATCTCTCTGCCTCTTTCCGTAATCGTCTGCGGATGGAGCCAGCAGCCAGATGTCCTGCACGGCAGGACCCGTCAAGAAATCGTCGAAGTCCAGGAAGGTTGCGCCCTGCGGAGACCACAGGAGATTGTTCAGATGGCAATCTCCGTGTATGCGATGCATGGGCACGCCATTGAACAAGGGCTCCGTGCGCACGAGCAACTGCTCCACCGTGGCTGTGTAGTGTTCCCTGACCTCCGATGGAATGATTTCGTTGGCAAGCAGATACCCGAGGTTTTGCCTCCCATAGGTCTCGGGTGTCAGCTCGGGACGATGGTCGGCGGATTGTCTCGCTCCCACGTTGTGAATTCTCGCAAGGTACCTGCCAAGGATTCTCAGCTGTTCATCCGAAGGTTCTTCCGGAGATCTCCCTCCAATCCTTCTGAACAGGGCATAGTAGATGCCCTGGACCTCCCCTATGGTCCTGCCGTCGCCGAGATCCATGGGAACCGACACCGGTATCTCCTCTTCCTGCAGCTCCTGCAGAAATTGATGCTCCTGTGCTATGGCCTTGCGGCTCCATCGGCCGGGACGATAGAATTTTCCCACCACCGTGGTCTCATCGTCCAGCTCCAGCTGGTAAACTCGGTTTTCGAAAGAGTTGAGGATGAAAAACCTGCCGGTGCATCTGTGGCCCTGGGCTTCGACCGCATCCAGCACCTGCTCTGGTGTCAATGAGTGAAATCTTTTTGCCAGTGGGTGTTTTTCCGGTTGTTCTTCGGGCACTGTGTTCTCCATGGTGCTATGCTCACCTGAAAGTGATGCTGATGACAGGTGTTAGCGATAGGCCTCAAAGGCGTTCGGGAAATGTTCCAGCTGACCATCCGATCCCAGCAC
>JALVPF010000152.1 GCA_027031935.1 Myxococcales bacterium | reverse complement strand
TATCCCGGCAGATGAGGCCGAGCAGATCATACACGGCATTTCTTCGTTTGCGCTGTACGGCTTTCCAGAGTCCCACGCTGCGAGCTTCGCGCTCATAGTCTACGCATCTGCATATCTCAAGGCACACCACCCGGCGGCTTTTTATTGTGCCTTGCTAAACGCGTGGCCCATGGGCTTTTACCATCCGGCCACCATTGTAAAGGATGCCCAGCGCCACGGGCAGAGCATCAGACCGGTGGATGTGCTGCGTTCGAAGGTTCACTGCACCATAGAACCTGACTCGAGTGTGCGCATGGGATTGAAATTCGTATCAGAGCTTCGTCGTGATGCTGCCGAAGGCCTTGTGAGGCAAAGGGACAAGCGGAGCTTTACAGATTTGCGGGATCTGCAGCTTCGCTGCGGCTTGCGAAAGGACGAACTTGCCACCCTCGCCGAGATGGGTGCCCTGGCTGGTTTTGGCAAGAGGCGTCGGCAGGCCTTGTGGCAGGCGGCCTCTTTGGAGACCGAAGGGCGCGGGCTAGTGGCCCTTTTGCCGGAAGATTCCACACCCAGTCCCGTGCCCCCAATGAATGCCCTGGAGCGAACGGAAGCTGACCTGCGCTGTAGTGGCCTTACCACAGGCCCTCATCCAATGGCTCATCACAGGGCCGAGCTTCGAAGGCGCGGAGTACTTCCTGCTGCGTCCTTGTGTCTGAACCAGGACGGAAAGGCATTGAAGGTGGCAGGCCTGGTGATAAGCCGACAGAGGCCGCCTACCGCAAAGGGAATGTTTTTTTTGACCCTGGAGGATGAGACGGGCTTGATCAATATTGTCATCACACCAGACGTGTTTGAAAAGTTCAGACAGGTGGCCATATCCACTGCTGCCATGATGGTGACAGGTGTGCTCGAACGAAAGGACGGGGTTACGAACGTCATGGCAAGACAGTTACTCCCGCTTGATAGGCTGGGTGGGCTTGTTCCCTCCAGAGATTTCAGATGACATGCCTTGGCAAATCCAGCCGGTGAGCTGGGAAATCAGGTTGCGCCTTGACGCATTTGCCGACTGCTCATATGATGACTGGCAAGACAAACGGGATGCTGTGATTTCTTGTGCTCCTTTGCTTTCTTTCCGGGAATGAGGTCGAAATGGACAAGGTGCTTTTTGCTGATATCACCGTCGGAGAGTTTATCGAGTATGCTGCAATCACATTGGGTATTATAATTTTAGCTCGTATCATAGCAATGTTCTTTCGCAAGAATATGACATCCGAGTATACCCAACCGGTTCGTTGCGAGTGCGGTTGGCAGGGACAGATCAGCAAGTTTGCAGGTCGATGTCCCAAGTGCAACAGGCCACTTGGTCAACAGCGAGCATCCGGCAAGAATTAAGGGATACCCATGAGGGATATTATAGCAATGGTACTTGCCGGTGGAAGGGTAGAGGACATGTCGGTTCTCACCGATATCCGTCCAAAAGCTGCTCTTACATTTGCCGGCCAGTACAGGATAATAGACTTTGCCTTGTCCGGCTTGATGGAGGCAGATCTGGAGCGAATTGGAGTAGTGAGCCTCTATCGTCCATCATCGCTCATCGATCATCTGGGTTCTGGCGAACCCTGGGATTTCATTGGGCGAGGAAGGGGGGCGAAGCTTCTCCCTCCTTATCTGGGTCAGAGTTCGGGCAGATGGTATCGTGGCACCACCGACGCCATATGGCAGAACACGAATTTTATCACGGACCACAAGCCTGAACACGTTCTCATACTTTCGGGGGATCATGTCTACAATCTGAATTTTGGCGAATTGATGACGGCACATCGTGACTCCAGGGCTGACTTGACCATGGCTGTAAAGGACATGGATCCTTCCATGGGCAAGGGAAAGTATGGCTTTGCCCAAGTGGATGATTCCGGGCACGTGGTGGGTTATGAGGAAAAACCCCAAGAACCCAAATCCCGCCTGGCCTCCTTGACCGTCTATCTCTTTCGCACCGAGGTTCTGCTGGATCTGCTGCAAAGGGGCATTTCGGAATCTGCATCCTTTCAACTGTATTCGGATATAATCCCCGCCGCCATCAAGGAGTATGACGTCAGGGCATATACCTATGATGGGTATTGGAACTATTCTCGCTCGGTGGATGAATATCACATGGCTCACAAGGATCTGCTGGGCGATGAACCCTTGATCGATCTTGCGCAATGGCCCATCAGGACACGAAAGGTCTTGCGGGGTTTGGGTGACATGCCTCCAGCCCGTTTTGGGGACAATGCACGTTGTGATGACTGCGTCATATGCCCTGGTGCCAATATATCCGGCACCGTGACATCGAGCGTGTTGAGTCCTGGCGTGGTCATAGAACCAGGTGCAAAGGTGAGCAACAGTGTTCTTTGGGACAATGTCGTGGTGGAAAAAGATGCGGTATTGGACGGTGTGGTCATGGACAGGGCAGTTTTGGTGGGGCAGGGGGCACATGTGGGTTCCGGTGAAGTCAGCGCAGCCAACCACACCCATCCCAATGCCCTGTCCAGTGGGGTGACTGTGGTGGGCAAAAACACCCGAATTCCTGCAGGGGCCAGTATAGGAAGAAATTGCATCGTCTACCCCAACCTCACTCCAACGGATTTCCCTGGCAAGGGACGAAAATCCGAAGCGACCCTCTACTGTGGGCAGACACTGGGGCCGGGCATGGGGGATGAATCATGAAAAAGCCCTTGGTAATGCTGCTTGCCGGAGGTGGGGGAACACGGCTTGGAGTTTTGGTGAAAAAACGGGCAAAACCAGCGGTTCCCTTTGCCGGCAGATACCGAATAATTGATTTTGCACTTAGCAACGTCATGCATGCTGGCCTGGATTGGGTCGGTGTGTTGACGCAATACAAGCCCCTGTCCCTCATGAGGCATCTGGGGGTTGGGGGCGCCTGGAACCTGAGGGGCAGGAGGCGAGGAGTGAGGATACTGCCTCCGCGCACCGGGGAAGAGGCTGGGGACTGGTACAAGGGCACAGCAGATGCCATCTGGCAGAATTTCAATTTCATGAAGCAGATGTCCCCCGAGAGGGTCTTGATCCTCAGCGGTGACCACATATATCGCATGGACTACAGGAAAATGATCGACGATCACCTGGCCCAGGGTGCTGACCTGACCATCGCTGTAATGAAAGTGGAGCCCAGGGATGTCTCCAGGTTTGGAATGGTGTGGACCGACAGCAGTGGTATCGTCTCCAGGTTCGAAGAAAAGCCCCCTGAAGCTGATACGTCTTTGGCATCCATGGGAATCTATCTGTTCGAATGGGACTGTCTGGTGGATGCCCTGGAAAGTGTAGTGGCTACAAAAAAAGGATACGATTTCGGATTCGACGTCATGGCCAGACTTTTGGGTAGCAAGAAGGTGTCGACGCATCTGTTCGAAGGATACTGGCGTGATGTGGGGACGATTTCTTCTTACTATAATGCGAACATGGATGCATTGGATCCCCGCAGTGGCCTGGACCTGGATCGATGGGAAATATGCACCAAGGACGAGGACGGTCCCAGGGGAGACCAGCCCCCAGCGGTGTTTTCAAAAGGCTCCAGGTGCATCGATAGCTTGGTGTCATCTGCCTGTGTGGTTCAAGGTCAGGTGCAGGGCTCAATCCTGTCTCCTGGTGTGATAGTTGAGACAGGGGCCACGGTGGTCTCTTCCATTCTCATGGATGGGGTCGTGGTCCGCTCGGGCACGAAGATAAAAGGCGCTCTTGTGGACAAGAAGGTCAACATAGGCAAGGGAGTCATCATAGATGCAGGCCGATCCGCCACAACAAACCTCGACTATGAAAAATGTCTTCTTGACGGATTGTCTGTTATTGGCAAGGGGGTTGTAATACCGGACGGGGTTCAAATCGGCGCAAACGTGGTCATAGATTCAGACGTAATTCAAGAGCAGTTCAGCGAAAACTTGCCTGACGGCTCTTCGTTGCATTGTTGATTCATGAGTTTTTGACATTACAGGAGTTAGGAAAGTTGACAGGTGTACAAAGTACTTGATAATTTATGTAAAAGCTTTGGGTTAAGTCGGTTGTATGGGTTGAACACCATTGATACATATTGATAAATGGTGTATTCCCGTAGAATCACACCAGGAGGCAAGATCGTGAGTCCATCGGGAAGACCACGGCAGGTCGCTATTTCTGAAGAACTTTGGGATGTTTATGCTCTCATGTCAGATGATTCAGGAACTGACGCTGCTGCGTTGATCAATCAGGCTATGTTTGAAATGGCTGTACGTATGGGTTACGTCACCCCGGTTCCCATGGAGTTGGCTGCTCCGTCTGCGGACGACAAACCTATTCCGGCCCCCAAACCTGCCAGATCCTCAGCCAAGCAGCCCAAGTTTACTCCTGGCAGAACCCGTGAGGCCGGAGGAAGAAAACCCTCGCCTGGCAAAAGGCCTCCTCGTCCTGCACCAAGACCCAAGAAATCCACATCTGGCCTCTACATGATCAACGAGGATGGAAACAAAGAGAAGATCGACAAGGACATCTTCATCATTGGTCGTTCCAGCAAATGCGACCTGGTGATCAACTCCGTGAAGGTGTCTCGTGAACATGCCATCATTACACGAGAACGCGGTGAATTTTTCATCGAGGATCTGGGTTCTGCAAACGGTACCTGGTACAAGGGCGAGCGAATTGAGAAGATGAAAATCAGAGATGGAGATGAGTTCTTTATCTGTGATGAGAAGTTCAAATTCATTACCCGTTAGATTTTCCCCTGGGAATTTATTTTGACCCACCTCGTTTGCGATCTCTGTGGCTATGCTGCAGAATCTTTGTAGGCCCGCGGCAGGCGTAGCTGCCCGTAGCTTCGAGCTTGCCGAGAAGCCAAGGGTAGCTAGCCGTTGACAGGGCCGTACCTATGGATATGGGAAATCTGATTCAATAGTGAGGGAGATTTGGGTGAAAAGGGTGCGACTACTTCGCGATCCTGAACTGGGGATGCGTCAGGCGCCCATACATGGAATACGAGAAGAAGCCATCCTTGTCCTTTGCCCGATTGAGTCCGCTTAAGTTTATTATATCCTTGAACTTGGGATTTCTACCGAGAAAATCAGCTGAAGGTTTGAAGCGTATTTTGCATCTTGCGCTCAATTGGCTTATCTGTTTCTGCAAGAGGAAATATCCCTCCAGGTTGGCTTCGATGTCATCGGAATGCACACTGAAAGTCTTGATGTTTGCCTTGCCCTTGTCCATCTCCAGGCTTGCGACTGTTTTGCCCAGACTGATGGGGGGAGTGCTCAAGCCCTTGATGGTTCCTTCTCCTATTTTTCCTTGAACGAGGGATATTTCCATTGTGCCTTTTGTCTTCTTAATGTCCTTGGGAGACAGGGAAAGATCCATCTTGCCACTGAGTTTTCCCTCGAGCGAGAGGCCTATCATGTCCTTCCATATGGGTAGGCGCCCGAGATCCAGGGAGTGTATGGATGTCTTCAGCTTGACGGATTCCTTTGATACAGACACTTCACCCTCCACCTTGCCGGTCAGGAGTTGTCCTGAAAATGAAACTTCCTTTGAGCTGCTAAACAGGGAGAAAGGTGAAATTCTGGCAGAGGCCTGCGGCAAGAGTATCACAAGCCCTGGCTTGTCTTCTTGTTCGGATTCCTTCATGAGTCTTACAGTTTTGGCCTCGATGCCATTGGGAAAAAGAAAATCCATCTTGGCGGATGTCATCTTCATTCCCGTGCGTCGATGTACCTCACGTTCAATCCGGTTTTGCAGGAGTCCAATGGGAAAACCCTGAGCTGTGAAGAATACGAGACAAACAAGGAAAAAAACCACGTAGACTGCTGTTCTGACAATTCCGTTTTTCATGCCAATGCCTCTATCCCTTGGTCCCGTGTTTTGGTTTAACCTTGCCCTGGGGAGAACTGCTTCCTGATTTTTTTTCGTCCAGCAACTTGAAATTCGAAACAGTAAAGCCCACTTCTAGCTGATCAGGTTGTTGAAAGCTTTGCTTGATATGAAGTTTTCTTATGGCGATGGTTTTGGACTTATGCTCTATCTGACGGAGAAAGTCCACCAGTCGGTCTATGGTTATC
>JALVPF010000151.1 GCA_027031935.1 Myxococcales bacterium | reverse complement strand
GTCAAAGACAATGGCACGGACTTGCTACACATGGAATCCGACCAAGCCTTGTCCCTGGATGAGCTCAGACACATTGTCATTACACAGGACGGTACCGGCATTCGCATGTTCTTCGATTCTCAGGAGGTCTCTACATCAGGCACCAATTCGGGGGCATTCAGCAATCATCTGGACCTGGCTGGTTTATACATCGCTTCCGGTCATCGAAGCTCTTTTCAGGGTTTACTGGACGAGGTACGCATATACAGCCGGGCGCTGAATTCGGACGAAATCGAAAGACACTACTCGGGGCAGGCAGATATTGCAGGCGACTCAATACAAATCCATCACAATACGTTCCAATGTGCACAGATGTCTTCGGTCGTAATACGGGGCGTTCCGGCTTCCCCCTCGCACATACATCACAACTGGTTCACAGATACGGACCCTGATCACTCAGTACGACAGACCAATGCCCAGGGAAACCTGGAAGTGAACACCAATCATTATGGTCTAGATGTTCCGGAAGGCACGCGGCTTCCTGTGGCAGAGGCAAACATTACTCCTGAGCCCGGCACCGCCCCTGTGGAGGTGTTTTTTGACGCGTCTGAAAGTCACAATGAACAAGGAGGACCTGAACTGGTCAATTGGCATTGGGAGTTCGGAGATGGCCATAGCGCTTGGGGAGAGACAGCAAGCCATACATACACCAAGGCCGGTCGATACGGTATTGATTTGACCGTGTTTGATGCCAAGGGGGCCATTGGCAAGCGATTCATCCCTGTTGTGGTCCCTTCATATGCGGCGTACCTTCTGGATTTTTGGGTCAAGGACAGTTACCGAGGTGAGCTAAGGGGCTACTTTGTTGTTCAGGCTCTTGTGGATGGACAGGTAGTATGGCAAGGCGATGTGGCTGATATCAACGACTGGCAACATATATCGGTGGATGTCAGCGACATGGTATCCCAGCAACAAAAGACCGAGCTATCTTTCAGGGTCATGAACGAGACTGCGGTCATGAACACCGAGTTCATCGAATTGAGCGTGTATCTGGATGATATCTTTCTGTTTGGAGCAGACACCCATGGCGACGACTTCGAGGGTAGCTCCACATGGGCCTACAACGAGTCCGTATCTGATTGGTATGGGGACGTACACACCGAAGAAGCCCGCAGCGGACAACGGGCCTTCCGATTCCATTACCCTTATTTACACGATTGCCCGCAGAGGGCCAATGCCTCCATCACAAAATCGGTCCGCTTGCGTTCGGAACACTTACTTGCCCGATGGTTGCTCGATGAAGGTCATGGCCAACGAGCAAAAGACAGCTCTATTTTCGGCCACGATGGAACGCTTTTGAACATGGACGATTCAAACTGGGTGACCGGTGTCATGGCAAAAGCCGTATCATTTGAAGGGATGAACGAGAGCATAGAGTGCACTGCCTCAGATTCCATATTGGCACCAAAGGGAACTCTGGATTTCTGGATCATGGCAGAGCCGGGGTCAGCCGGTAGCATATTCTCTCTTGCTGGTGATTCTCAGAACCATTTTTCCGTTGGCCTGGATTCCAATGGCCACATACGCTTGCTCATCGAGCAATTGGCAAACACCGTCATGGATCTTCAATCCACAGGCACAATGGACGACGGAGTTTTTCATCATGTTGCAATTGTTCAAGATGGCTCTGGAGCAAAAATTTACATAGATGGCCAAGAGGGTGCCAGCGGACAAAACGCTTCGGCGTGGACACCTGGATTGACTCCGAACAAAATAAGCATTGGAGACGGACCACAGGGGTTCTTTTCAGGACGATTGGACGAGATACGAATAGATGATCGTCCCTTCGATAGCAATTGGGTACAAAACCAGGCAAGACAGGGCCATGCTCTTGGCATCTGGCATTTCGATGAAGCCCAGGGGCTTGTCATTGGAGACGAATTGGAAGCACATGAAGGAGCATTACAGAACGCAGATACATCTGAAAGCTGGATAGAGGGGATTTCGGGCAGCGCCATTTGGTTCGACGGCCAAGACGATTATGTGGACATTGCCAATGCCGAGGATCTCGGTTCCGAGCAGGGAAGCATGGAATGTTGGATCAGAGCTGACGAGCTTGGCAAAAACCAGGATATTCTGAACCTGTTTGAAGACGGGTATGAAAACTACCTCCTGGTGCGAATCGATGAAGGCAACCATATCTATCTCCGCATTGAGGATGACGATACAGGCTTGATCAACCTGACCACCGACGAACGGGTGCTGGACCATGCTTTTCATCACCTGGCCATTACCCAGGATGGATTTGGTGTGAGGATCTTCATCGATGGGTCAGAAGCCTTCACTCGGGGTACCAATTCTGGAGCATGGACTGATCATCTCGCATTAAACGGTTTGTGGTTGGGACGTGGACACTGGAACTGGTTACATGGCGCCATGGACGAACTGGGCATCTACCCGAGGGCTCTGCGTCCTGAGGAAATAGCGGACCACGCTTCCCCTTAGGCGACCCGGATCGGACCCGTTGAGATGTTCCAGGTTTATCGCTCATGGCTATGCCCCTTGTCAAAATGTAAAAGTCAGTCTCGTGCCTGCGTTGTTGTAGATAAAAGAATCACCGAATGCATCCGCCATCATTCCACCGGCTCTCATGCCGGTACAGTGAGAGCATGCAACCTTGCTGACATTGAATCTCTTGAAATCATCTATTGTGTGATAAATGCGCTCATCACTGGCATGCACCAGGTGGGTGCCACCAACTACAGCATGTATGCCTTGCTCTCCGCTTATGTTTTGCAAGTGCCTTATGATGTTTACAGGACCACGATGGGCACATCCCAACACTACTATCAATCCCTCGCTGGTTTTGATGGCCAACGAGAGGTCGTCTGCGAGAGGATCCGGCTCCACACCCTGTCCCGAATCCCAGAACAGGCCTTCGTCGAGTTGCTCATAGTCAGTTTCCATGGGCACTTCGCCACTGCTGACTATTCCGGGCGCTATCTCTACCGGCTCGCGGCTGAGCTCGAACGAGGCTCCAAGCTTTTCCAGCTCTTCGCGACAAAAGGGGATGCCTATGTTGCGATCGGGGCGCCTTCGCCTGTCAGAATACTTTGCGGCAAAAACATCCGGATGCGCGATGATTCGCTTGGGACCGGAGAGCTTGAGCACCTCGGCGAGGCCGCCCGTGTGATCTATGTGACCATGGCTCAGGACGATGGCATCCACCTGCCTGAAATCCACATCGAGCATCTTGGCGTTTATCACCGCAGAGTTACCCATGCCCGTATCCATCAATACCTTGAAGCCATTGATGTCGATAAATAAACTGAGACCCCATTCTGCCAAAAAACCGAAACCTGCAGTGTTCTCGCTCAAGGTCGTAATCTTGACATACATGTTTGGTCCTCCGAGAAAAGACGCAAAGATTCTTTGCACAAACGCAAAAGATGTTCAAGTCTCCTGGGAATCCCTGTGATAACCGAATCTCCAATCTCCTGGAACCAGATTTCCAGATCGCCTGTGAGGTAACATAGACGCAAGAAATGGTCCGGAGGGCGTTGACAAGCAAAGCCATGCCGTGCTACCGAAACAAGCATGAAAAGCAAAGCGATTGTAATGGGGTGGACTCTTTTGGGGTTCTTGGTAGCGGGTGGAGCAAGCACCGCTTGCAGCAGGGTCATCAAACCCGGCAGACCGGTCTGGGCTGTAAGCCATCAACATGGAAAATACACTCCCGACAAGTACATCATAGGTGTAGGACTGGCTTCATCAGCAAAGGATGCGAAGCAAAAAGCCACAGACCAGATAATGGAGGATCTGCGCACCAGGCTTGCGGGCGAACTCAAGGTAAGAGGTGCCAAGCTGGTCATTGCCGGCAGCCCGGCTCTTACCCCTTCGTCCGCACACGAGCTTCTGTCTGGACTTCCTGAAGCCCACGAGGTTCTTGCCTGGTCCGATACCAAGGGAGACAGACACTACTCCATGGTGGCCATGAACCGCACCGAGCTTGTAAGTTCAACAAGAGCTCAGGTCAAAGAATGGGACATGCAGGGCATGGAGCTTGTGGGCAAAGCCGGCGCCGGCATGTCTGATTCACCATACTCATCTCTTGTCAATCTGATGGCAGCGACCCTGTTGCGCGTACAGACCGAACAGCAACGAGCCCTTTTGGCAGTGATTGACCCATCCCCTCCACCTGCCCAAAAGGGACCGAGCCTCGAGGAACTGCTCACCCGCGTTCAAGACTTGCTGGGCAGGGTCAGGATGACAGCGACCTACGGCAAGGAGCTGTCTCTCAACGCCGACGCAAAACAGGCGGTCCTTGTTCTTTCGGTGGATTTAAAAACCGCTCAGACCAGTGTTCCATTTTCAGGCTGCCCCGTAGCTTTCGAGTCCAAGGGACTAAAACCTGTCATGACCCGGGTGGACCCGGCGGGCATGGCCACGGGCAGGCTACAGGGGCTTGCCGAACACGCGGGTCAAACCCTGTCAGTCCATGCCCACATGGACGGGGGGACCATGTTGCAGGATTCCGGTGTGGACATGGATGATGCCCGCTTTGCAGGCATACGAAAAATATTCGAAAGCAAATCAGCGGAGTTTCACCTGAAGCTCATTGATAAAAGGGCCCAAAAAATAGCCATAGCCATGGCAGAGACCCGGGGTGGAGAGCTTAGACAGAACTCTCGCGTGGTGGAGCTTTTGCAACGCAAACTCATGAGCAAGGGTTACAATGTCTTTGCTTTTGATGAACTGGACGTGCAATTACCGCAGGACCCCACTCCTAAAACCATGTCCGAGGCATTTCGCAACAAGGCCGATCTTCTCATCTACGGAGTGGCGGCATCCAGCCTCGAAAGAAAGGTGAGTCACGGACTGGTATTTGTTAAAGCCACGGCACAGGTGGTGCTCGTCCGGGTTGACACAGGAAAGGTACTGGTGCAGAAAGGCTTTTCTGCAAAATCACCGGGCATGGACCTGGCCAGCGCATCAGCCAGGGCCTTCGCTTCCCTCGCCCGCAAGATTGCAGCGGCACTGGAAGAACAAGGTGGCATCACCAAATGACCATTAAAGATCCCCCTGCACTTGATGGAATAAAAATCCTGGATCTCAGCCGCCATTTGCCAGGGCCCCTGGCTACCATGTTCTTGGCTGACATGGGTGCCGAAGTCATAAAATTGGAGGACACTGTCACGGGAGATCCTCTCAGGTCCATCCCCCCCCTCATAGACGGCGTCAGCGCCATGTTCCTTGCCATCAACAGGTCGAAACGCTCCGTGTCCATGGATTTGAAAAAGCCCAAGGGCAGAGAGCTGGCTCTTGAACTCATGGCAACCTGCGACGTGGTGGTAGAGGGATTTCGCCCTGGAGTGATGAAGAATCTCGGTCTGGCTTACGAAGATCTCAAGGCTGTAAAAAAAGACATCATCCTTTGCTCCATTACGGGCTATGGGCAGAGCGGTCCAGACAGCCAGATGCCAGGCCACGACATCAACTATTGTGCACGCACAGGAATTCTCGCTCGCTCGGGCGCAGCAGGTCTTCCGCCCCAAATATGTGGTGCCCAGGTGGCTGACGTGGCAGGGGGCACGTGGCCCGCGGTCAGCGCCATAATCGCAGCCCTTTTTCAAAAGCTCCGCACCGGCTCGGGCCAGTGGATCGACATCGCCCTGGCTGACGCTGCCTGCAGCACCATGGCCTTGAACCTTGGGCCCGTGCTCGCGGGCAAGCAACTGCCTCCCAAGGGGCAAGGTCCCCTGGATGGTGGACTTCCAAGCTATGGCATCTATGCGACAAAAGACGGCAAGTACCTGGCAGTAGGAGCCCTGGAAGGAAAATTTTTCCGCGCTTTGTGCAAGGCCTTGGACCTAGAAGACCTGCAGGATCAAGGCATGTCTACAGGCCAACAGGGACAGAAGGTCCGCCGAGCCCTCGAAGAAAAATTCCTTTCCATGAGCAGAGAACAGTGCATGGCAAGACTCGAAGGCGTCGATTGTTGTGTAGAACCTGTATTGGATCTGGACCAGGTCCCCTCTCACCCGCAGTTCCTGGCCAGGGGCATGTTTATACCCTCTGACGGCGCACTCGCATATCAAATGGCAAGTCCCATAAAGATGGCAGGCAGAATTTCGACAGCCACCAGGGCACCGAACCTGGGCGAGCATACATTGGAAATACTTCATGATATGGGCATGGCACATGATGATATCCACGCCATGGCCTCTGAAGGAATAGTAATGTTGGGCAAGAAGAAACCATGACTCACAGGCTTGTAATAATAGGCGCAGGATCCATAGGCTTTCAGGTCGCAACCAGACTCAAGTCCTCACATCAGACCCTGTTGTTGGATGTGGATGAGAATGCCTTTGCAAATCTTGCTGATCCCGTAAGTGCCTCAAAGGCCTTGGACGAGCTTGCGGGCAGGGCCGGGCTGAAGCTCGTGAGGGCCGACGGCACATCCCGACTGGTCCTGGATTCTCTTTTTACCGATCAAACACCGTGCTCGCTCATGGCCACCACCGGCGCTTTCGAGGCAAACCTGGAAATTTGCAGATTAGGCAAAGAAATAGGCTTTGATCCGGTTCTGGCTGTCGCAAAGAACACAAAAGACCAAGAGGAGTTCAGAAACATCGGCATAACATCAATTCATGTCTCCGCCCTGGTGGCCGAGCAACTGGACCGTTCGTTGAAATTTTCGGGGGCCGTTCTCCCCGTGGGTGTCGGCCTTGGCAAAGGTGAACTCATGGAGATACGACTGGTGCGGACTTCTCCCGTCCTGCACCGTCCCCTGAAGGATTTGGCCCCTCACAGGTGGAGAGTCGCTGCTGTATTTCGGGATGAACAACTCATAGTTCCCACTGGAACAACGACCCTGGAACAGGATGATCGTGTGCTGCTGGTGGGAGATCCTAACCTTCTCCCCACCGTGTCTGAATACATCCGCCTTGGCACTCCGCAATTTCCCAGGCAGTTTGGACCCAACGTGGTCACTCTGGAATGGCAGGGTGCGGACGAAGCCATGGCCAAGGAGGCGCAGAACCTGGTTAAATTCAGCAAGGCGGCAAAGCTGATCAGGGGAATTGGAAAAACTGCAACATCACGGCAAGCACCTTCCGAAGAAGATGCTTCCCGGGAATCCTTTGTTCCCCCAAGCCTGTACAGTGACTCCTTTGGATCGAGACTGAAAGCTCAACTTCCGGGCATAGTGGTCAGCCGCGCCCCAAGACGCACATTTCTACAGCGCATTGTGCAAAGACGCGGTCAGGACACTGAGCTTTGCGACAGGTGTGCTTGCCCCGTGCTTTTTGCAAGGGGTCAGGACTCGTACAATAGAATTCTCCTGCCTGTATCCGAATCCGACCTCAACATTCACGCTGCAGAGACCGCCATAGACATCAGCAGGCAATTCAAGTTGCCCATACTTTCCGTCAACGTGGATCCTCCGGCCCATATCTCCGGACTGGCCCAAGAGGATCTTCACCACGAGGTAGAGCCCATCAGGCGTCTTTGCCAGCTATACGACGTTGCGCTCGACTATCACCACCATGAGGGCAATCCCATTGCCAAGATTCTCCTGGAAGCCACCGAGAATGATCTCCTGCTTATGGCCAGGCGATTCGGTCGGGCCGACACCTATTTCAGTCCCGATGTTGCGCTTCGGGTTGCACGGCAGGCACCTTGCTCGGTCCTGGTGCTGACCATAGCTCCTGACTGAGGAAGCGCCCATGCCTGGTGATGCCGGCTATTCGGAACTCATGGACCTCCTGCTCATGCTCGCAGGTGCGTCCATCATGCCCTTCGTGTCTGCAAGCTTGCATGTTCCTTCAGCCGTGCTGCTCATACTTTTTGGACTCTTGGTGGGCCCCCATGGGGCAGGACTGCTGCATCATGGCCAGGTGGGAGGGTTTCTATCGGAAATTGGCTTTCTGATCCTGATGTTCCTGGCAGGCCTGGAGATCGATTTCAACGAAATAAAACGCAAGGGGCTTCGGGTCATGATGCTCATGGGTGCCATATGCCTGTCGGTATTTGGGCTGGCGTTTTTGAGCGCCTGGCTTTTGGGTTACGACCCAATCGTGGGCCTGGCTCTGGGCGCCACCAGCGTAGGACTACCCATGGCAGTGCTCAAGGAGTCCGGCCGACTTCAATCAAATCTGGGCCAAAACGTGCTCCTGGTTGGATCCATCGGTGAGCTGATTACTGTCATAGGCATGACCCTCTATTACTTTCTGGCCCGTTATGGCTTCAGCGTGGACCTGGCCATTGGAATGGGCAAACTCTTTGGTTTGGTTCTGTTAGCCGCGGTGGTGCTGCAGGTACTGGTGGCCCTGGCCTGGTGGCATCCGGAGCGATTTTCCAAGCTCGTTGTGCAAGAGGACGGCTCCGAGACTGGAGTCAGGGTTGCGCTCACGCTTGCCATGGGCTTTTCCATCATGGCCATGGCCGCAGGAGTTGAGGGAATCGTTGGAGCCTTCGTAGCCGGCGCCGTAATGGCCTTCGTCCTCAGAGGAAACCACATTCTGGAAAACAAACTTTCGGCGGTGGGGCATGGACTGTTCATACCGGTTTTCTTCATCTGGGTTGGCCTGGAGTTTGACCCGAACCTCGTCACATTACCTGCGCTCGCAGGTGCCGGCGTTCTCCTTGTGCTTGCTTTTGTCATCAGGCTGCTTCCATCACTCGCCCTGCTGGGCCAAGGCCTGGGCTTGCGGCAAATGTTCAGCATGGTAAGCCTGCTGTCGACTCCTCTCACCCTGGTGGTGGCCATTGCTGCTGTGGGAATCTCCGTCAACAAGCTGGATGAACAGACGAACGGCATTCTCATTACAATGGCAGTAGCCGCTGCCGTGATCTTTCCAGGCATTTTCAAAGTACTGGACCGTCACCAAAGGACCGACTACTGAAAACAGGTGTATACCTGTTTTCACACCTGCGAGCGTAAATTCACTGCTTTCAAAAAAAATGCATCTCAAAACAATTCGGTCATCCAGGTAATTAATTGAATAACAATAACTTTCAACTTGGACATGTCTGAACCTCAAAGATGGAACACCAGAGGAATTCTGGCTTCCATTTTGCATAAATCAAAAATATGAAGAAGGTCTCCAAAAACCGACGTATCAGTCGGTTGTGCTTTATTATCAAGCAGTTACTTGTTGACATGGGCCTGATCGCTCTGTTAGGGTCCGCGAGTCCAGATATGATGATACTACACAGACACACACCCTGAAACTGGACATCATCAGGAGACATACAATGGCTGAAATAGGCAAACTTCCCATAGCTCACCTGGTTCACCCTGAAAAGGTCGATCCCCACTCAAAGACACTCATGGAGATTCTCGAGCATGGTGAACGCGACAGGGTAGCTCTGACATTCCTGGACCGGAGGGGCAATGAGTGGCACAGGTCTTACGGGGACCTCCTGGAAGGGGCCCAGGTAGCCGCAACTTACCTGAAAAACAGGGGATTGAAAGCGGGAGACAAGGTGATAATGCTCCTGCTCACGGGCGAACAATTCATCGATGCCTTTTTCGGCACCATGATGGCAGGAGGAGTTCCGGTAGCGGTAAGTCCTCCCATGACCTTCGGGGATATCAACAAGTACCTGGACAATCTCGGTCACATCGTCAGCAACTCCCAGGCTCGGTTCATGATAAGCTTCCCCCGCATCAGGAAAGTCATCGGCAGAGTGCTCGCTGGAGACAACGATCTTCAAGAGTTCGTCCTGGCCAAGGACATTGCGGCGGAACGACCCAAGAATCCTGGTTTTCCCTCCGTGGATTCCGAGGATGCCGCTTTCATCCAATACACCTCTGGCTCCACAGGAATGCCCAAGGGAGCCGTCTTGTCCCATCGGGCCTTGCTCGCCAACGTGGATGGCATAACTCATGGCATCAGGCTTACTGAAAAAGATGTATCGGTTAGCTGGCTTCCGCTGTTTCATGATATGGGCCTCATTGGCAGCCTGTTGTCAGCCCTTTACAAACAAACACATCTTTACACCATGCAGCCCGAGGCCTTTGTCATGGACCCGGTGGGATGGCTCAAGTACATCACGAAATACAAGGCCACCATTGCCACCGCTCCGAATTTTGCCTATCACCTCCTGGCCAACCGGGTAAAGCCAGAGGAACTTCTGGAGCTTGATCTGAGCACGCTTCGGGTTGCGTTCAACGGAGCTGAGCCCGTGGATCTGAGGACCCTGGACAAATTCGAAAAAATATTCGGCCCTGTGGGTTACAGGCCCACCACCAGTTTCCCCGTTTATGGAATGGCTGAAAACTGCCTGGCATCCACCTTTCCCCCCATAGACACCCGCTACCATGTGCAGGCTTTAGACAGGGTCAGGCTGGAAGAAAGGCGACAAGCCGTGCCTGCGGATAAAAAAGACGAATTTCCATACCTGGCCGTGTCGGTGGGCTCTCCCATCCTTGGCCAGGAGGTAGCCATCAAGGCAGATTCCGGATTTGCAAGGGAAAAACAGGTTGGAGAGATCATCATCAAAAGCCCTTCTCTCATGACCGGTTATTATCGCAATCCCGAGGCAAGCGCAGAAGTCATAAAAGACGGATGGCTTCACACCGGTGACCTGGGTTTCATTCAAGACGGAAGATTGTTTGTCACAGGGCGTGCAAAAGAGATGATAATAAAACGAGGAAGAAATTACTATCCGTATGACATAGAGCGCGCAGCATCCAGCGTGCAGGGAGTAAGGAAAGGCTGCCTGGTGGCATTCTCCACCGAGGGGCAAAAAGATGGAACCGAGGACCTGGTGATAGTGGCAGAGACCCGCGAGACCGATGAAGGGCGCAAGACCCAAATTACGAAGGATATTGCATCCGAGGTCCTGTCTTCGGTGGGCATACGACCGGACAAGGTCTTTTTGGTACCGCCCAGATCCATTCCCAAGACTTCCAGCGGCAAGTTGCAGAGACTGCTTACAAAGCAACGCTTTACAGACGGGACCCTGGTCAAGGGCATGTCGGAGCGGTGGTTTGCTCCGGTCAAGACCCTCGTGGGATCCTTTATCGGCAACCAGCGATTTCGGCTGCGGGTTCGCTGACCAAGCTTGACATGAATCGTGGCAAGCATGTGAATCAACCAACAACTGGAGGAAACAAGTGACCCAAAAAAACAAGGACGAAATCCGGCATGATCTTCTTGAAATACTCTCGAACCTGGTTGATGTGGACACCTCGCAGGTGAAGGACTCGGACAGACTGAGGGAGGATCTGGGTCTGGATTCACTGCAGAGCATGGAGTTGCTCTCACGCATCTGCGATTTATACGAGCTGGATATCGAGGTCGAAGACGTGATGGATGTCCAGACGGTCGGTGATGTAATCAAGGAACTCGAAAAATTCATGTCTACGGAATCGAACGGATGAAAATCCAGTTTATCTATCCCGCCTTCGAAAGACACGCCCAGGCTCATCCTGAACTCAAGGAGTATGTACCTTGTAACGAGTACATCGGCTCGCCCTCCCTGGGAATAGCATCTGTGGCGGCCTGCACTCCACCGGGACACGAGGTGGCATTCCTGGATGACAGAATACATCCAGTGGAAGATCATCTGCCCGAAGCTGACCTCTATGCCCTTTCGTTCTTCACGGCAGCTGCCAGCAGAGCCCTTGAAATCGCCGACATGCTTAGAGCCAAAGGCAAGAAGGTTATCGCGGGCGGCATTTTCCCGACCATGATGAGCGAAGCCTGCGCCCCTCATTTCGACTCGGTACTCGTGGGAGAGGGGGAAGTCTACTGGGAGCAGGTCATTGCAGATGCACAGCGCGGTGAGCTCAAACCCAGATACGAGGCGGATAGACCAGCCGACCTCTCTTCTCTGCCGAGGCCAGCCGTAGAACTCTACCTGGAAGCCGAAGACGATTTGTTTTCCCCTGACGATTATCCTCTGCAGGTATCCCGGGGATGCCCTTTCAAATGCGACTCCTGTGTGCTGCCCTCTTGCATGGGGAAAAAAATACGCCATTTTCCCGATGACACCATATGGGAGACGCTACAGGTGTTCGCACGAGCCGGCAAGAGATGCTCCCTGACAGAAGACACATCTTTTCTCCCCATACCAGGAGTAAAAAGGCGCTTCAGGGAACTGCTACGTCGCATAAAGGAGTTCAGACAGGACGAACCTGTGGAGCTTAGCTACGTGGGCACGTCCATGCCGCTTTTACTGAACATGGAAGAGGAGATCTTCGACGAAGTGCGCCAGGCCGGGGTTGGACGCTTTTACCTGGTTGGGGGATTCGATCCGGTAACCAGGGGGGCCTTTGGTCCCGGTGACAAGGCCATGGTCGAAAAGGCAGAGCAGTGCGTCAAGCTCTGTCAGGATCACGGCGTGGAGCCATACGTGTCGTTCCTTGTGGGCAACGAGCAAGACGACGAAGGCACATTCGATCGCATGCTCGAGTTTTCCCAAGGAATGAAACTCAACATCGCGGAGTTCGCCATAGCCACACCCTATCCCGGTTCTCCCATGTGGAAAAAGATGACTGAACAGGATCGCATTTTCGACCACACATGGAAGCATTACAACGATGCCAACGTGGTCTTCAAGCCTGCCAACATGAGCCCCGAGCGTCTGCAGGAAGGTTATCTCTACCTCTGGCGGGAGTTCTATCGGACCCGGCAGCATCTTCAGCAGGCTGACTCCAAGCTGGCAACGGTTCAGTTCTGAACCTGGCCCCAAGGACATGACATGAAGCCAAAGATCGACCCTTTCTCGCGAGTCCTCATGGCATTGGAGAGGCAGTCGGAAAAAATAGTCTTCCCAGGAACAAGCGAAGATGAAAACGAGACCCTCCGAATGCTGACAGATGCCATCAGCCGCTTTGCACAACGCCACATAGACGAAGAGACCATCGATATAGAAAAGTCCATCCCTAAGTCAGTGATAGAAGAAGCCGCCAGGATGGGCCTGTTCGGCATAAGCATAAGCGAAGAGTATGGGGGTTCTGGCCTTTCCATGAAGGGATGCTGCCAGGTCATTTCCAAGCTTGCATATTACGACAGGTCGGTGGGAGTCACCATAGGCCTGCACGCCGGTCTTGGTCTCAGGGGTTTGAACCACCTGGGCAACAAGGCCCAAAAAGACCGGTATCTCCCAGACCTGGCTTCTGGAAAGAGTATCGCGTGCTTTTCGGCGACGGAGACGGAAGCAGGTTCGGACATAGCATCGGTTCGCACCACCGCCGTGGAAGATGGGGACGAACTGGTGATCAACGGGTCCAAGGCCTTTGTCACCAATGGCGGCCTTGCCAATATCGCAACCATCATAGCTCGTACTCCAGGTCTCGGCGGATCGCGCCGCGGCCACAGCCTGCTGCTCGTCCCCCTGGATCTTCCCGGAATCAGCCTTGACGCAGAAGAGAACAAGCTTGGTCTCAAGGGCTCTTATACCAGGGGCATTCATTTCGAAGATGTCCGCATCCCCAAGTCGCAGGTGCTTGGCACGCCATCCAAGGGGCTGGATCATCTCAACCACATTCTCACATGGGGAAGAACCCTGATGGCCTCGGGCTGTGTGGGCTTGGCTCGCCTAGCCCTGGAACGATCCATGATCCAGGTCACCCAAAGGCGCCAGTTCAAGAGAATGATAGTCGAGTTTGGAATGGTGCGTGAAAAAATCGCCCACATGAGTTCGTCCATCCATGCCATGGAGAGTCTGCTGAGGCTGGTGACACAGATGGAAGATGAACTGCCGGATTCCATCTCATGGGAGTCTTCCGTGGCGAAAATATTCTGTAGTGAGCATGCATGGCGTGCTGCTGATGAAGCGGTCCAACTTCACGGGGGCTCCGGGTTCATAGAGGATACCGGAGTCGCCAGGTTGCTTCGAGACAGCCGCATCACCAGAATATTCGAAGGCACCAACGAGGTGCTTAGATTTCACATGGCTGCAGCCGCTTTCATGTGGAAGCCAGAGACCATGAGAGACAGTCCCCTGCTTTCAGACCTCATGGGCACAGTTCTGCCCGAAGAATCTCGCGATTTTGACAAGCTATACAGACGCCTTGCCGACTTGATCGAGCAGGAAAAGAAAACCCACGGGCTTCACGTGTTCAAACGTCAGATGGCCCAGCACCGTGTATCGAACATATCCATTGGCCTCTATACCATCTTGGCTCTTATGGTAAGGGCCAAGGGAGAGCAAACCAAAGGCTCGCTATCGGATGAGATGCTCTTGCTGACACGCCACGCCATGCATTACTTGCGTAAAGAGGTAGAAGCGCAGTTCGAACTCCACGGGGACAACAGCGATGAGATTACAAGCGCCATTACCAGGGCTGAATGTGAACGCATAGGCTTTGACTTGCAGGAGACAATAGCATGAAGCCCTACATGAAACGGCTAGAGCAACAGATGGGGCTTTTGAAGATGCTCCGGGCATCAGGGCTCCACACCTATGGACTGGATGTATCTTCCGGATGTCAGGCATTAATGCGCGCTGAAGGAAAAGACCGCATAAACTTCATCTCCAATTCATACATGGGCTTTTCCACCCATCCACGGGTACTAGAAGCTGTCTCCAATGCAGTCAAGGAGTATGGGCTAGGAATAGGCGGCTCACCCATGGCGTGCGGAAACACCGTCCTGCATCAAAAACTCTCTCGACTACTGGCAGAAAACTACGGCAAACAGGCGGCGCTGATCTATCCTTCTGGATACCAGGCGCTGTTGGGAGCAGTACAGGGACTCGTGGGACGGGGTGACATGGCCATGGTGGATGCCCTTAGTCACCGCTCCATAATAGACGGATGTATACTGTCTGGCTGCAAGACCAGGTCTTGGAAACACAACGACACAGAAGATCTCAAGGCATTGATCGAACGCACCGAAGGCAAGACTGAAAACAGGCTGGTTGTAGTAGATTCGGTTTACTCCATGGATGGGGACCTTGCACCCCTGCCCCAGATGAGAGAAATCTGTGACCCTGCCAAGGTGACCATACTCATAGACGAGGCGCACTCCCTGGGCATAATGGGAAAAACCGGCAAAGGCCTGCTGGAGCATTTCGACCTTGTACCCGGCAACGAGGTGGTGGCAGGAACTTTTTCCAAATTCGCAGGAGCCGTGGGAGGCTTCGTGGCCGGAGACGAAGACCTCATCGAATACCTGTTCCACTACTCATCGCCATTTGTCTTTTCAGCTTCCATACCTCCAGCTGTGGTAGCCGGCATACTGGCTTCTTTTGATGTGTTACAAAGCGAACCTCAATGGCACGAGCAGCTTTGGGAAAACGTTCACTTCATATTGGATGGTCTCAAGTCTCTCGGATTCGACACGGGCAACTCTTCAAGCCCTGTGATTCCCGTGATGATAAGGGACACAGAGAAAGTACTTAGAATGAACCGCAGGCTTCTGGACGAAGGAGTCTATGCGTCACCCGTTGTACACCCGGGCGTTCCATTGAAAAAAGAACGCATAAGACTCGGGGTCATGGCGACCCATACACAGGAACAACTCCAGAGGGCCCTGGACATTCTCGAGAAAGTGGGCAAGGAGTTCGATGTGATTTGAAGCTTACAGGTCCTTTCCGTAAATCCTGTAAACCTTTTCGTTCCGTCCACCCATGAACTGAATACCCATATTGATCTTCTCGTTGTCTTCCAGGGTCCAGCCTAACTCACCATGGGTCAGGCCCAGCTTTATACCTGCCATGTGTGCCTTCACATATAACAATACGCTCAAACCACCCAGCGCACTCCCCCTGTATTTTGGCAGTATGCCCAGGTGGGTAAGCCTGGCACTCCTGAACTTGTGACCGCCCATTTTCAACCGGTAGATAAGCTTGGGAAGGCCCAGGGGAAAGAGTCTGCCATCCAGATCCTTGAGTACCTCGGTGATATTGGGAAAAGCCAGCATTATACCTGCAGGCTCACCTTCAACTTCCGCAATTGCGGTCAACTCCGGCACCAGGATCAGCTTTATCATTTCGGCAGAGTGTTTGACCTCCAAGTCTGTCCAGGGCACAAAACCCCAGTTCTTGTTCCAGGCCGCGTTGAAAACATCCCGGATAATCCCCACATCCCTTTCGAGGTTCTTGGGATCCGCCGTCCTGATGGTGAGTCCGGGATGTTGCTCAACAGCATCTGCGATCTGCCGTGGGGCGTCCGGAACATCGCCAACCTCGTATACCCAGCCGAAAAGATCCTTCTCCTTTTCATATCCTGCCGACTTCATCAGCTCATCGTAGTATGGGGGATTGTAGGAGCAAAACAGCATCTGCGGCTTATCGAAGCCCTTGACCAGAGTCCCGCAATACCCATCGTTGGTGGAAAAGGACTCCGGTCCAATGACCTTGTCGCAACCCTTGTCCTTCAACCACCCTTCAGCAGCTTCCATCAGGGCCTTTGCCACACCTTGATCGTTGATAGACTCGAAAAAACCGAAAAAACCGGTCTTGTCTTTGTGATATTCGTTGTGGAGCCTGTTGACCTGAGCGCTGACCCTGCCCACAGGCTCGCCCTGTCTCTCAGCCACGAACAAGGCTACTTCGCCATGTTCAAAAAACGGATTCTTGGCAGGATTGAGCTGTTCGGACATATCCATCATGAGGGGCGGGATCCACCGAGGGTCGTTTTTATAGACAGTCCATGGAAACCTTATGAACGTCTTTTTATCCCGCTTTGATTCCATCCTCTTTATCTTCAAAGCCATTTTCTCCTCCAGAAAGCACATGACTATATACACTTGCGCAAAACATATGTCAGCCGCAGATCTTGTTCAAGAACTATCGCCACAAGCCCTTGAAGTAAAAACCGTGTATAATGAATCAAATGACGGCATGGTACGACCCGCAATATCATGGCAATGATTTTCTCCGGCTGGCCTTGGCTGAAGCTTCCAGATACGGAGACGATCCCATGGTCTTCTTCAGAGAACTGGGTCAAAACTCGCGAGACGCCAAGGCCGATACAATAAGCATCGAGACATGGACGCAAGGGCCGCTGTTGCGGATGGAATTTTCCGACAATGGCATGGGCATGAGCTTTGAGCATGCCAAGAGTTACCTCTTTCGACTCTATGCATCCAGCAAGGAGATGGACAACACCTCTGCCGGAAAATTCGGAGTGGGATTCTGGAGTGTGCTGCTTGCCAAACCTGCCTGGATCGAGGTCCACTCAAGGACAAGACAAAGCGAGTGGGCTGTGGGACTAAAGGGGGATCTGTCCTCCTGGAAATCTCTTCAGTGTTCCAGGA
>JALVPF010000150.1 GCA_027031935.1 Myxococcales bacterium | reverse complement strand
CTGGGGAGGATCCATAGTTGAAAAGCTCGATGTATTCGCCAGTGTCTTCGTTGAGTGGATTAGCCATGATCTCGGTGATGGCTATGGTATTGTTGGAGACAGGGACCTCGCCGCTGGCGCAGTTTAAGAATCCAGGTGAAGAACCTTGGGCACATGTGGATGAAGACCAGTTTGAAGGTATATCACCTATGATCGGGTCTATTTTCTCCACTGAGATTCCATTCCCTGGGTTGAACGGCCTGGAAAAAGAGTCGATGACCGATTGTCCTGTGGCATCCAGCAAGCTTATGGGATCAGTCACTGCAAGACCGTTTCCCAGGGTGCTGCTGCTTTCTATGGTAAGAAGTACCGTGGATCCAGGGATGGAGTATTGTCCGGCATAGTCTGGATCGAGAACGATACCGTAATCGCCTGGTAACAGGAGGGTAGAACCGTTCTGCCACCCTGTGATTGTGTCGTTGGAATCTCCATCGGACAGGATGAACCCGCCAAGGTCCACCGACTCATCACCAAAGTTATATAGCTCGACGAATTCACCCGTTGTTTCATCCAATGGGTTTGCCATGACCTCGTTGATCGCAATGAGCACATCCCTTGATACGTTGTCAGGTTGGGATGCACAGTTTTCACTACCTGGTGTTGACCCGCATGGGCAGGCTTTCCAGTTGGTAAGTACGTCTCCCTCTTCAATGGAGACCTTTTCAATGGAGACTCCGTTCCCGGGGTTGGATGGGAAGGAAAAACGATCAATGGGAGTAACCATGTTCGGCTCCCACAGAGATATGGGATCGGATGTTGACAGGCCGTTACCCAGAGTGGTGTTTGCGACGGTCAGCAGTCTTGCCGCCGGGTCGATGTTGTAGTCGTCTGAATATTCAGAGTCGAGTATGACAGCGTATCCGCCTGCAGGGATAATGGTTGAACCACCCTGGTAGCCCTGTATGACGTCTATGGCATCTCCATCCCAGAGTACCAGTCCTTCTGCGTCTACTGAATCTGTACCAAAGTTGTATAGTTCTACAAACTCCCCAGTATCCTCATCCAAAGGGTTGGCCATCACCTCGTTGATTGCAAGAGTAATGTCAGATGCCTGTTTTTTGTACTCGTATGAACCCACGTCCACTCCATCACCCTGGGGCCGGGGGATTCCATCGAAATCAACTGCAGGAGCCATGTCGGATGAACCAGCGTCGATGGCCGGAGATGCTTCCTTCAGGTGAAAGTCGTACTCGGCAGGGTCTTCGAATTTGGGATCTTCGTTAATGTCATTGGGCCCTGCGTCCAATCCATCGTAGTTTGTCCAGTTGCCCCATACAAGATTTGTGTCGGCCTGGCAGGTTGCAGCACAAAAAATGCCCACGTCGTTGTTAACTATGATGTTGTTTGCCAGATCGCAGGTGCCTTGGCAGGAAATGCCAGCATCCTGAGAGCCGTATGCTCCATTTCCAACTGCGTCAGTGTTGACGATCAAGGCGGCTGAATCGCCGGCAACCGAAAACCCTTCTGCGCTATTGAACAGTGTCATACAGTTTTGAAAGGTGACCTCGGCCCCATCCTCCACTACGAATCCCTGGCTACATCCGTTTACAATGGTTCTGCTGATGAGGTTGTCACCCGAGCCCTGTACCGAGACTGAAAGTCCGATGTCGAATCCCGAAATGAATACGTGATCCAGCAGTATGGATGAGGCATAGGCTCGAACTCCGGAAGAAAATGAGCTTGGTCCAACTACTTCAAAGTCACGCAGTTCTGAAAAGTCGGCAAGGAAAAAGTATAAATGCCCAAAAATGCGCGGACGCTGTGTGGAGTCTCCCACGATTTTTACACCCTTGTCGACAATGATGTTTTCGGTGTAATTGCCGGGGGCCACCTCAATGGTGTCTCCAGCAGATGCAGCATCAACAGCAGCCTGTATGGT
>JALVPF010000149.1 GCA_027031935.1 Myxococcales bacterium | reverse complement strand
GAAATAGGAATAGGGACCTAGCACCAGTCTTCGGGGGATTCTCATGAAGGAAAAACCCATGCACAAACGAGGCCAATACCTACAAAAGAGGGCTTTTGGCGCACAAGCTATAGAAAATGCTAATGAAATGCAGCTAAACGAAAAATATGAAAAATTCAGGCAGTGTACGAAATCCGGTCACGTGTGTACGAATTTCAGACACCCTGCCTCCGTCCCCCTTTTGTGTGCCCTTTTGTGTGTGGGTCACCTGCCATCGTGTTTCCAAAGTATGGCCGCTCCAATGATCAATGAACCGCCTACCACAGCAGGCGCGAATGACTCGGCCACACTGTTGTCTCCAGCACCAAAAAAACTGATGACACTGAGAACTACACCAAGCAAGAAAAAAACCTTGGCATCAAAAACACGGTTCATCCCACCCCTCCTTGGCAACTTCCATTCTGGTGGATGTAACCGAAAGCCGTCGATACTTCTTCTGCCGCATGTTTGCCCATGAATTGTCTCTCCTGTATGTTTAGTAGTAGCACTGCGTTGCTAGTCATTGCAAGTCCTGCTCTGGAGACCTTTCACGAAGAAGCGAGTCGAGGCCAGTTCTCCGTCCCCTTGACAACACCAGCGCCGGTTGCTGAGAACATGTGGGTATAAGAACAATTTTCACAAACTACCGGCACCACCAGATAGACGCTCATATCGCCACCTATGACCAGTCCCCTCGTGCTTGAAAACTCCATGAGTTGGAAAATACTGTTGGGCACCAACCAGGAATCCTTTCCGCACACAGGGCAGCGACGATCCTGCCACTTGTCCTTGAGGTAGATGCTGAGCTTATCCACCACCTCGCCTCTAAGCTGCCTCTGAGCCTCTTTTTCGTATACCTCGGTGAATTCGTAGAAGGCTTGTTCAAGTTCTGCATGTTCTTCGAACAAATACTCGTACTTATCTGCGATGGCGCGAAAGAGTTTTACAGATGGGATCTTGCCCTGGTAGATATTTCTGAACAGAACTTCCATCTCGTCAACCAGGGAAGAAAATTCTGCCTTTCCCTGCAGAAGATTTGTCATCACTCCCTGAAACTTCATGGCCTCGTCTTCAAGATTGGACATTTTCGTCTCCATTACATTTAGCAAGGTCCTGTGTCATAGCTTCAAAAGCTTGAATGTCTTGATATGATTACCAGAAGCACATTTTTCACTAGAAGTCGAGAGCACCTGATTTCCCACCTCGCCTGCGATTTGGAAAATCTGAATCCAGGTATGGGAGATCTGGGAAAACAAAAACCCTTGACTCTGTAGTATGGTACAGGGTTCACACTTATGATGGAGGCCATTTTGTGGTCTGGCAAAGAACTGGAGATATCATGAAAACCCTGAGCATAGGACAGTTGGCAAAGCAAGCTGGCGTGGGCGTCGAGACCATACGTTTTTACGAACGCAAGGGCCTCATCCCGGAGCCAGGCAGGCGAGCCTCCTCTGGGTACCGACAGTATCCACCGGAAGCTGTCAGGCGCATCCGCTTCATACGTCGGGCCAAGGAACTGGGATTCACGTTGAGAGAGATCCATGACCTGCTCGACCTGAACTCATCGCCACGAAGCACCTGCGCCCAGGTACAGGCCAAGGCCGAAGCCAAGCTCGCCGACGTACGCCAGAAGATTCAGGCTCTGCAGAGGATCGAAGGGATACTGGCCAGACTGGCCAAGACGTGCAAGGGTTCTGGTCCCACAGATTCGTGCCCCATACTAGCTGCTCTGGACGAAGGCTAGGGTGGACCAAGCCATGGTTTGAGCGAAATCGAAGGGGAAAAGCATGCAAGAACTCATCTGTTACTGCTTTGGATACTCTGCGGCTGACATAGAACGCGATATCGCAGAGAACGGAAAGTCTACAATCATGGAGAGGATTGTGGCTGAAAAGAAGATCGGTGGATGCCAATGTGCCACCAGGCACCCTCGAGGCCGTTGATGCTTGGGCGATGTCCGCCAGGTGGTGGACAAGGTAATGAATGCCATAGCCCCAAAAGGATACAAGCTTGTCGGGCAGAAGCCAGACCACACGAGCGCCGAGCCCTCCACCAAGAATAGCGAAGACATGGATCTTCTGATCATAGGCGCTGGGTCCGCAGGATTTGCGGCTGCAATTCGAGTCACCGAGCTGGGCGCGAGCGTAACCATGGTCGAAAGGGGAGCCGTGGGCGGAACATGTGTCAACTTCGGTTGTGTTCCTTCAAAAACTCTCATCCGGGCAGCCGGGGTTCAGCACAGAAGCGGACACCATGCCTTTGTCGGTATCAACACGATCTCCAAGCCACCGGATTTCAAAGCCTTAATCGAGCAGAAGAGACAGCTGGTGTCGGAACTGCAACAAACCAAGTACTTCGACGTGCTTGCCTCGTATCCTGATATCAAGTTAATCAAAGGTCATGCCAGCTTCCGGGCAGATGGAAAAGTTCAGGTGGATGGCAAGTTGCTCCGCACCAGCAAGGTTCTCATCACCACGGGATCTTCCGCCTGGCTCCCTGCCATCGCCGGGCTGGCAGAGACAGATGTACTGACCAGCAAAGAGCTGATGGAGTTAGAAAGCCTCCCCAAACACTTAGTCGTCATCGGTGGCGGATATGTGGGCCTGGAGCTGGGGCAGACCTTTGCCCGCCTTGGATCGCAGGTTACGGTGTTGGCCAGATCGAGACTGACAAGCCGAGAGGACGAAGACATAAGCCGCGCCCTCGCCACTTACCTGCGCCAAGAGGGAATCGACGTCAGGACAGCCGTTCGCATGGAGCGAGTCTCGGGAACACATGGCGTTTTCCGCGTGGAATTTTCACAGGATGAAGGCTCTCACATCATGGAGGCCGACGAGATATTTGTGGCTGCAGGCAGGCGTTCGAATACCGGTGGCATGGGCCTGGAAGAAGTCGGCATCGCCCTGGGTAATAAAGGACAGGTACTCGTCGACGAACATCTGGCCACCAATGTCCCCAATGTCTATGCCGCAGGTGACGTCATCGGCGATCCGGCCTTCGTCTACCTTGCAGCTTATGCCGGGGCCCTGGCCGCCGAAAACGCCATGGAGGGCAACTTGCGCACCTACGATATATCAGTCGTGCCTCGGGTCACCTTCACCGATCCAGCTGTAGCCGCTGTTGGTCTTACGGAGGCCCAGGCCCGCGCCCAGGGTATGGATGTTGCGGTATCGCATCTTCCCATGAGCTATGTGCCAAGAGCCATCGCGGCAAGAGACACCCGAGGCTTTATCAAGCTCATCGCCAATAAAGACACGGGGCTGCTGGTGGGCGCACACATCCTGGCGCCCGAGGCGGGTGAGATGATCGAACAGGCAGTCATGGCCATACGCTTCGGGATCAGGATCGACGAGATCGCCTCAATGCTTCATCCCTATCTTACAAACTCCGAGGGAATAAAACTCGCATGCCAGGCCTTCAACAAGGACATCACGAAGCTCTCCTGCTGCGCAGCGTGAGGTGCAAGCAGAGGGCTGGTCATGACGACAGCCACATCCTTCCTGACCGGCCCGATCCTGCTGACAAGGACTGGGTCGTGGTGTTGAATCAAATATAGGCATGCAGAATGTTACTGGCAGACTTCTTTGCCCCACAGCACCCCAAGAGAATTTTCTTGTTGTGATCTATTTGTGCCGACAATGATGTCGCTAATCTCGTCTCCATCCAGATCGCGGGCACGAACGACGATGGGGCACAAAAAGCCACCTATCGCAATTTCCCTGGAGGGAGAAGCAAATCGGCCATCTCCATGGCCATCCTGACCTGTACCCTGGAACACTTCTAACTTGTTGTCTGGCTCGTAGTTGTCATCCGTTGTATCTGCGACCAGCAGATCAAGGATTCCATCACCATTGAAGTCGGCAGCGTCCAGGTCGCCCGGTCGCCCCAAAGTGTTGACCGCATGTAAAGACGAGCAATCGAAGTTACCGTCTGCCTTGCCTTCCAGCAGGTATATCTTTTCATCCTCCCAATCTGCCAAGGCCACGTCCAAGAAAGCATCTTTCTTGAAATTACCTGTCACCAATGCCACCGGATTTTTTCCTACCTGGCAGGAAAACCCATCTGTGAAAGTACCGTCTGCATGTTCTTCTTGCCCATTCCCCAACCACACAACGAAACGTCCGTTATAATGGGCGTCGGTGCAGGCAGCCAGGATGTCGAGGAATCCGTCCAAGTTCACATCGGCAAGCACAAAGTCCTTGAGCTTCTCGCAAGATGTGTGCAGGTAATACTTCGGATCTGACAGGCCACCGTTTGTCTGGTTTATCAGGACGGCTATCTTGTCCTGCCCGGTGGCTGGGTGAATGCCCACAACTACATCGGGAAGCTGGTCGTCATTCAACTGCTCCACATGGATGGGGCCCGGCTTGTAACAGTCCACAAGAAAGTCCCTGGGCGAGTTGAACGAGCATGATTCTCCAGCGCATGACTCTCCATACATCACTGTAAGCGCACACTCAACTGGCCCATCTCCCCATGAAGTACCAAGCAGCAGGTCCACCTGGCCGTTGTTGTCCATATCGCCCGTGGCCGCCGCCCACAAATACTTCTCAGCAAGATCTGAACTGAACCATGACGTTGCCTTTTGCCTGGTCACCGAATATATCTCAAGCATGTCACCATCAGCGCTGTCTTCCAACAGGACAGCCTCGTCCGTGCCATCTTTGCCAAAGTCAGCAAAGACCAAGTCTGCTACTTTGAAATCCCCAGACACGTAAGCCGTGAATTCATCGAATTCACTGGCAACAGGGACTCCGCTACACACACCTTGCCTGCAGGTGTCAATACTTGAACAGCTACTACCGTCATCACACGAAGACCCCTCGGGATCAGCGCTGTCACAGCTTTTTGTCTCCTCGTTACAGGACTCCCGGCAATCATCATCGCCATCAGGACCCGGGCAGGGTTCCGGGCCAATACTCATGCAGTTTCCCCGCTGACATTGGTCAGGTCCGTCGCAGTAATTGCCATTATCACATTCCTGTGAATCCGGGACTGCCTGGTTGGTGCAGTTTTGTTCCACACAAGTATCAGTGGTGCAGGTGTTTCCGTCATCACAATCCTGATCTGTGTTGCAGGTCTGGCAGTTGGGATCATCATCGTCGGTCAGACCATCGCAGTCGTCGTCTTCGTTGTTTGAGCAACTTGAATCATCACGGGGGCCCTCTGCACCAGGTCTGGCGACCTGCAGTTGCTTGCAGCGATGATCTTCGCAAGCTGCATCGGTGCAGGGGTCTTCGTCGTCCGGACAGTCATCAGCCGTGTTGCACTGGTCTATTATGCCGTCACAGTCATCGTCTTTGAGATTGTCATCCATCTCCTGCTGAGGTGTACAACCGGAATCCGGGTTACAAACACAGGCCAACTGCAAAGTGATCTTGGCTTTCTTGCGCGCCACATCGCTTCCGCAGGCACGGTATAAAATCACCCCATCGTCACCAGCCACTTCTGCAAAAAACACGGTTTGCCTTTGTTCCAGCCCCTCTAAGATCGAGCTGCCAGAGGGAGGAATTGAGTTTCCTAACAAGCCCCAGACCGCATCTTCCAGTTTATCCGGCAACACAGCTCCAGACAAATGATCGTCGCATGAATACACCTGGGGGTCCAGGGCCCAGACCCTGACCTGTCTACTTTTGGCCATGGCCTGCTGGTCAGGCCAGAGCACGAACAGGTCTGCCTCGGGCAGGCCTTCGTCCTTGACCACGAAGGCCACATCGAGATCCCATGGGCCATCGCTTACAAACACCCCACAGGCAAGCATCACTGAACCTGTCAGCAAAAGCACTGAGATTGCAGTCAGCAGGTATCTACTCATGCATCACCTCGCCGCTTGTACCAGCTTTCCCACACAGAACACATAGTTTACCCGCTCAGGACAAGAAATCAAAGACCATAAGGTCACGGTCTGCAGATTTGACAACAGGCTCAACTGTCAGTTAACTACTTGCTCGGCTCGGCTGCTTGTAACAAACCAAGCCTGTTTGCGATTAATCTTGTGGAGAACAAAAGCATGAATCGACAGTTTCCCAAAATCTGCCTCAGCTGAAGGCGAGGCGTGGAGCCAGGTTGGCTCCAACACATGACCGGCCTTTGGG
>JALVPF010000148.1:14868-17474 GCA_027031935.1 Myxococcales bacterium | reverse complement strand
CCTTGTCTGTCTATTCACGAGTAATGGAACCAGGCCATGGTACCCTTTGGATAGACGACGTCAAGGTCTTGCCCATGGCGGCAGACGGACAAGGGGGATGGACGCCGGTAGATCCATCGTCAATTTTCGAGGATGTTGCCAAGCCCGATATTTCAAACGATGAGCTTCTAGTAAACGGGGCCATGGATGATGACTCCGACGGCGATGGCGTACCTGATGGATGGACTTTTGTAAACAACTCCAGTCCCCAGGCCACCTGGAGCCTTTCCCACGACGTCAGTCACTGTGGAGGAAACAGTGTGATGCTTCAGGTACCAGATATGCCAGAGACAGAAAACGACAGCTCTGCCAGCGTAATGCTCTCACAGGCAGTCACAGACGTACAACCCGGCCACTACTTCCTATCAGGCTTTGTAAAAACACAGGACCTTGCTGCACATGATGGCCAAATCACCATCTATACAAAAAGACAGGGAACCGTGGCAGAGCTCCAAAGCATAATTATAGAGCAAGGAAGCCATGAGTGGGCAGAACTCTCCACTTTCCTTTATGTACCCCAGCTCGCGGATTCCATAAGCGTATATGCCCGTTTGCAGGAGCCGGGTCATGGAACTATCTGGATAGATGATCTCAGCCTTGAAAGAATCGATGGCTCCTTGCGTAATGTCCTACCTGCCGATTACACCATGCGAGTCGAGTCAGCAGACACAGGAGTAGTGTTTTCACAGGAGATTGACTACAACATAGAGGATGGTCAGCTCGTGTCCATATTCAACAATCGCCTGACCCCAACAAAAATCGTACGTATCCCGGAAGGCCGTATACCGTTCGATGCCAATCTAGTCGTCAGTTATGATGCAAACCTCTTTTGGCGAAGCGATAGGGCCAGCAACCAGGCCTACAACCTCTGTTCGGACAGAGCTCTTGATGAGCTTTTCAAGCCCAGTATCAGAAGACTGCTTGTTGATCTCGGTGTCAAATCGGTGAATCTCAACTCAGACGAAATCAGGGGATTCAATCGAAGCGGCTTATGCCACAATGAAGACGGAACGCTAAAAACACCAAACGATGAATTGCTGGCATCGTTTTTCAACCGTATACAGGAATATGCACACTCGCTGAACCAGGATGCCAGACTATTTGTGTGGGATGACATGTTCTCACCACTTCACAATGGAGGGGATGACGTTTACGAAGAAAAATACGGAGGCGAGCCGGGTCGCACCGCTGGTGCGGTTGAAAAGGATTTACTGGACAAAAACTATACCATGTTGGTCTGGTGGTACAGCCCGGACTGGATCTATCAAATGAATAGCGCCGTTGAATTTTTTCACAAGCACCTACATCCCGTGCTTGTCTCACCTCACGATGACCCGACCAACATCTCCGATTGGTCGTCAATCAGCGCATCCAATCCAGCGAGCCTTGGCGTGCTGGTCACACCATGGTTCGACAGAGAAGGGGGCATGCAACAGGCAGCAGAGCTTTTCTGGAATGTGGAGTGGGAGCTAGTTCTATACAGCGGATTCGAAGTTCAAGACGCCGACCAGCTTGCATCTTTGGGATTTGTGATATCGGGCGATGCAAGTTGGACCGATGACGGAACCTGCGCTGCGCCAAGACAATACCCACAAGGTTCCAACCCATGCGGCATTTGCATTGGCTCGCAGGGAGGAATGATCATTTTACCGACAATAGACGTTGACAACTCCTCTTCGTATAAACTCGAAATGGAGACCAAGGGTGCGCAAGATGCTTCACTAAATGTTGTTCTCGAGTGGGAAGACTTTTCAGCGGTATCGACGAGTGTGGAGATTCAGTCAAGCATTGCACATAGCGATGGCTTTTCAAGGCATGTTATCGAATTCTCGCCACCGCTGGGACCACCATTTTTCACGAAACTCAAACTCGCCTTGGATTTTCAATCCGGCTCCGGAGGGCTCGCGCTTGACAATATTTCCCTGAAGCGCACCAGGCCCGGTTGCCCATATGGACAGGTTGCGGCTTCCCTTCCTGAATCAGTGGATCTAGGTAATGTATCTGCAGGAGAACAAAAATCATTCCAATTGCGAATCTGCAACCTCGGCTGCCGCGACATGGTAATAACCGGCTTCGAATCGCAACCTCAAGGTGCCACATGGCTGGAGCTTGACGAGTTACCAAAGGTTTTGCTGGCTGGCGAATGTTCCCAAATCGAATCTGGTTTTGTCGCGCCTGACCATGGCGATCAAGCCGACGCAATCCTGACCATTACCGGGCCAGGACTACAAGGCGCGTCAGTGGATATTCATGCTGAAATGTCCAGACAGGATGGTGACAATGAGGAAGATGGTGGAAATACTGATGGTGGCGATGCAGACGCAACAGGATCTGATTCAGACTCTGGCACCATCGAAGAGAACACATACGCCATAAGTGGAGGTTGCTCCTGTGGCAATACAGGCACACCTACTGGATACCTGATAGGCTTATCAGGCTTGATTTCATTGATGCTTATGAGGAAAAGAAGGAATCCCAAGTTACCAAAATTGCCTTGATTGCACTCTTGCCGAACACGGATTCCTCCCCAATTCACATTTCAGGTCCAAATCTCCCACCCTTTTGAA
>JALVPF010000148.1:0-14858 GCA_027031935.1 Myxococcales bacterium | reverse complement strand
TTTCTTGTCTTGTCATCTCATGTGCGATCCTGGTAAAATTTTTGTCATGTCATTTCGTTTGAAAAAAAGAAGACGAACTCCGAGGGCTCCTCTGAACAGACCCGTGAGAGTGAAAATTGGCAGCAAGGAAAACAACGGCCGAGGCATAGAGGTGGGTATAGGCGGCATGTCGCTGTGGATGGAACCTGTGCCCAAGAAAGGTCAGATGGTCACGGTGACCTTTTCCCTTCCCGGTTCAGCAAGGCAGATAATCGCCATGTCCGAGGTGGCATGGTCAACTCCTGCTGTCGCCAAGCAGAAAAAGGGTCGCATGGGTATCAGATTCGTCGCCCTGCCTCGGGACGAACGTGAAGAGATAAGGTCGTTTGTGACGAAGTTGGCCAGGCACTATCGGGATCTGCACATAATGCTGGCCATGAACCAGTGGAAGATGGATCGACTGAAAGAACTCACCGAAGCAGCTTGTGTTCCGGCATATAGCGATCTGAAGGAACTGAAGGAACGAGTCAAAAAAGCCATGGACGGATTCAGGTTATAGTCCGCCCAACACCCCTGTCCAGGCAGTCCATCTCCCAAGCAACGATAAGATCCACCAATCGCTCGTTCTGATCCCTGATTTGAGAATGTCGTCCTTTTCTCATATATTTTTTTACGAATTCCCTGGCGGTCGGAGCAAGGAAATAAGAAGCTAGCGCTATCCTGGCATCACCAACAAACTCGGAAAACTCTATGGCAAAACCAGTACGCAAATTTTTTGTTCCAGTAGAAGGACGAACCTGACGCACAACAAAACCCTTTACCCTCACCACCTCCGGGATGTCAGGCAAGTTGAAAACCACCAAGAGCTCTGTTCCTAATTTCAAAAAAAATTCGCTCTCAAGAAACACTCCACCAATGCTCACGTCTGCCGAAGGCAAAAATGCCTCAAACACAAGTCCCTTGGAGCCGACCACCTCAAGTTTGACCTTGATCTTGGAAGCCTTTCTTGGAAACTTGCGCCGCTCTGCACCCGAACTTTTTCTAGGGCCCATGGCCCTCCTCCTAGAAATTCAATTTCAGATTGATTTGCCCACCCATTGTTCCGAAAACCGGACTTATAACAACAGAAGGATCTTGTTTACCCCTCGGGTCCTGGCTATCTTCTGCTTGCGCATTGTCGGAAGAGAGATCAACTATGAACATGATAACCGAGCCAATTGCGGCTGCACCCGCAAGCCCCCAGGAAATGTTGGACCACATGGAGTATGTACGCCCCCTGTTGAGAACCGCATCATAAGAAGAATTGATATATGGAGGATCCGAGTTGGCAGCCTGCTCGACTTCATGCTCGGCTACCTTGGACCTCCAGGTCAACACTCCGGCTGCGGCCGCAGCAACAACTGCCAAACCGGTAGTAGTCCAGGCAAGCACGCGTAGGGTGGAGGTCGGCTCAGCTTTGAACGATTCCAGTGCTTTGGATGAGACGCTGGAGGCTTCTTTGGTGTTTTGCCCTTCTTTTTCTTTTTCATATGACAATCCGGTCAGAACAGACTTGACCAGGTCCACCTTCAACATGGTGGTTTGCTGAAACCTGACAGGGACATCTTCTGTAAATTCGCTGAAGCCTTCTCCTTGAATTTTCAGCCTGTGCAAGCCTGGTCTCAGGCCGCTGATGGCCTTGGCCAGAGGTGTCTTTCCCACCTCTTTGTCATCCACAAGGATGGTGGCGCCTTTGACCGGAACATTTACCAGGAGGGAGCCAACCACCAATTCCGGAGCCACCAACTTGTACAAGGCCTTGCGTATGGCAGCGATTAAGAGATCTTCCCTGCCACTCAAGGCTTCATTGATGCGTCTAGATTCACGGCAGCTGGCAACGTCCAACAACTTCAGATCAAAGGTGTAATCATCGCCAAGAGCACCGATCACTCCCGTGACCAGGCGATCAACCCTGAGGATCTTTCCTATCTGGCACAGACATGAAGTCTTGCCACCACACGCCTGGAGATTCGTATGAGCGGCAAGTCTGCTCAGGGTCTCTTGTTTGTCCTGTAGCTTGATCCCATTCAATCTTCCTGCTTCAGTTCGCAGCAGGCCCTCCAGCCTCTCCGCCGTGTTTTCGTCCAGGCCAAGAGGCTTGAGCCTCCATATGGCCATTGTGTGAGTGGTGTTTACAGACCCACCAAAAGCCGCATAAGGCACAAGAAGTGACAACAAAAGCATCACAAAAATAGATGCAGGCAATTTCAATTCCGACCCTCTAAGGTTGTACCAAGTCTTCTATTTTCAAGTTCATAACCAGCAAACCCATGCGGACCTTAACCACGCCCTTTTTTTCAATGGCATCCACCACCCCCAGGCGCCCCGCTGCTATTCCGTTTACGATTCTCACCTTGTCCCCAACTTCGATGGAGGAGAACTTGCGTTGAGCCTTGTGTTGTTGCTCCTTGATTGCGTCCTTGAGGTCATGAAAATCATTTTCACGACTCCACGCAATAAATCTGAAAAGGGGCAATAGCGAACGGAAAACATCTATAAGCTTTTGTGCGAACCCCGCCTGATGAACCAGATCGTCATCACGAGCAAAGACATTACCCACCACCGTGTAAGGATCGGCAGATTCCAATCCGGAGATGAAGGATGCGACATCTATTTCGGACACGGGCCTTGATTCTTCGGTCAAGCCCTCCCCTGTCGAATCTACGGTAGACGAATCGAGATCAGCCAAGATTGCAGCGAGGCGATCGGTCTCACCATAAGTCTTGCAACGTTCAAGGGCATTTTTCCAATCGAGCCATGAATTCTTGTGAATGAACATGCCACACTCAACTCCTCCCTGGCCTACCCTTACACAGAGAGAAATGTGACGGTGATATGGAGCCGCATCCATCACGTTGTCCGCAATGCTGCGTGACTTGTCCAAAAGACTTCCCACCTGCTTTCGGGCAGCCAAGTCCCTGTAAAAAAACAGAGTCAGATGCGACACCTTATGTTGATTGAATATGGAAGGCCGCTCTTCGCTTATGTCCATTTCGAGGCTGGAAAGCTTTTCACCCAGTTGCTCCTCAATGATCTTGCCAAGAGAAGACAACTTGAGCTTCACCTCCAACCTCTCCAGGTTAAAGGCATTGGATTTCCACTTGCTCTCCGAAAATGCATCGAAGTCCTTGTTGTCGAAACCCTCAAACGGAGACATGGTACCTCTCATTGTCGTTCCTGTTGTTCCCGATACTACAGCAAGCTTGCCAAAAAAAAACACATAAGCTACCTTTTAATAAAGGAGGACAGGGGCTGTGCCAAGCGCGGAAATCTACCGAATCTACCTCCTGCGTCCAGGAGCAAGACCCAGGCGATACGACACCCTCGCCCTGGGTGACGTGGATCACCACAGGCACTTGACCTGTCATTGCTACAGCGAATGCCTCCATTTTGTTGCCCGCAGCCCATGGCAAGGTTTTTCATGCGATCGATGTCCTTTCAATACAAAACGGGCCGGATAGTTTTTACCCTACCTTACTGTGCGTTACAGTACAACAATGTAAGAGATCCTAACAAGTCCTATATTTTCTCCCTGATTCCAAAGTATGGAAGATTTTTGTTTGTTGTTTGACAAAGCTTCCCACATGCAATTGAATACTCTAGATGAAAGTTCGTTACCTTCTCGATGGAGTTGAAAAAGAGGGAGATGCCAAGAATCTCTCCACTCTTGGCGCATTTGTTCAGACCGATGGCCCTGTTCCAAGTGGCCCGGTGAGCATATTGCTCCAGGCACCTGGAGAATCCATCACCATACAGGCTCAGGTTGCAGATGCCTCCGACAATGGTTTTTCCGTCATTTTCGAGGCGCTGGAATTTTCCACACTCGAGAGGCTGGCAAGTGCCCTTGAAATCAGTCATCCACAAGAGAAAAAATCACCTGTTGGCGAGATCATGCTACCGGATTCTGACGGCGACATGATGGAGATCCAGACAGAGCACTGGACACCACCAGTCACCGAACCCGCCGTTCATGAATGGAAACCCACCGGCGACCTCCTAACTCCGCCTCCTGAAATGACGGGAGAAGGCAGCCATCACGAACTGCCTACCTTGAGTAAAGCCCCGGCTCCAACACCGTCTCGAAGAGCAAAGCAAGCCAATACATCTACGCCACACCCAGATAAGGCAGGGGAGCAGACCGAACCGGCTGACAAACGTCAGGCCATCAGGCATGACATGTCCATACCTGTTACCTTTGACAACCTGACAGGCCTTATCAAGGAGTTTACACACAACATCTCCTATGGAGGGATGTTCGTCTATACCACGGAGCCCATGAAGGAAAATTCAGAAATTGCCATAACCCTCGTTCACCCTGTGCATGGGCAGAGGCTCACACTCTTGGCCAAGGTTGTCCACTCGAGCGATGCCCCAAGTCCGGATCCTGTCTCAGGGAAACAGCGGTACGGCTTGGGCATAGAATTCAGGCTACCTCTTGATGAATTGAAACGAGTTCTTTCCGATTTCATCGGTTCACATCAGAACCAGATCGCTGCTGTGCAGTTTTCACAGGTGCTCAACGACGCAAGGAAGAGATTGGAGCTTGCCGGACAGTCTCCATATTCACTGCTGGGACTGGATTCCAACGCGGATCAAAATCAGATTCGCCAGGCATACTTCAAACTGGTTGACCAGTTCCACCCGGATAGGTATTTTGGTAAAGTTACAGACAAGGACAGGAAAATTCTTGAGGAATTGTTCAGGGCTCTAACTAAAGCATATGAAGAACTGACAGTCTGAGGGGAATCATGCCACCAGCCGTTATAGGTATTGATCTTGGAACCACCAACTGTGTCGTTGCAAGCGTGATGGACGGCAAAATCACCTTACTCGAAGACAAACAGGGGCAAGTACTTTTCCCGTCTGTTGTGTCCATAGGGCAAAATGACCGCATATGGACGGGGAGTGACGCCATCGCCCTTGGAGCAACGGCCCCGGGCAGAACCGCCTACGCGGTAAAGCGACTGATCGGACGATGGTATACAGATGAGGTGGTTCAGCGCGCAGTAAACAACTACGCATACGACATAAAGGAAAACCCCTCTGGAGGGGGAGTTCTCGTCAAGCTCGGAGCGCAGGAATACACACCTGAACAGATTTCAGCTCTGGTTCTCAAAGGACTGCTCGATCAGTTTGAAGCTCGGCATGGGACAAGGCCGGAAGAAGCGGTGATAACTGTTCCGGCCTACTTCAGCCATTCTCAAAGAGAGGGCACACAGCGTGCAGCAGCAGAAGCCGGGCTAAAGGTTCTTCGCCTTCTCAACGAGCCTACCGCTGCAGCTCTCAGCCTCCCAAGTACAAACGAAGCACGTCTTATTGCGGTCTATGATTTTGGAGGAGGGACCTTCGATTTTTCCATAATACACATAGAAGGCAATGTGTATGAGGTCAAGGCTACAGATGGAGACACCTTTTTGGGTGGTGACGATATTGATGGGTTGATCTGTGACGAGCTTTCTAAATCGTTCGAAGAAAAAACAGGCGTGAAACTCCGCAATTTCCCTCTATCATGGTACCGACTGAGAGATGCGGCAGAAAAGGCAAAAAAGGAGCTGAGCCATAGTGAAAAATGCTCGGTATACCTGCCCAGGCTGGTGGGCTCTGATTCCATGATCACCGAGATAAGCAGGGAGCGAGTGGAGGAACTGGCCAAACCTCTGCTCGAACGTTCACTGGCCATCTGCGACCGGACCATGGAAGCTGCACACATGCACATCAGTGATATAAATGATGTGGTCCTGGTGGGCGGTCAGACGAGGATGCCATTATTGCAAGCGATGGTTCAGAAATATTTTGCACGCCCTTGTGCTTCAGGAGTCAATCCTGATACGGCGGTGGCAGAGGGCGCAGCAAAAGAAGCCGCCATGTTGCGTCAGGGTGGAGGGGCCCTGCTTCTCGATGTCACTCCCATAACTTTGGGGATAAATATTGCCGGGAATCGACTATATCCCCTGATTCCCAAAAACACCAAGATACCGACTCGCAAGGAACACAGGTTTACCACCCACAGGGATGCCCAGACAAAAGCCAGGATGGTGATCCTTCAGGGTGATCACCCGGTGGCCAGTGAAAATTCGAGGCTTGGCGAGATTGTCCTTGAAAGGCTTCAGGGTTTCGAACGATTCCACTCCAGAATCGATGTGGCTTTCGAGATAGATGCCAGCGGCATTCTGCATGTCAAGGCATCCGACAAGGATACGGGAGAAGAGCAGGACGTGGTCATCAGAGACTCCTTCAACCCGGAAGGAGCCGCACCTGCAGGGCAACTCCAGGATGAAGAAAGCCTTTCTCCCTCTCAACAAGATCTTCCTCCCTCCATCACTGGCCCCTTCCGTGCAACAGAACTTCTGGACGTTTTGTATTTTCTCCATGCGAACAAGAAGACGGGGAAGGTGGAGCTCGACGGGCCTGCAGGGCCAGGAGAACTCTGGATGCTGGATGGAGAAATTACTCACGCCAGGAAGGATGATCAGATAGCGGTGGATGCCCTGAGATTGATCCTTTTGATGGGAGAGGGGCATTACGCCTTTCACGAGGGAGAGACACTGAATACACCCAGAGAAATCGACGCTCCATTCGGACAGGTATTCGAATAAAACGTGGACCTGTTTTTTGTGCTGTCACGTGCACTCACACTGAAGCCTTCGGAGTATAGATAGACAATGCCCAATGACTCGAACAAGGTGACTACATTCCTGATACTGTGCATGGCGATGGCCTTTTGCCACGGGTGCGATCACAAATCGACTTCTGCATCTGTCGCTGCAGACAGCAGCAAGCTGAAGGCGGCCACCGATGTTTTTTGGGCCTTGCAAAACCTGGGTTTCATGGTGGTGAAGGAAAAGCCCGTCGAGACCAAGCATGGGTGCAAACCATTTGAATATCTGGCCCAAAAAGGCCCTGCCAAGGCAATAGAGTCCCGCTTTCGCATTTCAGTGTTTCAATGCCCCACCGCTGAACGAGCAGAAAAAATCGTAAAGAATGCCTACACCCGGGATGTGGACTCGCTTCTACGCAATCACCACGACGGTGGAGTAATACGCAGACAGGCTCTGGAAATCATCATCCGCAAGGAAAAAGGAAGTGACAAGGCAGCTGACCAACTCGTTACGGCCATAGAAGGAATGTAAACAGCTATATCCAGAGTTCACTTCTTGTGATTATGCAGTGGGTCATCTTCGTCTAGCCACAACTGTAACCTGACCTGGCGAGGATCCTCTTCATGGTTGGGGAAATATATCCAGGTGAGTATTCGTTTGACGCATGACGCAAAGGCAGAACCCTTGAAGTTCTTGCTTATTATTTTCACATGAGAAGCCTTGCCGTCAGGATTTATGGTAAAAACCAGGAGCATGGGATACTTTTTCAAATCCGAATCATCCACGAGATTTGACCTCTGAACACAGAGTTTGAAGTTGCTCACGTGCCTCCGAGAAACCAGATCCGTGGCTTCATCCAGTTCGGCAACAGCCGAGGGGATTGCCTCATTAGTCCTGAGTATGGGTTGCTTCGAGGTACAGCCGGCAGCGCCAATAAAACAGATAAACGAAGCAATCATCACCTTGTTCACAATCCTGGATACCGAGTTGTGCATTTATCTTCCTTCCCTAATTCAATGCCAGCTAATAATAGCTGAAACAGATCGAAGGTCAAGACACAGGACTAATCAATTAAAAAGTTAAAGTTGAAGGCATATTGGTCGATTTCAACACAAGGGAGGGAAGTTATGCAGGTTTTCATAGCGCGTCAGCCAATTCTGGACCTAAAACAAAACCTCTACGGATATGAACTGCTATTTCGCGATTCGTTCCAAAACTTCTTTACCTCCGGCAACCCTGACCAGGCATCTGCATCTACTGTGGCATCAGCTGCTTTTACATTTGACTGGGACAATTTGACCGATGGCCACATGGTTTTTGTAAACGCCACGCGGTCAATGCTGCTTGGAGACAGCATCGGCGTACTACCGCCGACTCACACCGTCATTGAAATACTCGAGACTGTAAAACCCGACAAACAGGTGCTGGCTGCATGTCGCCGATGGAAAAACGAAGGATTTCGCATGGCACTGGACGATTTTGTATACTCACGCGACCACGAACCCCTCATGCAACTGGCCGATGTCATCAAGGTCGACATACTCAATTCAGATGAAAAATACCACCAGATGATGGCAAAAACATGTGTGGACAGGGGAATAACGCCCTTGGCCGAAAAGGTTGAAAATTTCGCTGAGTTCCAAAAAACCAGAGAAATGGGATACAGCCTTTTCCAGGGATATTTTTTTGCACGCCCAGAGATTCTCACCCATCGCGATATTCCAACGACCAAGCTGGCCCAGTTGGAACTCCTGCGACAATTACAAAACCAGGATCTGGATCTGGATAAGCTGGAACAGCTCTTGAGACGAAACGTGGGCCTTTCTTACAAGCTTCTGAGGTACATCAACTCGGCATTTTTTGCACTGCCTATCGAAGTGCGCTCCGTTCGCCATGCGCTGACATTGTTGGGCGAGATGGAAGTTCGCAAATGGGCTTCGCTGGTAGTACTCGCAGGCCTTGTAGAAAACAAACCAGAGGCGATTATTATCCAGGCCATATTCCGCGCGAAATTCTTGGAAGGATTGGCACCCCTGTGTTCTTTTGAAAAACGCAGCCAGGATCTGTTCCTGATGGGTTTGTTTTCATTGCTCGATGCGCTCCTCGACCAACCCATGGACCAGGTTCTCAAAACCATGCCCCTGTCCCTGGACATGAAAGAGGCCCTCATTAGCCAGGAGGGAAGATTGGGCGCTCTTCTTTCACTATGCTTCGCTTACGAGCAAGGACAGTGGAAGCAGTTTTCCGTTTTGGCAAAGCTTCTCAACCTGGATGAAGAATATGTACCGGGTGTATACAACGAGGCTGTCACATGGGCAAAATCCGGATTCATTGACCGATGAGCATGCTGAGTTCGAAGCCCAAACCAGGGATGCATACATGAACTAGAAAGTAAAGCCGGTAATGGCCTTTCTTTTGGCATCAGGGTCTATGCCACCGGCATCGTCCAGAGGAAATGGGCTGGTACTGAAAATACTGCGTGTCAATTTCAGGCCATGGTTGTGGAAAAGATGTTGCACCCTTTTCCGGTTCTCCAAAACCGCCAGGTCAGAGTTATCCTTCAACAAGTCCCGCATCATGAAGCCTTCTTTTGCGGCAGCCAAAAGATGATCCTCCGCATTGTCCAGTTCACCCTTTCGAACACTGACAATGGCCAGATCATAGTGAGTTCTGCCGCGGGTACGCCAGTCATTGGGTCCCTTTGCCATTTGCAAAGCCTTGATAAAATACTTTTCTGCCTTCGAGTCCTTCTTCTCCAGCAGATATACATAGCCCAGTCTCAGCAACAGCTCACCGAACACGCGGGGGTGTTTTTCCAGGGGCAAGAGAAGCTTTTCCGCTTCAGACAGACGATGTGCGTCCACCAAGCGGCTGGCAAGCTCCAGCTTCAAATCCAGGCTTCGGTCGTCCAGGTCCACTGCTTTTTGGGTCAACGAAATGGCTTCATCCATCTTGCCCAGCCTTGCCAAGGAATATGCCTTTTGCGACATGGCATAAGGGTTTGAAGGCACGAGGGACAGATACCTGTCCCATGCCTGCAGTGCTTTTGAATATTCCTTTGTAATATTCAGATGTTCCCCAAGGTATGTCCTGAAAATCAACGAACCGGGATAGCGTGCAATCGCGTCTTCCAGGACCATTTCGCCCTTTTCAGAGGAGGCAAACCTGGTGGCCAGCCAGTAATCCGCCAGGATCTCGAACGGCATGTACCCCTTGCTTTTTTTGGCCTGTAGCAAAGCCTTGGCCGCCTGTTCTCCCTTCAGTGCAAGGGCATGAGTCAAACTCAAGACAGCCCAGGCAGATCCAAAATGAGGGTCGATGCCGACAGCCAACTCACATTTTTTTCTGGCACCCCGAAGACGTGCCGGATCCACCACGTGTGACTTGCGAAGCCCCATGGGTTGCTCTATGAGCACCGCTGCACAGGCCAGATAGGCGAGCATGGCCCTGGATGAATTGCAATCAGGTTGCATGGTATTATCAACGTCAACATGTACAGAATCAAAAGAAGCGGCGGCATTGGCAAGGGCTAAGGATCCAGTTCGAACCGCCAAAGCCATGTCACGAGAAAGAACGACATCCTTGTGGACAGATTTCGAGCTTCTAAGATCAAAGGCATCAAAGGACACCTCGAACCCCCCGCTACCTGAAAGCCTCCTCACACCATAAACCGCCACATGAGCGCCCATCACGACTGCCATTTTTTTTGCATTTTCAGGTTCGGAGAGTTCTTTCAGGCTCCATCCATGTTTTTTGGCTGCGCTGAGAACCTGCTTGATGTGGATATGGTTATACTCTCCAGTGTTCAACAAAAGAGCTCCTGCCCGATCCACGATGCCAAACCCCAATTCCTTGCCCATGGGGCCTTCGCTCCAAAAGGGTAAAATGACAGGAGTGATTCTCGAAGGAGCCCCCTTTGCAATTTTGTTACGCTCCACTGCCTTGAGTTCTGTAGACAGGAAAAGGAAAATCACCATTAATGGTAAAACAAGATAAATATTTTTCTTACACAGATTCACGAGCCCCATGAAAGTCTCCATTTTTCCGAAAGAACGTTGCAAAATAATCCTATAAACCTTTAGCTAATGACAATCATCGAACAATTTGCATCAAGCCTCAAGGACTAATAAGTTATAAGGTATCGATAAAACATGCGTGAGGACGAAAAATGTACAGATGGACATTTCTAGTATTGGTCATGCTCTTGAGTCTTTTGAATTTCAGCTGCTCCGGTGAAGTTCAGAAAAAAGACCAGCCCGCAGCTCCCGTAAAGGTAAGATCCGTGCTCATACTGAATTATCCGTCTTCAGTAATCTCGCCCGGGTTTTATAATGACCTCCTGTCATCCCTGGCAATAGAGCTTCATCGCAAATACGGGGTCCATGTAACATCGGGTCTCCCGGTTGGCAGGGGGATATGGGGCTCACTGGACCACGCCAGAAAAAGGACCTGTGATGTTTTCAAAAACAGAATCGACGAGGCACACCAGGCATTCGAAGGTTTACGCATCGGAAAAGCCATAGAACTGTGTGAAAAGGCACTCACTGTCTGGGACATGTGTTGTGTGGAGCAGTCATCCCAGGACTCAATCAGGGACCTGTTCATGGTATATGGATTGGCGCTACTGTCCAGGGAAAGAAAAGAAGAGGCCATGGCAGCATTCAGACAGCTTGCAGCTTTGGCACCCATGAACCAGCCGGACGAAGATGGACTGAGTCAAGATCAGGCAAACGCCATCTCCCTTGCCTACAAGCAGGAGTTATCCGGAAACCCCACGCAGGTAAAGATACTCACCGAACCCCAGGGTGCAAACATCACCATAGACGGCAAGAGCGTGGGTCAAACACCACTGGAGACGGTCAATCTCTTTCCTGGCCGCCACTGTGTCAGATTGAACAAGGACGGTTTCGGCACATGGTCAAAAAGCCTGCCAGAGGGTGTCCCCCCGACGATGATACAGGCATGGCTGCCCCCCTCCTGGAGAGGGGCTCCTCCAGAGGAACTATGGGAGATGATTCGTGATCTTTCCTCCCCCGGGCAGGATGAGACACAGCAGCTTGCAAAAGCTGCAGCCATCTCCCACACCGACGCCGTCATCTTGCTAAAGCTCGAGCCTGCAGATGGCAAGCTTGCCATGAACACCATGCTCTTCATTCCCAAGGTTGGTGTGGCAAACCCATGGGAAAAATTTGACCTTGGAACCGGATCGAACAAGAAGGCCCTGCACAAAAGACTCGCAAAAATCGCGGCTACCTACACTGCGCTGAAATGGAAAGACAAGGGGAAAAAGCCCAAAAAGAGCATAAAAACAAAAACCAGGAAAAAAAAACGAAAAAAAGCAAAAAAGAAAAAGCACACTCGTAAAAAGTCTCAATAGCCATGACTCAAGTCCCCATGATTCAGGCGGCCATTTTCGACATGGATGGACTGCTTGTGGATTCAGAGCCCCTTTGGACTCAGGCTGAGATCGAGGTCTTCGGTTCGGTCGGGATAGACCTGGATGAGCATAGTTGCAGGCAAACCCTTGGGATGGGTCTGGACGAAGTAGTGGATTTTCGTTTCTCGCAAAAACCATGGACTGGACCCACGAAAGATCACATTTCCCAAAGCATCCACTCGAGGGTAAGAGAGCTGATCTCACAAAAAGCCAAGGCCAAACCAGGTGCATTGGAAACACTGGAACTCGTAAAAAAGCAGGGAGTGAGAATCGGTCTTGCCACGGCATCGGACCATGAACTCATAGAAACGGTACTGGAACGAATAGGTGCACAGGGTTTTTTTGATTCCATGCAATCAGCATCAGAGCTGGAGTTTTCAAAACCTCATCCAATGGTCTATCTTGCGGTCGCCCAGGATCTACAGGTCATGCCAGGGCTGTGTGTCGCATTTGAAGATTCCTTGCTTGGTATCATAGCTGCAAAGGCTGCCAACATGATCTCTGTAGCCGTTCCAGACAGTGCTGCTTTCGAACACCCTGGATTCGGAATCTCAGACCTCAAGCTGAAGTCCCTCCTGGATTTCGATAAAGACAAATGGAAACAACTCGGCGAGATAGTCCGTTTGCAGTTTGCAAGATGACTATGCCAGGGGGCAGACCGGGCGGGAAATCAGAGCAAATCTTCTGGCATTATATAACATCTTGTAATATAATATAATTTTACAGGCGTCTTCGACTCCGGAGAGCCATGATGTCGGTTTTTGTTCTTTCTCTGGAAGAGGAAAAGACATGAAGAGGATCCCAAATCTCCCACACTATTGGATCAGATTTCCCAGATCGCTTGTGAGGTCACACAGATGCAAGGAATCGTCCGCAGTCGTGGATTCACCACGTCGAGGCCTCACCTTACCGAAAAAGATTCCGCAGCATAGCCACAGAGATCGCAAGCGAGGTGGGAAATCATGGAGGATATCGATCATTTTCAGTTACGTGATCACGGTAGTGACGTTTGGACTGGCACTGGCACATTGTGGAGGTAGCGATGGTAGTGATCACTGCACAACCAATGCCGATTGTGCGAAAATGGGCGCAAATTTTCTGTGCAACTTGAATAACAACACCTGCGAGTGCCTGCCATCCTGTGCAGGAAGATGCTGTGGCGATGATGGTTGCGGTGACACATGCAAGGACAATTGCGGCGAGGGCATGTATTGCGATGAAAATTTCTGCCGTTGCAAGACCAATGAATACGAATGCACCACCGATATATATTGCGAAGCCATGGGTACAAATTTTTACTGTGACCAACTAGCTGGCATCTGCAAATGCGCTCCAGCCTGCAAAGGAAAATGCTGCGGGGATGATGGCTGCGGCGGCACTTGTGATGATGACTGTCCGGCAGGCCAGACATGCGAGGCCAGTTCCTGCACCTGTGAAGGGGAGCCGATTTGCAGTGATGGTGACACCCGCTGCATGGGCAACATGGTTCAGACATGTGACGCAAGTGGTACGTGGAACGACACCACGGACTGCACTATGAGCAATGAGCTTTGCCAAAACGGCCAGTGTGAATTGGTTGGAACTTGCAACAACGGCGACACCCGCTGCATGGGTGATGTGGTTCAGACATGCAATGCAACTGGCATATGGGACGACACCATGGACTGCGCCATGAGCAATCAGGTTTGCCAAAACGGTCAGTGTGTGGCGACTGGCACATGCAACAATGGTGACACCCGCTGCATGGGTGATGTGGTTCAGACATGCGATGCAACTGGCACATGGAAAGACACCACGAACTGCGCCAACGAGGAAAAAACCTGTTCCCTTGGCACTTGTGTTGCCAGGGGTCTGTGCCCCGGTGGTCAGGACTGCATCGATGTGACAGGTACCGGCTACCTTGGCTGTACAGATGGGGGATATATTCCCGCCGGTCAGACCACCGGGTGCAATGAAAACACACGCTGCCCTGCCAATGAGACCTGCATGAACACCAATGATGGAACTGTTTGTATAGCAAACTGCGGTACCTGTGCAACAGACCTGCTATGCATGGAAGTCGGCAGCGACGGGACCATGGGCTGTCTGGATCTAAATGGGTTTATTCCGGCAGATGCACCGGGCGATTGTGCTCAGAACGGATGTTCGGGAAATGCCACATGTTGGTGCATGGACCAGGACTGCACCGACACCGCCTGTATTGCCAACTGTACGGTGGACGGCCCTTGTACTGAGGGATCCAGATGCGACAATACCATGATAGTCACCTGCTTGGAGGACCAATGGACTCCTGTACAGGACTGCTCCACCAGTGGACAGGTATGTTTCCAAGGAGCATGCGCATCAAACGGCCTCTGCCCCCAAGGACAGACTTGTGATGTGTTGGCAGGTGAAACCACCGGCTGTCTGGAAGGCGGTGGTACTGTTCCAGCAGAAAACCAGACAGGCTGTGGTCAGGACAGCCCCTGCAACGGAAATTTTACCTGCTGGTGTACAGACCAGAACTGCGCCACCACGATCTGCATCGAAAACTGCGGCATTTGCACAGAACCACTGCTTTGCAAGGATATTACTGTTGGCGACGGCACGGGTACTTTCGCCTGCACCGAGACCGACGGAAGCATACCTGCATCTGCGCAGACTGCTTGCCAAACCTCGGCTGATTGCAACGGAAACGCGGGTTGCTGGTGCTTGAATGCAGATTGTACCGATACCGTTTGTCTGTTCAATTGCTCAACACCCCACTGAGAGCTTAAAGACCTTCTACCGCGAGCGAGTCCAGTTGGCCAAGCTGTGTACAACAG
>JALVPF010000147.1 GCA_027031935.1 Myxococcales bacterium | reverse complement strand
GTTCCTTTCCCCTCTTAAGCATTTCTTTTGCTTTTTCGATAGCTGTAAGCCTCGAATCCTGGGTGTCCTTGTTTATCAATGCCCGCACATCAATAACATCAAACTTGCCACTTCTGCCAAAATTGTCACGCAACAAATGTCCAAGGGTAGATGCAGCCTTGACGGAAAATTTGTCTTTCGGAAAAGAGAAACAGGCCGTCTTGGGCTTTTCCCCGGCCATGGCATCCGAACTCAGAAACGTGACTTCCAGCGATGCCGCACCAAGCAAAATGCACATCAAGGTTCTCAGGGTTACCTTGGCAAGTTGCAATTTCATGAGTTCACCTCTCCCGCGCTCAAGCAAGCGCCATTGCCTTATTTTTCAACTTCCATACTCATCAAAGTTTTCATACGTCCAATATTTACACAAGCAGGCATCATATCACAAAAATATGTGCATTTCTCAAATGGTAAATGTAACTACAGATGCCTACCCCAAAAACACTATCATTCCGTATCCCTTGGTCTGGAGTCATATAAAATGGTACCCCAGAGATACATTTGTCCAGGCTCCATCACCTTGGGAAGTTTATCCTTTTTCTTGATGAAATCCTTATACACACTAACGGCCAACTCACTGCAATAATATGCATGGGGATGGTCCAGACCAACTGTTCCAAGAAAATCATATGGCATTCCAACCAGCTTGCGGGCTATGACCACAGCCTTGTCTCCCGCTCCCGGGTTCTTTGCCCAAATCGGTCTGATCAACAAGAGCCGATGTGCCTTGTCTATAAAAGCCCTGAGTTTTGTTGTGTGGACGCCCTTGCCTTCAGCCTCTATTACCTGCTCGTTTTGCATGTCAAGCACAGCCGCGTGACTAAGGGGAGTCCGGGTGGCGGCTGCCACAAGCTGGTCTGTCTTGTGGTATCCACGAATAACCAGCCAGTCACCGTTTTTTCCCAGCGCAAGCACCCGCCGCAACATATCGTCAGTCTGCCTGGCCCTCAGCCCCCTTGCGGGGGGATGCACTGGTACAGGAGCCGGACATCCCTGGTTTACGAACAAAATCGCAGACATCATCAATACGCAACGGGGCAAGGACAAGCTTAAAAGATTTCCCGATCTCCTGACTCTTGCCGGATTAGGTTCCCTCATGAGGGTAAAATAGATTGCCAAGGAAAAAAACTCAACCAAAGGCTACGCACCCCCTCTCTGTCACCTTGCCAGAAAGCAAGGCTCAAAAAAGATTCTGCAGCATTGCCACAGAGATCGCAAGCGAGGCGGGAAATCAGGGCAAGGGAGCGGGAATTGACGATGGTTCAAGTAACCATTACAATTAAATGAACGGGACGCAGGAGGTGGAGATGGCAGGTTTCCCCATTGGAACAAGTTTTCTTTTCGTAGGAAAGCTCAGTAGCATGACCCGCGAACAGGCCAGGGCTCTCATCGAATCGAGAGGAGGGGTCTGCCCTTCAGCCCTGAGCGAAGATCTGGACTATCTGGTTGTGGGCAACGAGGGTTCACCCTTCTATGGCGGCGAAAAAAAACCAAAACAAATCAAGGCCGAAGCCCTCATCGAAGCAGGAGCGAGGATTGCGATAATAACGGAATCCGATTTTATGGATCTACTGGAGGAACAAGCGGAAAGATAGGCAAGCTCAGGTGTTCTGCCCGTTTTTGTCCAGCATGCCCAGCCAGTCTGTCACAAGAGGGTAGACCTCTCGTGGAGCATGTCTTCCTATCATGAGGTCTCCATGGCCGTAATCGATGCTAAAGCCGTTTTCCTTGCTGAGAACCAACATGCGAATGGTCTCGGAAGCCAGTTTGTCGGCAAGTCTCTTCGTATATTGAGGTGGGGCCATGCGATCGCTGCTTCCACATATGAAAAAGCATGGAACATGCACCCTGTCGAGCGCCCGGGAGTATGAAAAGGATTTGTCTGCTGAGCGGAACTCCCCGGATCGCACCCAATCGGAAAACTGCAGGACGATGGCGGAAGACTCGTTGGTGACGAGTTTTTTGAAAATCTCCGGGACAGTGGCGTCATCCACGTTGTCAGGGTTGGCCAGATACCTCAGGAAAAAGTCCAGGGCCTTGGATGAACGACTCATGAGCGGGAGCATCATCCGTCCCCATTTTTCCTGGTCCATGGTTGGCAAAAGCCGGTGGACCTGCGCCAGAATCCCCCAAGCCTTTATCATCACTTGCTTTTTGCCGAACATGAGTGGTGTGGCAAAGAGGATCAAAGATCTTAGGTCCTCTTCACCAAACACCTCCGCAAATGCCACGCCCAACATCCCGCCCATGGAATGTCCCACCCAGTGCATGGCTTGCTCCGTGACCTTGCGCACGAGGTCAACAGCGGCACGAAGATCCAGCCGCAGGAAGTCCTCGAAATTCCATTCTGCTTTCTTGCCTGCTGGAACCGGACTCAAGCCTCTCCCCCTCAGTTCCACAACCCATGCATCATAACCAGCAGCTGATACGGCCAGCGCCAGGCTCAATTTTTCATTCAGGTCGAAGTTATACCTGTTGGCTCCCATACCATGAACAAAAAGCACTGGCTGACCAGGACCCCGAGTTTGAGGTGGATACCTGTGCAAGTGAATTTTCCAGCCATCATCGGTTATTGCAAAGTGTTCTTCCATGTCTGATGGAGTTCTCCTGTAATTGAAAGGACAAATGTAACACACGAAAAGCCCAAATAGCCAGGTTGCCATTCGCCCAACGGAGAGCTAAGATCACCCCCCATGGATAGGACCAGGATAAAAGACAATGTTTCCAGGATACTCGCCAGTCTTCCCCATGGAGTCACCCTGGTGGCGGCAGGCAAGACCAGGTCAGTGGACGAACTAAAGGCCGCAGTGGATGCAGGTGTAAGCATAATCGGGCACAACTATGTACAGGAAGCCCAGACCAGCATCGATGCCATGGGCAACATGGTCAGGTGGCATTTTATTGGGCACCTTCAACGCAACAAGGCCAAAAAAGCAGTGGAACTCTTCGACATGATCGAGACCGTCGACTCCGCCCGGCTCGCCGAAGCTCTTGACAAGGCAGCACAACAGTCGGTCAAGGTTCAGGATGTGCTCATCGAGGTCAACTCGGGCAAGGAACCTAACAAGGCAGGGGTCATGCCCGAAGACACCCAGGAACTGGCACACCACATGCTCTCACTGAAAAACATTCGATTGCTCGGTCTGATGACCATGGGGCCCTGGAGCGATGATGCGGAATCCATGCGACCATATTTTCGCCTGACCCGCGAAATATTCAAATCCCTTGTCAAGGATGCACGAACAAAAGATGCCATGCGTTATCTCTCCATGGGCATGTCTGACTCATACAAGGTGGCCATAGAAGAAGGTGCCAATCTGGTACGCATAGGGACTGCGCTTTTTGGGCCAAGGTAGGCTGAGCGTGCGTTTCTGGACTTGGTGGACATTGCTTGCCGCAGCCTGGCTTGCATCGATGTTGCTGCTCTCGCCCTATGACCTGGAGATCTCCAAAGCCCTGGCAAACCGCTCTGCTCTGGACGGAATCCTCGTCTACAGGCTTGGGGAGATCCCTGGGTGGATAGCCATAGTGCTCTCCCTGTATGTCCTAATACGCACTTGGCAAAAAGACATCCCCAGGCTCGAACCATTCAAGCCTCTGGCAATCACCATCATCTCCCAGGCCCTGCTCATCCCTCTTGCCGTGACCCAGCTATTGAAATACTTTTGGGGTAGAGTGAGGTTCATGCACCTGGCACCTGGTTTTTCTGACTACACTCCTTTCTGGCAACCGGCCGGAGTGGGCTCCGGCGCATCGTTCCCCTCAGGGCACGTTGCCATGGCGGCACTTCTGGCGTCGATCCCCTTCTTTTTGTGGCAGGAAAAAAAACATCGATCAGCTCTTGCAAGTGGCATCGTGACAGCCGGGTGGGGCTTGTTCGTATCATGGGGCAGGATAAGATCGGGCTCGCACTACATGACCGATTGTGTCATGTCCCTGGGTCTGGGCTGGCTTGGGGCGGCACTGCTCCTGTACGTACTGAAGAATAGAGCCAAAAGCCAAGAAAACGGCTAGAGTTCGCCCCTGGAATACTTATCACCGAGGACTTTCAACATGTCATCTGTCATCCTGGCCAAGTTGAACGACGGCTCCCATCCCCACTCCTGCTTGGCTGCCGTGTCATCCATCTTGTTGGGCCATGATTCGGCGATGGCCTGTCTGACCGGGTCCACCTCGTAATCCATGGCAAACTCCGGTATTCGTTTCTTGATCTCATCGTAGATATGCTCTGGAGCAAAGCTCATGGCTGTGACGTTGAACGCGTTTCGGTGAACGAGCTTGTCCGGGTCTGCCTCCATGAGATCCATGGCAGCCTTGATGGCGTCCGGCATGTACATCATGTCCAGATATGTCCCTTGCTTGAGGTAACAGGTATACTTCTTTTCCTTTATGGCACCGTAATAGATGGCAACTGCATAATCCGTGGTCCCACCACCAGGCAAGGTCTCATTGGAGATAATACCGGGATAGCGCACTCCCCTGGCGTCTACTCCGAATCGCTTATGGTAATAATCACAGAGCAGTTCCCCTGATACCTTGGTCACCCCATACATGGTGTTCGGTCTTTGTATTGTGTCCTGAGGCGTATTGTCCAGGGGAGTGCCAGGGCCAAATGCGCCGATGGAACTGGGAGTAAAGACAGCACAGTTGTTCTCTCTGGCAAGCTCCAGCACGTTGTACAATCCATTGATGTTGACATCCCAGGCCAACTGAGGTTTGGCCTCTGCTACCGCCGAGAGTATGGCCGCCAAATGGTAAATTGTGTCGATGTTGTACTTTTTCACGACCGCATGCAGCTTGTCCGGCTGGGTGCAATCAGCCCACTCAAATGGGCCGGAATCGCGCAGTTTTTTTGAAGGCTCGGTTTTTCTACCGCAGGCAACCACGTTTTCGTTGCCATAGCGCTCACGCAAAGCCAAAGTCAGTTCGGACCCTATCTGACCCACTGCTCCAGTAACCATGATCCTTTTCATTCAGTACCTCCAAAAACCTATGAGCGTTATAGCGCTTTCAAAGCGCAAGTTCTGACAAAGCGCTGCGAGCATCCCATCAACCATGTTCTTTGTCCACCCTCTTTGCGTAATTAATGTCCACCAAAACAAACCTGGGGGCAGGAAACCCGAAAAGCTCCTCATGAGCCCTATCAATTGCCTTTATCAAATCGTCATCATCCATGGATTCCAGGCCTTCTGCCGCAGTGTTCAACCACTCAGCGCTTGGTCTTTGCCCCAAAAAAAGTTCTACACCAAGAATCTTGTGAATGACAAAAACCCTGGCACGACCATACACTCCCTTTCTGCCAAGGGGTTGTCCCAAGGCATCCAACAGCAAGGCGAGGCGCAAACGCGCATAAGCAGGCAAATAAGCCAGTTCTCCAAGAAAGGCTCCCACCTCGGAGGTGACGGCCCGGGCAAAATTGTTGGTGTAATCCATCAGAAACACCCAGAGTTCAGCGGGCGGTTCAGGTTCCAGCCCCATCCACCTGTGATGCAGTTCATGCCTGGTCAGTCCCTGAAGCAGATTTTTCCCAAGCTGACCATCCACTCCCCGGACCAGGTCATCAGGGCCTGCCCCTAATTCGTCCACCGATTCAGCCACCATGTTTCCCAGGAGATCGTGCCTGTCAAAAACCGGTTTGATTTGCTGTTCCATGAAAGAGCTGAGCCTGTCCACTATCACCGTCACAAACTCCTCTTCTTCTTCTGCCACCCCCATGTAGGACTCCATGATATTCAACTTGTCCACCCGGCGAAGATACAGCACTGAAAAATCCCGCTTCGTCCTGGCCTCACGGTATACGGAACAAGATGAAATACGGTAGCTCAACAGATAGAACAGGTCGGGTGAACCATGCCTGGGGAGTATCCTGCTGCTGACATAATATGGAACATCATGCTCCAGCAAAAGCCTGTTGAACTCATCCCTTACGCGGCGCAATGAATGGAACATGTACCTTCCGCGCGCCGCAGTGCTCAAGAGCGAATCAGCAATATTGGAAACACCTGGAGCCCAAGCTTCCATGAGATGGAGTGACTTTCGCAAATTGAACAGGGGGGCTGCCTGGCGCAATTTTCCGTATTTTTCCATATCGAGAACCACTTGCGGAAGCAGCTTTGAAAAA
>JALVPF010000146.1 GCA_027031935.1 Myxococcales bacterium | reverse complement strand
GTCCTCGACGTGGTGAATCCACGACTGCGGACGATTCCTTGCATCTTCGTGACCTCACAAGCGATCTGGGAAATCTGATTCAATAGTGTGGGAGATTTGGGTTTTGATGGAATGATCAATCGGCCCTGGATCTTTCTTCCTTGAGCTTTGCAAGGGCTTTTCTGAGATTGACAAGAGCATATCTCATGGTGCTCTTGGAGGTATTCAGGGGAATATCCAGTTCATGTGCGATTTCCCTGAAGCTCATCCCCGCAAGCTCCCGCAGGACGAAAACTCGCCGCTGCTGTGCAGGGATGGAACTTATGGCAACGAGCAATCTCAGTCGAATGGATCCTCGCTCCGCCTCTTCGTCAGTCCCGAGTCCGGATGCAGGCAGAGTCTCTGCGAGAGCAGGCCCCGTGGGTATGCCATTATGCCCCGTGGGCACATGAGAGAGGGATGGGTGATTGCGAATCTTTCGTTTCCGCAGCATGTCAAGGCACAGATTTCTTGCAACTGCATGTAACCACGTGGAAAACCTGGATCTGGCCTCAAACCGGGATGGATCCTTGAGAACTTTGATGAAGACATCTTGCACTGCGTCACGAGATGCCTCCTCATCACGCAAAAACTTCATGATGAAACGGTAAAGAGGCTTTTTGTATCTCCTGAAAAGCACTTCAAAAGCTTTCCTGACCCCGGATTCATACAGTTTGAGAAGTTCGATATCTCCCTTATCGGAAAGCACCTGCGAAAACTCGGGCACCTGATGTCTTGCAGCACTCAGGTTTGACGATGACAGACAAGAATCCGTGTCTGGAGAAGAAAAAGTCATAAACCTTATGACGCCAGTGACAGAAAAAAGTTCTAGCAAATCTGTAAAACACACGTTGAAAACAAAATGAAGGTATAAAAGCGAGGCTTGCACAATTTCATGGCTCTAGTTTGACTATATTCGATACAATGTTTACCATATGCGCATGGCAAAATCGGGTGACACCCAACAAGAAAAATCCAAGGCCAATCAACACGACAATGGTCACAGGAGTGAACAGCGAAAACACAAAAGGGTAGACTTTTTCAACCCGGTTAAAGTCGTTGTCCCTTCCGACAATACATCCATTGATGTCTTTGCTGCCAACGTCAGCAAAGGGGGCATGTTTATCCGGTCCAACCAGCCTCTCGCTCCAGGAAAAAAAATGCGGCTGTCTTTTTCAACAGAAAAAGGCCCAGTAAAAGTCGACGAAGCTGAGGTAAGATGGGCAAAAAGGTTCGAACCCATCAGCGTAGACGGCTCTCCTCCCGGCATGGGTGTACAATTCCAGCGTGTTTCTGACGACTCGCAGCGGAACATTGCCGGATTTATAAATGAAATACTTGCACAGGATGCACCAAGGGGTTCAACAGGCAAATCCGATGATCGCAAAACCGAAGAGGCCCTGCCGACAGTTGCCCCTGTTGAGTTACCCTTGGACGAACCTGCAGAAACATCCATCCAAAAGCAGGAGAACAAAATCGATCAAGCTCCTGAACTTGCACAAGAACAATTGGGTTCGACCAAAACTCTTGAGCCGACTCCTTCAAATGAATTGGACCATGGAAGCGAGAAACTTATGGCTGCAGCTTTTTCTACTCCACCACCAACACGCACCAGGATGCTCCTCTTTGCAGGTTTTGTCCTGGTAGTTGCCGTATTGACCTTTCTTACTCTTATGTGGATCAAACCTTTTGGACAGGAACACAAAGCAACACTGACCCCCAAAAAGCAGCACAAGCAAATGCCCATCAAAAATTCAGAAACAACGGCAAAAGCAACACCGCAAGACAAAAACAAGATACATGAACCAGACCATCAGAAAACCTCAGAGGTAAAGAAGCAAGAAAACAATGTGACAAACCATGAGCAAGCCAAAGATACCCATGGCGAATCGGCAAATGAACCACACAAATCCCCCGCTTCTGAAGTCAAGGCAAGTGCAGATCAAGACAAAACCCAAGGAAAAGACAACACCGGTGAGCAGGGAAAAGATGTCTCTCCAAAAATTTTCGCACCGCATTTTTCAAAAATCGACTCGGGATGGAAGATGGAAATCGGTGCCACGGTCCCGGTCCATTCGAAACATTTCAGTCTGAAATCACCTCCCAGACTTGCCATAGACATCAAGGGCGCCATTTGGACCGGGCAAGCACAGATAGAAAATCCCGCGCCATTCGTATCCCGGATCAGGATAGGCAAGCAGCCTGACCATATCCGCTTCGTTCTGGACTTCAACACAACCGTGGTACCCAATTATAAGGTAAGAAAAAAGGAAAAAAGTCTGGCGGTATTATTTCCAGGCATGAAGTAGCAGGGAGGATTCGTTTCAACTCAGTGCCTGAGTTTTTCCAACTCCCTTTGCCACCAGTTACTATCCATCACCCCCTTGCCTCCGACTATGGTCCTGTTGCCAATCCTGAAGGTAGGGGTTGCAGGCCGCAGATGTAAACGTCTCGCCTCCTTCAGATCATCTTCCAGCTTGCTGTATGCCTTTTTTGAATCCATACATTTCCTGAAAGCATCGCCATCAAGCCCTATGTTTCTGGCAACAATGGTCAGTCCACCTGCATCGAGTCCACCATGCCTTAGAAAAAGCCTGTCGTTCATTTCCCAGAAAGCTCCCTGTTGCGCCGCACAAATGGCACCCAATGAACATGCACAGGAGTGACGATGAAATGGCCTTGTCACCTGCGGGTTGCAAGAGTTATCCAAAGGCATGTGCATATGCACCAGTCTGACCCAGTCCTTGTTCTTTCTTACAACCTCCCTGACCACAGCATGAGCTTTGCGGCAAAATGGACATTCATAGTCAGAAAACTCCACAATGGTTACCTCTGGTTCCTTGGCTCCTATCCAACATCTCCCGTCTTCGTCACAAGCAGAAGAGATCTCCTTTGTTCCGCCAGCTATCTCAAGCTTTTGTGGGGGATAAATTGCAGCAGTAATGCCGAATATGGCAACCAGTGAAATAGCCACAAGTCCAGTGAGAACAGCGCCGCGGATTGGGCTGCCCAGCAACACGACAAAATCGGATTTCAAAGAATCCCACCATCCGCCAGCACCAGAATAACCCTTCAACACCAAAGAAAGCACCGATGCCAGCAGGCAAAAACCACCTACGATAGCAAGCTCCTGCCATCCCCTGGCTATTGCTTCAGGTGAATCCAGCATGAAAGTACCGACGCCGAGGGTCACAAAAGCAAGAGGTATAAAGGATGCAAAAGCGTTTGAAATACCGACCTTCCTTGCCCCCAATATGCAAACGATGGCACTGAGTATATTGACCCCATATAAAATCAGGCACATTATGCAGTAAGAATTTATATCCAGTTCACTGACCAAAAACAAAAACGCCGAGCCTCCACACGCCATACCATTGAGCAATCCCATCAGAGCCCACGGCCAAGAGCGATGTCTTGCCAACAATCCCCACACAACCAAAACCAGCATAGCCGTGTAAAACAGTATTCCCCATGTGGCCACGGGAATGCTCGCTATGGTGCTATATGTGCTCAGCGCTACCGTGTCGCAGTTGACCCTCTCGCTGACCGCACAGAAACTCACATGTCCGGGCAGGTTGTGTACTTGCCAGTGCAAAACACTCAGGTATGCCGAATCCACGACACCGACCAGTGACAGCATGCCCAGTGCCAACAACCACCCTCGTGCTGGTCCTGACAAGATCCTGTTCCTATCTTTTATGTTTTTCTTGTTAATATCATCTGACATCGTAGCTCCACCAAAAATGGAATAAGGCACAATGACCTTGGCAATACGTTGAAATATGAAATAATCATATGCATTCTTACATGAGCATCAGCGTACCTTCAACTTCATACCTAATAGAAGCCTATTTAGAATAAATATCAGCGCAATAAAAAAATATTATATACAAATCGGTTGAACTAATTTCACAAGCGTTGTTTAACAACTCCTATACAGCAGAAGCAACCCAAGTACTTCATTAGTGATGAGGTCTGAAAGACATCATCATGGAGGTGACAAGCATGGAATACAACACTTTCATCCTGTTCCTTCTCATCGCACCGGTCAGTGGCATACTGGCATTGATTTATGCTGCGATAAAGACAGGCTCAATAAACAAGGCTGATGCCGGCACTGACAAGATGAAAGAGATCGCCGGACACATTCAGGAAGGAGCCATGGCCTTTCTTGGAAGGGAATACTCAGTACTGGCCAAATTCGTCATCTTCGTGGCAATCATTCTCGGTGTTGCCAACTATTTCCTTGAAAACTCATCCTGGATGGTCGGCTTGAGCTTTACGGTTGGGGCTTTTTGCTCGGGTCTTGCCGGCTTCTTTGGAATGAAAGTGGCTACTGCTGCAAACGTTCGAACAACAGCCGCAGCAAGATCAGGCCTGAACGAAGCCTTGAAGATAGCCTTTGGTGGTGGCGCGGTCATGGGCATGAGCGTGGTTGGGCTTGCCACGCTTGGTTTGGGTGCCCTCATGTGGATTTACACAAGCATATGGTTTTTCAACGGGAGCGATACCGAGATAATACTCAACACCATCACCGGCTTCTCCCTGGGTGCATCATCCATAGCCCTGTTTGCCCGTGTTGGTGGGGGTATCTACACAAAGGCTGCAGACGTGGGTGCAGACCTGGTTGGCAAGGTAGAAGCAGGCATCCCTGAAGACGACCCTCGCAATCCTGCAACCATCGCCGACAACGTGGGCGACAACGTGGGTGACGTCGCAGGAATGGGAGCCGACCTTTTCGAGTCCTTTGTAGGCTCCATCGTTGGCGCCATGGTTCTTGGTGCAGACTGGATGGTATCCATCTCTGCCCAGGACCCCACCAAGTCTCACAACGCCATATTCCTGCCCCTGATTATCGCAGGGGTCGGCATCGTCCTTTCCATAATCGGGACCTTCTTCGTCAAGACCAAAGAGGGAGGCAATCCTCAGGCTGCACTCAACACGGGGACATTCCTCACAGCCTTTCTTACCGCATGTGCAAGCTTTGTTCTCATCTACCTCTTGCTGCCGGCACAGTGGCAATATGGTGGTATTACATACCACTGGTGGGGAATTGCCGTTGCTACGGTCATCGGACTTTTGGCAGGAGTGCTCATCGGTATAATCACCGAGCACTATACTGGTGAGAACAAAAAACCGACCAACCAGATCGCAGAAGCTTCACAGACCGGCGCAGCCACCAACATCATCAAGGGACTGGCCGTGGGTATGGTATCCACCGCATGGCCGACCCTGATTTTGGCTGTTGCCATCGTCCTCGCATACTATTTCGCCGGTCTTTACGGCATTGCCATAGGCGCCCTGGGAATGTTGTCCACCACGGGTATACAGCTCGCGGTGGACGCATACGGTCCTGTTGCAGACAATGCCGGAGGCATAGCTGAGATGAGCGAGCTTCCCCCCGAGGTTCGTCAGCGCACAGACAAGCTCGATGCTGTGGGCAATACCACGGCAGCCATTGGCAAGGGCTTTGCCATCGGATCAGCCGCACTCACGGCCCTGGCCTTGTTCGCAGCTTTCCGCTCGCAGGTTGGCATGAGCAGCATAGACATCTCCGACCCGGTTGTCATGGCAGGCCTGTTCATCGGGGGCATGATGCCATTTTTGTTCTCATCCTTTGCCATGAACGCAGTGGGTCGTGCAGCCCAGGCCATGATCGAGGAAGTTCGTCGGCAGTTCAGAACCATCGAGGGTTTGATGGAAGGAAAAGCCAAGGCCGAGTATGCAAAATGCGTTGACATCTCCACATCAGCCGCAATCCATGAGATGAAGGTCCCTGGCTTTCTGGCGGTCCTGGTCCCGGTTGCCGTTGGGTTCCTGAGCCTCAAAGCACTCGGAGGTCTGCTGGCAGGAGTTACGGTAACGGGAGTGCTCATGGCGCTGTTCCAGGCAAATGCCGGAGGCGCTTGGGACAACGCAAAAAAACATATCGAAGGCGGAGCCTTCGGAGGCAAGGGCTCTGATGCTCACAAGGCTGCCGTGGTCGGTGACACCGTGGGTGACCCGTTCAAAGATACAGCAGGCCCATCCCTTAATATCCTTATCAAGCTTATGAGCGTGGTCTCACTGGTTCTGGCGCCAGTGTTCGTCAAGTGGGGAAGCCTGCTGTTTCCGTGATCCCTGGCTTCCCATTTGGCTTGAAATCTGTGTCGATGCTGCAGAATCTTTT
>JALVPF010000145.1 GCA_027031935.1 Myxococcales bacterium | reverse complement strand
ATTCAGATTGGCAAAAGACCACCTCAGAAGAACCCTGGATATTTTCAGAAAAAGCCTGGGAAGCATGCATCCCTATGTGGGGTATACTTTTGGTAACCTTGGGCTTGCAGAAGAGGGTCTGGCAAACTTTGAAAAGGCCCTTGAGAATCACGAAAAATCGATAGCCTTACTGCAGGAACTCTACGGTACGAATCATAGGGATGTAGCCTGGTGCCTGAACAACCTGGCAAACGTCCACATGGACCTTGGCAATTTCCCCAAAGCCAGAGAAGAGGCCAGGAGAGGCATGGAGATATTACAAAAGGTATCCCCAGGCTCAACGGACATGGGCATGATCATACAGACCCTTGGTCGCCTCGAACTGGAAGAAGGAAGATATAAAGAGGCAGGGCAATATCTGGAGAAGTCTTTGATCATAACAGAAAAGGCCAATGGAGCTAATCACATCTATGTGGCGAGCGTACTTGAGCTTTTGGGAATGTTGTATGTGGAGACCGGGCAATATTCAAAGGCCCACAAGGCCATCGAACGCGCCCAGAATATTCGAAATAAAACCAGAGGCCAGGCTGAGGTACTCTTCACCCCCTCACTGTTTTGGATTGGGTGCCTTCATGCTTCAGAGGGAAAAACATCCTTGGCAAGAAAAGAATTTGAAAGAGTTCAGTCCATATGCCGCCGGGCACCGTGCGGCCCGGATATAGAATTCGGCAACGATTTTGGTATGGCAAAGTTGTTGCGCTCCGGCGGACAAGAGGAACCAGCAGACACTCTGGCCCAAAAAGCCCTCTCGGGATATGAAAAATGGCCCAAGCGTTTCAGAAGACAGGTGCTACAGGTAAAAAAATGGATGAAATATTCCCAAAGACATCATGGGCAGATTCCATGATCGGCCAGGTTGATCTTTTTATCTTCTAAAGTTAACTTGCGCACATGAACACAGGAGCGCTCATGCATAGAAAATCAATTTTCAGCGGTTTGGCCTTGTTGGTACTCATGGCAACCGCACTGACTGCTTGTCCACCGAGTACGGTGATCAGGAATGGTAAAAAGGTCACGGTCGAAGAAGCCTCCAAGGCAGATCTCTCAACTGCCAAGGCACTCGAAAAGGAGGGCAAGGTTGATGAAGCCATTGCAAAATTCGAAGCCTTCATAAAGGAGTTCCCAAACTCCGACCTTGTGGACGACGCCCTGGCTGAAGAGGGGAAACTCCTTGCCAAGAAGGGTGAACACGAAAAAGCAGTGGTCGTACTTCAGCACCTGGTCGGTGACTATCCGGACAGTCCTCACTATCTCAACGCGGTGCTGCAGTTGGGTCTTTCCCTTGCAAAACTTGGGAGGATCTCCGAAGCTCTGCCCACATTACAGTCGGTTTTCGATCAGCTCCCGAATCAAAAACGCAAGGTGGAAGTAGCTGGGCTGCTGGCGTCTTCTTACGAGCAGGCGGATGTCCCTGTCGAGGCCATAAGATGGTATTCATTGGTCTACCAACTGTCTGCTGACAGGGCTACCAAGGAGGCGGTGCAAGCCAAGCTGACCTCCATAATCGATGAAAAGCTCTCCTTTATACAGGTACGCCAGGCATTGGAGACCCTGAAGGAAAAAGACCCAAAATCTTTCCCCTTGGATCTGCTCAGCTTCAAGTTGGCGAAGATCTATTTTCATATTTATGACTTCCCAAGAGCCCAGGCCGAGTTGGAAAAATTCGTCGCTCAGTGGCCGGAACACAGTCTGGCCCAGCAGGCGGGAAAACTCCTGAAACGCATCATTGACAGGAACAAGGTTGAACCCACCGCCATAGGGGTTCTGCTTCCCTTGACAGGGAAATTTCGCGCATATGGTCAAAAGGCTCTGTCCGGAATTCAGTTGGGGGCCGGGATTTTCAAAGACCCCAAGCCGGGAGAACCCGCTCCCGTGCTGATTATCAGAGATACGGCAGGCGATCCAGACCTTGCCGCCAAGCATGTGAATGACCTGGTGTACAACGAACATGTTGCTGCGGTAATCGGTCCCATCTTTTCGGCTGAAGCCTATTCGGCTGCGGTCAGAGCTCAGCAGCTACAGGTCCCCATCATCTCCCTCAGCCTCAGGGAGGATATTCCCTCCGTGGGAGACTATGTGTTCAGAAACTTTCTTACCCTTGCGGCACAAGCAAAAATTCTCGTGAGTTATGCCATGGATCACTTGGGTGTGAAAAAATTCGCACTCCTATACCCCAATGACAAGTACGGAGTGGGATTCGTCAATGCATTCTGGGACGAGGTAAAAAAAAGGAAAGGAGAGATCAGGGCTGCCGAAAGATACGAACCGGATGCAAAAAACTTTGCTGCTCCCATCAAAAAGATGGTTGGCCGATATTGGCTCGATGCCAGATGGGACTTTGCCCTGAAAAAAAGGAAGATCAGGGAAAAGTTCAAAAACAATCCCCTGGCGCGAAAACGCGCCATAGAAAAGCTGCTCAAGTCCATCAGACCACTGGTGGACTTTCAGGCCATTTTCATCCCTGACTATCATGAGAAGATCGCCATGATAGCGCCTGCCTTGGCTTTCGAGGACATCGTAATCCACACCGACAGCCAGTGGAAAATAGAACGCATCAAGAAAAGCCTGGGAAGAGACAAGCTGGATATGGTCTACCTTATGGGTGGGAACGGATGGGACAACCCTCAGCTCATCGAATGGGCCGATCGATACGTGCAGGGTGCCATATTCTGTGATGGGTTCTTCGCAAACAGCGATCGATTGGCGACAAGACATTTTGTCCAGGAGTTCAAGGCGAACTTCAACACCGATCCCGACTGGGTTGAAGCTCATGCCTACGATACCGCCGCTATTGTCAAACAGATTGTTCAGAAGGCAAAACCAAGGACCAGGGATGCTTTCCGAAAGGCTTTGTTGAACATCAAAAACTTTGACGGAGCCACGGGAAAGACATCTTTCGAGGCCAACGGAGAGGCATCCAAGGATCTCTTCCTGCTGACAATAAAAAAAGACCAAATAGAGGAAATCAAACCAGAGTCGACGGACAATGCCGGATCCTGAACACCATATGGAAAACAGAGTCCATCGACGATGGTGGCTGCACCTTCTGCTGTTTTTCACCACCTGCGCCACAACTTTTTATGCCGGGCTGTATTCCGGTGGAGTTCTGTCTTTCTCAGATGGTATCATCTACATGAGCGCCATCATGACCATCCTGCTGGTACACGAACTCGGGCATTTTACCGCTGCCAGGATACACAAGGTTGACGCTTCGCTGCCGTATTTCATCCCCATGCCACTTCCTCCCATCGGAACCTTCGGTGCAGTGATTACCATGGCGAGGCCTCCTGAGACCAAGGCTTCGCTCCTGGATATAGGCGCCGCAGGACCTCTCGCCGGTGTTTTGGTGGCCATACCGGTTTGTTTCCTGGGCCTGGTGTTGTCGAAAGTTCAGCCCCTGTCCCAGCTTCCCAAGGGAGCGATCATGGAGGGCAACTCCTTGCTTTACATGATGCTCAAACATCTGGCTCACCCTGAGATGGGTCCTGGTGATGATGTCTTCCTGCATCCCCTCGCATGGGCTGGCTGGATCGGGCTACTGGTTACCAGCTTGAACATGCTGCCGGCAGGCCAACTGGATGGTGGCCATGTGGTCTACGCCTTGTTTGGCAGAAAGGCCCATTTTCGAATTGCATGGATAGTACGACGAGGTGTCTTGTTGCTTGGTTTGACAGGTTTGGCATGCCAAGTGATTATCGCCTATAAGCCTGCCTTTGCATGGATGGCAAGTCTTGGCCTGGATGAGCTTGTGTTGAGAGCCAGCGGAATGCTTGGCTGGTTGATTTGGGCTATTCTGCTGCGATTCGTGGGGGGTAAGCACCCTTCTACACATGATGAAAATACGCCTCTGGATCCGTGGAGGCGCATGGTGGGTTGGACGGCTCTCGGGATTATGGTATTAACATTCATGCCGGTGTTCATAAGCCCGGTATCAGTGGGCTAAGGTGTTCCAATGAAAGTACAGTGTCCCCAATGCAAAGAAATTGTGTCCATGGAAACCTTTGCGACCTCATCGGAAGGCCTGCGATTCCTTTGTCCTGAATGCCAACACATTCATTTCATAGAGAACAAGGCCAATCTCGACAAGCAGGAAACCGGCGTTCATGCGAGTCCATACGACGAAGACACCGGAGAACCTGAACCGACAAGTGACGCCACCAAACCAGCTACACCAGTCCCACCTCTTAGGGGTGAACAAAAGATTTGTCCCAAGTGTGGCCATGCTCAATCGGGCGGTACCTCCTGCCACAAATGCGGCTTGGATTTTCTAAGGTTCGATCCTGCAAACCTGCCTCCCGATCCTGTGGAAGCTGCGCTCATTTGGTCCAGGATCGAACACGATCCACAGGATCAGGCACTTCATGAGCAGTTTTTAAATGCGTGCAACAAGGCAGGTCGGCTGGATTATGCCACCAAGCAGTACCGTATTTTATCTCGGCTTCCTGGCATGGCAAACCTCAGCCAAAGAATGCAGGCCAGAATTCTATCCCTGGCCCAAGCTCAAATCATGCCAGGAGGACTGGAAGCGACCCCCCGCGACAACCCAAAAACCAAAAGCAAGATATTGGTTTGGTTGCTTCTTCTTCTGTCTTTGGGCGGAATAGGATATCTGATATACGCTTCTTCCAAGCTGCTGGAAAAAATGTACTGATTGTTCCGGCCCCAATGCCGAGCTTCGAAGGCTTTACCACCATTGAAATGTCTTGCGAGATCAAGCGTACAGTATGCTCTTGAGAAACTTCCCTGTATGAGATTTTACCGTGTTTGCCAATTTCTCCGGGGTTCCCTGGGCGACAATCCTGCCTCCGCCATCACCGCCTTCCGGTCCGAGGTCAATAATCCAGTCGGCTGTCTTTATCACATCCAGGTTGTGCTCTATGATGACCACGGTGTTGCCTGAATCCACAAGACGCTGGAGAACCGCCAACAGTTGCCTGACATCGGACATGTGTAGTCCGGTGGTTGGTTCATCGAGAATGTACAAGGTCTTACCAGTGGCCTTGCGGGCCAATTCCTTGGCAAGTTTCACACGCTGTGCCTCGCCTCCGCTCAGGGTGGTGGCGGGCTGTCCAAGCTGAATGTATCCAAGTCCCACATCGATCAATGTCTGAAGCTTTTTCCTGATGCCTGCGTGATTGGCAAAAAATTCCAGCGCATCTACAGCGGTCATTTCCAAAACCTGATGAATATTTCTGCCACGAAATTCCACCTCCAGGGTCTCCCGGTTGAAGCGTTTTCCCTGACAGGCCTCGCAGGTCACATAGACATCAGGCAAAAAATGCATCTCGATGCGAATCTGGCCACATCCGCCGCAGGCTTCACATCTCCCGCCCTTGGCGTTGAACGAAAAGCGTCCAGGTCTGTACCCCCTCACCCTGCTCTCTGGCAAAGCTGAAAAAAGGTTCCTTATGGATGTAAAAAGCCCCGTATAGGTTGCCGGATTTGATCGTGGAGTCCTGCCAATTGGACTCTGATCAATGTGGATCACTTTATCCAGTTGTTCCACTCCTTCGAACCCGTCGTATGGTGCTGGCATGGACTTGCTTCCAAAAAAATGATTGGCCAGTGCCCTGTATAGTGTATCTATTACAAGTGTGGACTTTCCTGAACCACTCACCCCTGTAACACAGGTAAAGACCCCCAGTTTGAAAGCCACCCGGAGATTTTTCAGGTTGTTGCCTCTTGCTCCCTTCACAATCAATTTTCCACGGGAACGCCTTCGTCTTTTGGGAACCGGCACAAACTCTCGACCTGAGAGAAATGCACCGGTCAAGGACTCTGGATGGTCGAGAATATCCTGCGCTGTGCCCTGTGCTATGATCCTTCCGCCATTTCGTCCAGCTCCCGGTCCCATGTCAACCACATGATCGGAAGCCAGAATGGTTGCAGGATCGTGTTCTACCACCAGGACCGTGTTCCCTCGATCTCGCATCTGCTTGAGTGTGCCAAGGAGCCTCTGGCAATCTCTGGGATGCAGACCTATGGTCGGCTCGTCTATGACATACAAAACCCCTACCAGACTTGATCCTATCTGGGTAGCAAGACGTATTCTCTGGGCCTCTCCTCCCGAAAGACTGGATGCGGAACGATCCAGCGTCAGGTAATCCAAACCCACATCCACCATGAACCGCAACCTGGATTTTATCTCTCGGACGATGCGTTCTGCTACTGCTGCCAGTTGCTTTTCAACACGCAGGTTTTCGAAAAATTCCAGACACTGAGCGACACTCAAGCTTGTCACCTGGGCGATGTTCTTTCCGCCGAGCAGTACTGCCAGGGCTTCTGGTCGCAATCGCTGTCCCATGCATTCCGGGCAAGGAGAGCTGCTCATGAAGGCCTCTATGTCGGATCTCATGGCTTCGGATTGTGTCTCTCGATATCTCCTCGCCAGGTTGTTTACCACTCCTTCGAATGGCCGCCTGAACTCGTGGCTCATGTTGGCGCTAACAAACTCAACCCTAACCTTTTCGTCCCCGGTGCCAAAAAGGATCAGTTCTTGTGCTTTTTTGGGAAGCTGTTCAAAGGGCTTGTCCAGGTCGATATCAAAATGACGAGCTACAGCCTCCAAGGTCTGCCAATAATAGCCGGTAGATTTTTCTCCCCAGGCTGCAATGGCGCCCTGGCGCAAACTCAAAGAAGCATCAGGTACCACCAGCTTGGCATCGACCCGATGAATGTTTCCCAGGCCATCACATTTTTCACATGCGCCCTGTGGGCTGTTGAAAGAAAACAATCGCGGGCTGATCTCCGGCAGGGATATTCCACACTGTACACAAGCATGTCTTTGCGAAAAAATCCTGTCATCTCCATCCACCGAAGCAATCTTGACCAGGCCTTGGGCCAGCTTGAGGGATGTCTCGACCGAATCGGTCAAGCGCTGCCGCAGGCCTTGCTTCACCACGAGCCTGTCTATGTATACATCTATGGAGTGCTTGCGCTTGGCGTCCAAATGAATGTCGTCCTCCAGATCCATCAGTTCGCCATCCACATTTATTCTAGTGTATCCGGATTTTCTCAGGTTCAGCAATAGCTGGGCATGCTCCCCTTTCCTCTCGCGAACCACTGGTGCAAGTATTCCCAGTCTGCTCCCCTTGGGCATCTGCAGTATGGCATCAACCATCTCCTGAACCGTCTGGGAGCTTATGGGTTCGCCACAGGAGGGGCAGTGAGGTTTACCGACACGCGCATACAGAAGCCTCAGGTAATCGTGAATTTCCGTCACTGTCCCCACCGTAGACCTGGGGTTATGACTTACGGTCTTTTGCTCTATGGATATGGCCGGTGAAAGACCGTCTATGGAGTCTGCATCCGGTTTTGCCATCTGGTTTAGAAACTGCCTGGCATAAGAAGACAGGGATTCGACGTATCTTCGCTGTCCCTCGGCATACAGGGTGTCGAAGGCCAGGGAACTCTTGCCGGAACCGGAAGGCCCTGTGATGGTCACCAGCCTGGAACGAGGTAAATCCAGGTCCACATTTTGCAAGTTATGAACCCTTGCCCCGCGAATCCGAATTAGGTTCGGCTCCTGCTTCTCCTTGCTACCTGCCAAGGTTTGTCCTCACCATTCTGACAGCCATGTCAATGGCCGCTTTCATGGATGTCGTATCAGCGATGCCCTTTCCTGCAATATCATATGCTGGTCCGTGATCGACAGACGTGCGAACCATGCCCAGACCCAGCGTAACATTTACAGCGTCCTGAAAATGCAAGGCCTTCAGTGGTCCCAGTCCCTGGTCGTGATACAAGGCCACCACCGCGTCATACTTCCCGGAAGCAGCCTGGGCAAACAGTGCATCTGCGCTTATGGGGCCTTGTATGGAGACACCCTCCCTGGTCGCCTGTTCGACGGCCGGCAGCAGGACTTGTTTCTCTTCCAGACCCATTTTTCCATTTTCCTCTCCATGGGGATTGAGCGCGGCCAGAGCAAGCCTGGGTCCTTCAGGGAAAAAGTATTTTTTCAGTTCCTCGTAAGACAGGCTTATCACGTGTCTCAATTTTTCCAAGGTTAGCTCTTTAGCAACGCGTCTTATGGGAACATGATTAGTCACAAGGACAACCTTCAAGCTGCTTCCAGCCAACATCATCACCGGATCTTTTGTGTGAAGCCTGTTTGCGAGCCATTCGGTGTGACCGCAACCAGGCATACCCGCCTCGGTCACTGCCCGCTTGTGAATCGGTCCCGTTACCAAGGCATCCAAGTCACCAGCTTTCCAACTCCTTACCGCTGCCTCCAGGCTGGCCATGGCAGCCGCGCCACCACCGGAAGAATACTCCCCCAGTGCTACTGCTTCATCGGGATGGACATTTTTTACCGAAAACGACAGCGGCAGATTGCAATCCAGGGCACGTTCAGAAAAGACCTTCTTGGAGCCGAACACTGTGAAACGGACGTCATCATGGAACCTTCCAAGACCCAAAACGGAAAGAATTATCTCCGGCCCCACACCTGCCGGATCCCCCATGGTGATTCCAATGTCGATCACAGTTTTATTTCTATGTAGCTGTGGCGCCGAAGATCATCCAACCAGTTGCGCATGAGCCTGCCTTCCAACTCCTTGGTCAACCTTCGACGAATTTCCATGGACACCTTGTCCAGGGCTGGCGGTTTGTCCGAAGCGCGATCCTTTACCATTATAATGTGGTACCCAAACCTGGTCTTGACCAGATCACTGACCTGCCCCTTCTTCAATGAAAACGCTGCTTTTTCAAATGAAGCCACCATGTCCCCACGCCTGAACCATCCCAGATCTCCGCCAGTGGATGCGCTGGGATCATCGGAATACTTTTTGGCCATTTCGGCAAAATCTGCGCCCGCTCTCAATTTTGCGAGGACCTCCTTGGCCTTTTTGTAAATGGCTTCTTGCTGCTCCTTGGTCGCATCTGGTGGTACGGAAAAAAGTATATGGCTGGCCTTGACTTTCTCCGAACCGGCTTCGGTCATATAGTGTTGCCTGTAATATTGCTCTATGTCCTTTTCGCTGACCTTGAGTTTGCTCTGTATTTCACGTCCGAGGAGTTTCTGCTTTTCGATTTGCTTGCGCTGCCTGGCCTTGAATGACTCCATGGTCATTCCTTCCTGTTTGAGAGCCATGGCAAATTGTTCGTCCGTCAGGTTATGCTCCGACTTTATCATGGAGATGTATCTCTCCACCTCTTCGTCTTTGACTTCTATGTGGTGCTTTTTTATCTGCTGCTGCATCAATGTCTCATCGATAATGGTGTCCAGCGTGTCCAAACGGATCTTTCTTCTCTCCTCCGCAGCCTTGTCCAGAGACATGCTTGCAGGAACCTGTTCCAATGCATATTTACACTTGGAATCCACCTCACTCAGTAAAATTGGTTCGTTGTTCACCACCGCAACGACCCTGTCGATAACCTTGCCGCTGACTTTTGGAACCACACCGAAAATGAACAAAATGAACATGGTCATCGATAAAAATATTCTTGTTTTCATGATCTCCTGCCCTGAGGCGAATTGGTCGCCTTGCTGTTTTCACCCGGATCTTACTGAATTCGTTCCAGGCGCTGCAAGTCTCTGTCTATGTTGGCATGCTCCCGTAAGGACCTGGTGTAGAATCTCTCTGCCTCTTTGGTTCGTGATTCTCTCAACACCCGTTCGATCTCTTTGCTTGCCTGGTCCAGAGTCAGTTCCCTCGCTGGTTTCTTGCCCACAGGTTGAAACAGATGAAAACCATATGGAGACTCTATTACCTTGCTCACCTTGGTTCCAGGCCAAAGCTTGAACGCAACCTTTTCGATCTCCGGAGGCATCCTTCCGCGGGGAAACCAGCCGAGATCACCACCCTTGTCCTTCTCCGGCCCCAAGGAATGACTCTTCGCCAACTTTTCGAAAGATTCTCCTCTCAGGATTCTCTTTCGGAGATCTTCAGCCTCCTCCTTGGTCTTGGTCACTATCTGACGAACCCTGACCTCCTCCGGTTTTACAAATCGATCCTTGTGCTGATTGTAATAGTTGCTTATGTCATCGGAAGAGATCGCAATTCTGTCTACCACTTCCTGCTTGAGAAGCTTTTGAATCAACAAAGACTGTCTGGTCCTCCGGGCATATTCCTCATCTGTCAGACCTTTTGCCTTGAGCTGCTGTTCTACACCGCCATCGGGATATTCGTCCTTGAGCATTTTCATGGAAGCGTCAACCAACACGGGATCGAGGGTGATGTGCTTTCTGTGCGCTTCCTGCAGCAAAAGCTTTTGATCTATCAGGCGTTCGAGGAGGTCTCGCTTGATCCTGCTGGCACTCTCGTTGTTTGCAAAAAAGCCTTTTCCAGCTTGTTTGATTTCATCGAGGGCCTGCTGATATTCCTCGATGGTGATAATGTCGGAATTCACCTTTGCAAGGTATTCCTCCTTGTGCTCGGTCTTCTTCTCGTCCTCACAGGAAGTGCAAAGCAAGCCTGATATACCAAGGCTCAACAAGCAAAACATTGTCATGGAGAGCTTCACCGAACCTCCTGTGATCACAGCTTTTATGACTCTATTTTCCATGCGCGGCAGGAGCCTTGGATTTCTTGGGTTGTAACGGCTTCACCGGTTTGATTCCCTTGATGGAGGACAGCCCCGTTTGCGGTTTTCCAATGCTGGGTCTCTTGATACCGCTCACTCTGGATCCACCGGGACCAGGGAAGGTATTCCTGCGTCCCGGTGGCATGGTGGTATCGACTTTCACCTTCTTGACCACGTCATCGAAAATCTGTACACCGACCTTGGCCTTGAGTTCTTCGACAAACTTTTTGTAAGCATCACCCCTTGCACGAGCAAACAAGGTCGTGCGGATCTGGCCCTTGACCTTCTCCAAAGGCAGATCCAGCGCTCCCTGCCGGCCAGACTGGCGCAAAATGTAAAAACCTTTTTCTGTCTGTATAATCCCACTGATGTCGTTGGCCTTCTTCAGGCCAAAAGCTGCATCGGCAAACTTCTTTCCATAGGATTCTTCCAACTGAGCGCGGGTTCTGAAGTTCGTGTCACCCCCCACCTTCTTTGTCGCCTCGTCATCCGAATACTCCCTCGCCAACTCGAGGAACAATCTCCTGTCCCCTGGTTTGGCCTTGAGCTTGGCCAGTATCTCCTTCGCCTTTGCCTTGGCTTTTTGGACCATCGACTTGTCTGAACTGGGCGCTGCAAAAAAGATCTGGTGAACCCTGACTTTTTCCGGTGCGTGATACCTGGCAGAATTTTCCTCGTAGTACTTTTCTATTTCTTCTTCAGTAACCTGGATCTGCTTTACCCTCTTTTTATTGAACTCATTGTTCACCAGCTGCCTGGCAAGAATCTTCTTGAATCCCTGCATCACCTCAGGATCCTTGTCCAGGCCGAGTCGCTTGGCCTCCTGCACCATGGCCTCCCTCTGTACCAGGTTATCAAGGAGCTTTTTCTTCTGCTCCAGGGACTTGTAGCGGGCCCGAATAAGGGGATTCTGGTGGTTGAGCTGGTTTTCGAACTCCTTCATGGTGATGACCTGATCTCCAACCTTGGCAACTATCTCCCCGGCCGGCCTTGCAGACTTGTCAGAAACAGCGTTGGCCTTTTGCCCGTCCTTGTCCGTATTGCCCTTGTTGGCACAACCTGCGACTGATACAAGCAGTGCTGAAGCCAAGAGAAAAAATCGAACCAGCCCCTTTTTGTTTGTATTCATGGTCTTACTCCTCCTGTCCGCCGTCGAGGCAGAACCAAAACCTGATTCAGTATTCAATTGACCACTAAACAATCGTGTACCGGCGTTCATTCCCCGCATTGTCACCGGGGCGAGGAGCCTAGCACATAGGCAGGTGTGTCATCAAGCACCAGATCTCCCCCATCTGAACTCACCTTGCCGAAAAAGATTCTGCAGCATGGACACAGAGATCGCAAGCGAGATGGCAAATCAGGGGCCGATAGATTGAGTGTTGACGATAATACCGACTTAAGGCACTCTACCAACGCCATGAGGAAAAGTGCGTCAATATCTTTATCTTTCGTTTTCTTGTTGGTCATGTTCACAGGTTGTGGTGACAAGATGGAAGCCCATCTGAGCAAATTCATGACCGATGAAAACTCGAAGCCGGATTTTGGTCCAGTCCCGGACGCCTATTCTCTGGCAGAGTCTGAGGATGTAGCCAGGCGCCTGGCTTTCATGACCTTCGACGAGGTCGCATATCGCTTGGGTGCCCATCGCTGGCGTTCCGATGTACGATTTCGTTTCTCCACGTCCGAGCATTACACATCATTGAAAGAACAGGCTCTCATTGTACAGGCAGCCAATGGGGATTTTCGTGTAAAAGTGGACAATGACGCCGAGCAGGGTTACGAGCTGGTGTTCTCAGGAAAAAATTTGTGGATCAAAAGTCGTTATGGTCCATTCCATGCCAGACAGACCATCGATGGAGTACACCTGACACAACGTAACCAGGCCTACGGAGCGTGGGCTGCCATTTTCAGATTGTTCAGGGGAGAACTGGCTTTTGGAAAAAAGGGCCTGACCAGGCATTTTGGCCGAGATGCCATAAAATATTCCATCTCCCTGGCTCGCACCAAACCATCCCTGCCTGCTAACAGACCACAACCAAAGGTTCCCGATGGAGTGACCAAATACGTCTACCCGGTTGAGCCCACCTTGTCAGAGCAACACAAGTGGCGCGAACACGCAAAACCCCAGGATGCAGCAGGAGAGCTGGTAGTAGACCTGGAAACAGGCGTAGTCCTCAAGGTGCAATTCGATGGGGTTCTTAAATGGAAAAATCCTTCTAACCAAGAGGTCACGCTTAGTGTAAAGGCAAACCTGGAAGCTGATGGTTTCGGTAACCCTCCATCCATATCGCCTCCTGACCCAAAGACCGTAAAACCCCTTCCCGAACGTATAAAAGTCGACACACATCCTTTGGACTTCTTTTTTGGAAAGGGCTTTACGGCCACTCTGGGCCCACCTGCAGGAGTGGCTCGCAAGGCAAAACCAGACAAAAAAGAAGATGCGGAGAAGGATTCCGCAAAAACAGGAGGAGTACCATCAAATCCTTGAATCTGGCTAAATTTTTGGCCGAATTGGCAGAAGAAAAAAAGGCTCGGGCGCCTTCTTTGCTGGATGTCAGAAATGTCACATCCTATACCGATTATGTACTCATTGTCTCTGCATCTTCCGATAGGCATGCTCGTGCTCTAGCAGATCATATTCGCCGGGAGGCGAGAGAAAAGAAGATCAAGCCCCTGGGAATAGAGGGCATGGACACCGGACAATGGATCTTGCTGGACTATGGTGATGTGATAGTTCACGTGTTGCAGGAAATGGCTCGTGATTATTACGATCTGGACGGACTCTGGATCGATGCAGAAAAACTGGATTTACAAGGCGAAAGCTAATTCGGTTTTCCCGGGGGACAGCTTTCGATGCTTCGCTTTTTGGCCGGCGCCTTTCTGGATCTGCTACTTCCTCCATCCTGTGCCATATGCAATGAACTTTTAGACGATCCCAAATCGGTGATATGTCAGGAATGCCGGTTTTCCTTTGATGAAATAGTCCCACCTATCTGTTCCGTCTGTGGTCAACCCCTGGTTGCCAAAGATTCTGACTTATGTCCTTCGTGCAGGCTGCATCGCCCCATGGTCAAAAAGATCCGCTCAGCCTTCATGTTTGGAGGAGGTGTTCAACAGGCCGTATTGGCCATGAAACTCTCGCGCAGAAGTGAACTCGCCCAATACCTGGCAAGACAGGCCATGAGTGTTTCCATCCCGGATTGGAATTGGTCTCACGTGGATTTAATCGTCCCTGTACCGCTTCATGGAAAACGCCTCAGGACAAGAATGTTCGATCAGGCTGCGCTAATCGCATCGAGTCTTGGAAAATTGACACAAACACCGGTGAAGCTGTCCATAATGAGGCGCCAGAGGAATACTCCAGCCCAGGCCCGCATGGCTCTCGGCAAAAATAGAAGAAAAAACGTGGAGAATGCCTTCAGGGTGGTCAAGCCGACGCTTGTGAGAAAAAAAACCATATGCCTCGTAGACGACGTGGTGACCACAGGAGCTACATTGGATGAATGTGCCAGGGTGCTTCTAGAAGCAGGAGCAAAGGAGGTCACATCTTTCACGGTAGCGCGAACCATTTTGGAATGAGTCAATGTTCTTTTAATCCTTACCATTGCTTGACGAAACAATAGATTAACTCTTAGTATACCATTGCTGGCAGACCATTGCGCAGTTTGATGATTTGTATATCAGACTCTTGACCGCAGGGAGAATATCCGATGAAAAGCGAAGTAATTAGCAAGTTGTTTTTCTCAGTTGCCTTGGCCTTGGTGGTTTTTGCCCTTGGATGTTCAAGCGGAAATACAAAGCCTGACTCAGGTACCCTGGATGCTGACGGCAACAATGGTGGAGAAAATGACTGCCCTGTGCTCTGTACATCGGATGATGACTGCTGCGATGGACAAAGCTGTCACGACGGTGTTTGCAGTGCTGGCAGCGAGTGTCCTTCTGGATGCAACTACGAATGCGACAAGACGGCAGGAGAGGTCTGCAACCCTGCAACCAAAAAATGCGAGACAGGCGCACCTCCTGTAAACTGTGTTGACGATTGTTCCTGTTATGCCGGAGAATCCTGCATCGGAGGCCAATGCAAACCCATGGGTGGCGATGAAGTACAATGCGACACTGATGACGATTGTGACGATGGCTACAAATGCCAGGACCATAGCTGTAGACCCTCATCTTGCCAGACCAGGGAAGACTGTGCAGGTCCCACCTGCCTGGTGTGCAAAAACAACGAATGTACCGCGCCTCCTCCCGTGTGCCAGGGCAACAACGATTGCTGTGTTGGGTTCAAGTGCAACTTTGGTACATGCACTCCCGAGTCCACCGGCTGCCAGTCCGACTCGGATTGCGACGATCCCGAGTTCCCCAGGTGCAACACGGAAACAGGGGACTGTATCCCCGAATGCGTGGCGGATATAGACTGTCCCCTGGCGGGTTATGTCTGCATAGACAATCACTGTGTGTCCCCTGGCTGTACTCCGGAACAATGCCAGCAGGGCCAGTGGTGTGATGTAAGCGATGGAAACTGTAAACCCGGCTGTGACGCCAACGACGACTGCACACCACCACAGACATGCAACTACAACACTCACGAATGCGGCCAGGTGGATTGCTGCGGCGGCATATGCAACCCTGCGGATCAGTACTGTGACAATCTCACCTGCCAGTGCATCAATCTCTGCACGGAACCAGATGACTGCCCGGAAAATTTCGACTGCGATACCAACACGGGCAAATGCATGTGTACTGACCTGGCATGTCCTGCGGGTTCCCACTGTGATGCTAACAGCGGCGACTGCGTAAGGGACGGTGATGAATGTGATCCTACGGATCCCACCTCATGTCCTGCCGGCTATACCTGCGACCCTAACCAGAGGGTATGTATATCGCAAGGACATGGTGGTGACGGTGATCCGTGTTTTTCTTCCGCCGAATGTGACGCCAGCCAGAACCTGTATTGCGACAGCAACTGGGGATGCTTTGTGCTTTGCTCCTTAGCCGACTCCTCCTGGAACCTGACCTTTACCTGCAGGTACGGCTGCTCTCCCTTGAGCCCGAATTGTCAGGGCGGTACAGAATGTCACATCAGATGGTTCTTCCCTGAACAAGGTCATCCTGGAGGTTTGTGCATACCTCCTCAATGATTTGTTGACATTACGCAGTGTTATTAGCTCAGCCCCAAAGGTAGGATAAGATGATCAATAAACAACACCTGTTGATTCTTGCCATGAGCGTGGCCTTTGTCCTGGCCGCTTGTTCCGGCAATCAGGAATCGAACGACTCTGGAACACCAGACGCCTGCACACAGGATGGTGGTTGCGGCTCTGACGAAAATGGACCCCAGGTTTGCACTACCATTGCCCAGTGTCCCATCTCCCACCTGTGCATCGGAGGTTATTGCCAGATAGGCACGGTCTGCTCCAAGGCTGGCTCGGACCAATGCCCTGCCGGCTATACCTGCAACGTCATGCAGGAGGTGTGTGTTCCCGAATCAGTGTGTGCCTCAGACGATGACTGTGAATCTCCCCTGCCCCACTGTCTTTTGCCGGATGGAGTATGTGTGGAGTGTACTTCCGCAGATCATTGCCCTGCCGATAATATCTGCAACCAGACTTATACCTGCGAACCTCAAGGTCCGGATTGCTCTTCGGATGCTGACTGTACCGAGCTTGGAAAACCTCACTGCGATACCCATATTGGAAAATGCTTTGCCTGTGTCACCAATGAACACTGCACATCTCCTCAGGTCTGTGAGACTTCGTCTCATACCTGCGTGGAGTGCTACAACAATGCCCATTGCATGAACCCGGATCCATACTGCTGGCTGGATACCTTCACCTGCGTAGAGTGCCTGGAAGACGCACAATGTGGTACTGATAAACACTGTTCCCAGGGCACCCATTCCTGCACTGACGTGGTTTGTACCAGCGATAACGACTGTATCAACCAAGCTGGCACCCATTGTGACACCAATACGGGCGACTGTGTACAATGCCTTACCAGCGATCACTGTGGTGCCTTGCAATGGTGCAGGGATTTTGCCTGCCAATCAGGCTGTGAGACGGACCAGGAATGCGAAGAAAAGCTCGGTGCTGGACAACGTTGCAACACCGATGATGGTTCGTGCTTCTATGCCGAGTGCCTCAACGATTCGGATTGTGCAGGCAATGAAAACGGCTCTCACTGCAAGCTCGACGATATTCCTTCAAATCCCTCCCAGTACTCCTGTGTGGAATGTACAGATGATGCCCACTGTGACGAAAACTTCTATTGTGCAAAGGGAACCGGGCAGTACATTTGCAAGCCAAAGCCCTGTTATCAATATGACGATCCCGATGGTACCTGCGCACAGGTATATGACTGCTATGTTTGCAACCTGAACAACGGTGCCTGTGAACCTCGATATGACTGCTCCAATGAACCTTGCTGCCAGGGTTATACCTGCAACTCCATGTCCCACTGTGAACGCAACCTGAACTGCTCTGACAACAGCGATTGCGCCATAGACTCGGTGTGCAACCAGCAGACTGGCCAGTGCGAGTACCAGTCGTGCTGCGGTGATTGCCAGACAGGCTGGTTCTGCAACGAACAAACCTGCCAATGTGAAGTGGGTGAATGCAAGCAGATCATGGAGACCTGCAATCCTGATATTCAGAACTGTTGCGAAGGCCTCAGGTGTGGGCTGTTTATGCAGATGTGTGTATCCACCTAATCGACTATCGTTCAATCTCTTTTTTCCATGAGTCTTTGCTCTTTTTGTTTGAGATGTTCAACTGATTGTGGAATGGCATAGAAAAATCCTGCTCCGCTTCTGCCTATCGTTTTTGCCTTGAGCACTTGGGCAAACCCTGATCGAAGCAATAGTGTCTCTTCACCCCTAAAAAAATGCACAGATTGATCAACCAAAAACGGAGCAAGCTTGTGACTTCTTAGCGTAGCATATAGCGCCTCTTTGATGCTCTTTTTGTTGGACTCTATAGCATGAAGTA